>CAZRYD010000121.1:0-15821 GCA_964604225.1 uncultured Caldilineaceae bacterium
CCAAGAACAAAGTTACCACTCCTGTTGAGGTAGCCGCTGCAGTGTAGCCTGCATCAATTTGACTGTGTTCCAAAAATCGGCTAAGTCCAAGACAGCCGCGGGCGAGTGAATATAACGGGCCGGCACACTGACTGCTACCGCTGGCACCCCCTCGCGGGCCAGATGGACCGCCCCGGCATCCGTGCCGCCAATGCCGGGTCGTTTGAATTGATAGGGAATGTTATCAGCCTCCGCCGTATTGATGAGCAAATCGACCAGGCGGCGGTCGGCGATGAAGGTGCGATCCATCACCGTAATCGCCGGACCCTCACCCAGGCGGGGAAACCCTTCGGGCGCATCTTCGTCGAGCGAGGGCAAATCGTCGGCGGCGGTGCACTCCAGGATAAAGGCGAAATCAGGGTTGGCCGTATAGGCAGCGACTCGCGCCCCACGCAGGCCAATTTCCTCCTGCACGGTAAACACCGCCACCAGATCGACCGGGTAATCGCTTTTGAGCAGTTCCACTATTACCGCGCAGCCGGCCCGATTGTCGAACGCTTTACCTTTGACCAGTCCCTGGCCGTTGCGCCGGCGCGGTTGGCCGCCCAGATGATCAAATTGGGTGGCAAAAGTAGCAAAATCCCCCACACTGACTTTGCCGCCGCCATCATCCCCACTCGCGCCGATGTCGATGTACATCGAGTCGGTCTCGTCCACCTTATCGTATTCGCCCTGTTTGAGCAGGTGCACCGGCTTGAGACCAATTACCCCAGGCACACGCTCCTGGCCCACCACCACCGCTTTTCCCAGCAGCACTCGCCGGTCGAATCCCCCGATGGGCTTGAATTTCAGGCGGCCATCGTTCTTGATTTCGGAGATCATAAAGCCGACTTCATCCATGTGGGCTGTGACCATGACTCGCGGAGAGACCTTTGAGGTTTTCGCGGAGCGTACCTCAAAAGTCTGAAAAATCCTGGCCTTGCGGGTTACAAACAGGTTGCCCATCGTATCAACCCGCCACTCGTCGGCATAAGGCTTGACCGCTTCGACAATGATTTTTCTAACGTCGCCTTCGACGCTGGATACGCCAAAGGCATTGGAGAGTTGTTCGAGATGCATGATTAATTGTCAATTGTGAATAGTCAATAATTAATGATCAATGAGACGTGATGCGTGAAACGTGGGGCGTAAAACGTAATGCGTAATGTCTTAAATCTGCCACCTCATAACTCTGCGACTTTGCTACTCTGCGACTTTGCTACTCTGCGACTTTGCTACTCTGTCACCTGACCCTGGCCCCCATCTTCCACTACCTGCTGCTCTCCAACTTAAACCGCAAGCTGCCGATGCCAATGATGTCGCCTTCGGCCAGGGGAGTTGGTTTGGATAGCGGCAGTTCGTTGAGCAGGGTATCACTACCTAAGTCTTCCAACCACCACACCCCATTTTCCTGGCGTAAACGAGTCTGAGCCGCCGTAACTGGGTCGTCTCGCACCACAATTGAATTCTCAGCCGTGCGTTCCAACACGGTCAGTGCTTGCAAGGGCAAAGTTTCGCCCACGGCCAGCGGCTGATCCTCTGCTGCGGCCACCACCCGCAGTTGATAGGTTGTTTGCGTCTGCGGCGTGGCCTGGCCCTCGAGCTGCTTCAAATCGCGCCAGATGATATAAAAAGCCACACCTAAAAAAGTGTAGAGAATTATGGTCGCCAAAATCCGCAGACCGAGTAAAACCCACTCCAGACTCACAGCGACACCCGGCTAACCCCGTCAAATATTAAACGCATACTTCGATTATAGCGCAGACAAAGGATTTTTGAAAAGCTTTATCGGCCATCCTCAACGACAACGCGCTCCCGCCGGTTGAGTCGATCCCGGCGGCGTTCGCGCCGGCGATCTTCATTATTGCCGTTTTCAGCGGCGGGGCGCTCAGGGATCAAGCCGTTCAGATGCGGAAATTCATCAATGGTGTGGGGCAGGCCCAGGGCATCGACAAAGCGAGCCTGAAAATTTGGTTCGATGGCGGTTTCAACATACTCAATCCAGCGGGCCAGTTCGCGGGCGCGCTGGCGGCGCTCGCGGCTCAACAGGCACAGCACCGCTCCATCCCCGGCTGAGTTGCCCACCGGGTAGACGTTATCCAGCTCGCAATCGGGGAATAGGCCCATCATCATGGCCCGCAGCTTGTCAATATGCGCCCCAAAGCCGCCGGCCAGCAGCACCCGGTCCACCTTCTCCACCCCCCGGCGCTCCATCAACAACTTGGCTCCGGTGTAGAGGGCGCTCTTGGCAAACTGGATGGCCCGAATATCCTGCTGCGTAATCACAATCTCCTTGCCGGTCGAGGTTTGCTCGGCCGTAGCCAGGATGTACTCACCCACCTGTTGGGTGGCCCGGAAATTGGGCGACGGCGTGTCGCGTACAAATTTGCCGCCCGCGTCAATAATCCCGGCGGCAAACAGTTCGGCCACCAAGTCAATAATCCCGGAGCCGCAGATACCCGCCGCCTGAATTTCTTCCGCCGGCAGTTCGTCGCTCCAGCGCTCCTCGCCGATAACTCGGAAACGTGGGGTCAGGGTTTCGCGATCAATCCGTACTTTTTCAATCGCCCCGGTCGACGCGCGCATGCCGTGGCTGATTTCGCCCCCCTCAAAGGCCGGCCCGGTGGGGCTGGAAGCCGACAGCAGATGCTCTTTGTTGCCGACCAAAATTTCGGCATTGGTGCCGATGTCTACGATCAGCACAATATCCTCGGCCACCTGCGGCGACTCGGCGATGACCACGGCCATGTTGTCCGCGCCCACATGTCCACCCTCCACCGGCAGGATATGCACATTCGCCCCAGGATGAGCCACAATTCCCAGGTCGCGCGCTTTCACATTCACGGCATCGTTGGTGGGCAGGGCAAAAGGCGCGCCGCCCAATTCGACCGGGTCAATGCCCAGCAGCAAGTCCACCATCGTGGTATTGCCGACCAGCACCAGCTCGGTCACATCCTCCGGCTGCAATTTGGCCGCGCGGGTGGCCCGCTTGAGCAGTTTCGACAGCGCCTCGATGATGGCCTTGTGCATCTTTTCTACCCCGTCGGGATTCATCATACCGTAGCTGATGCGGCTCATCAGGTCTTCGCCGTAGGTGGTTTGGGGATTCATCATGGCCTCGGTGGCCAAAATCTGGCCGGTGCGCAGGTCTACCAGGTGGCCGGCCACGGTGGTCGAGCCGATGTCCACAGCAAAACCATAAGTGCCTTCGGCATAGCCCGGCTGCACCCGGATAATTTCGTGGTCGTTCCAGACCGTCACTGTGATTTCCCAATTACCCTGGCGTAAAACTTTTTGCAGATCGCGTAGGGCAAAATAGTCAATCTGCAAACCGCCCAAATGATGGGTTTTGGCCAGGCTTTCTTGCAGCCGCTCCCAATCCCCCTGGCGATTGCCCAACTCCGCCGGCTGCACTTTGACAAAATACTGGCGAATCGCCGGATCAATTACAATCTCGCGCACGGTGGCGCTTTTACGGACAATCTGTTTGCGGGCCTGGCTCTCTTCGGGCACATTAATGACCAAATCGCCCAGCACACAGGCCGCGCAGGAAAGGCGGTAACTACCTGGATCGCGTTTGCGCTTGGTCCAGTAATCCCGCTCGTCGCCGCCGGCCGGAGAAATATTTTCCTCTTTCGAGCTAATGCCGTACTTGGAAAAATTGCCAAAATCGGCCACAATTTTGCATTTGCCGCAGGTTTGTTGCCCACCGCAGATGCTCTCGATTTCCACGCCCATCTCGCGCGCCGCGTCGAGGAGGGTTTGCCCGGCGGGCACGTAAGCCTGCCGTCCGGAGGGTTGAAAGACGACCAAGTATTTCTGTTCGGTGTTGTTGCTCACGTAGGCGTTGTTCCTTTGCTAATAAATATGACCGCAGACCGCCGACCGAAGACCGCCGCGAGAGTGTCACCGGCGGTCGGTTGTCTGCGGTCAGCGGTCGCCGCAGGCAAAAATAAGACCCACCAGAAGCGGGCCTGAGCCATACCAAAGTTGGAATTATTATAATCTAGTTTATAAAAATTGAAAAGATGCCAGCTAGGAGGAGACCACCTCCCGCCCTCCATTCCTGGACATCTCCCGCAGGCGTTCTTCGGGATAAGCGGCTTCCAACTCGGCCACAAGGGCCTCGACCACATCACCCGCTTCGCCCTCACGCTCCTGCCAATCGGATTTGCGCCACTCGGCCAGGTAATCGTCGGTGTTGATGGCCCCGGCGTGCATGGCCGCGCGGTCAATGGCCCGTTCAAAACGCTCCGGCAGTTGGCGCGACGCTCCTCCTCGTCCCTTGACTTTCACCTGGGCCGGGATGTCGCGCCAGTAAATGATTTGATAGGTTGTGGTCATCACTACCCCCTATGATTGATGATGAGTAATTGATAATTCGGGAGTATACACCAGATGGCATTTTTGAAAAAGCGTGCATAGCGTCCTTATTGTACCACCCTCAAGCGGCCTGCTTCTCTGGCTGGGCAGCGATGGCGCTCCGGTCAGGCTGCCGGGATTTCAGGCCAAACAGAAAGCGTAGTGCGTTGAACCGCCGGATCAGGAGTTCGTAGAGGGTCATAATCATCACAAATGAAACAACAGCCAGGATTACATATTTGGGCAGTACGCCAAGCGTCCAATCCCTCATAAAAAAGCCAATAACGACGATGACCGATTGGTGTAGCATGTAAAAGGGCAGCGAGGCCTGGTTGGTGTAGACCAAAAAATCGTTTTTGAAGTTGAAATAGCGCTGGCCCAAGCCCAAAATCGCCAACAGCCAGAACCACGAATTGAAAACCCGGAGAGTCATCAACAGGGCGTAGTTCATTGAGCCATAAGGGGCCGAAATATCGCTGTGGTACAGGAGCAGCCCGATGGTTAGCGTCAGCCCGGCCAACCCTACCGCAGCGAAAAAGTGTCGCCGGATGGCCTGCTGGAAACGCGGCTCGGCGGCCAGCACATAGCCAATGATGAGCCAGCCCAGGTAAATCAACAGGTTCCAGCCGCCAAAATTGCGGAAGCCCAGCTCATCCGGATCAAGCCCTACTTCAAAAATTATCAGCGGTGCGGGGAGCAAGAGAAAAAGTCCTGGTTTAGTTAACCAGGCGGCCAGGCCAGTCACAAGCCGTTGACCGGCCTCGGTTTTAAGGAAGATAAACAAAGGCAGGGTCAATAGAGAAAAGAGAAACAATACCAAAAGGTACCATAAATGCAGCCCCATCCAGGCAAAGTACCCTCCAAAGGCATAGAAACCGTCAAAGTAATGGGGATAGAACTCCAGGAGCGAGCCGACAAAGAGCGGTACTGTTTCCGATTGACCGCTCACACTCTCAATGTAGACCTGGGGCGGAATTAGCACCAGAATGCCAAAGATAAGCGGCAGCAGCAACCGGGTAATGCGCTCTCGGATAAAGGAGCCGCTGCGACGACTGGTGAGGGCATAATAGACACTGCTCCCGGACAGGATGAAGAAAAGGGGCATGAGCCATTGCGAGACAATGTTCACAAAAAATGTCATCCCAAAGTCCAGTTCATTATTTTTGATGTGCCAGCCCTCATCGTTGAAAAAGCGAGCACAGTGAAACAGAAAGACCGCCAGCGTAGCCAGCACGCGCAGCCAGTCAATATCCCAGCGGCGCGGCAGGGTGGTTAATTTTGAGTTAAATTGAGTATTCATAAGCCTCCTCACAGATTATTTTTGTCTACCACCGATAGAATAACCTTTTCCTTTGCCATTGACATCGGATTTAAAGAGTGTCTTTATTGATAAAAAAGACCGATCAGATGATCGGTCTGCGGAAATAGTTTACTCCATCGTTAGTCGTAGGACCAGGGATGTAGCAAGGGCGAGGCAGGTTGGAAAGGTCTTCTCGGAGCAAAGGGCGGTCATGCCGACCTGTCTCGCCCTTACTTGGTCAAACCCTCTTTGAGCGCGTAAATAGCCGCCTGAGTACGGTCGGCCAGGTTCAATTTGCTCAAAATATTGCTGACATGGGTCTTAACCGTTTTCTCACTGATGGCGAGTTGGCGGGCAATCTCGCGGTTGTTCAAACCTTTAGCAATGAGGCGGAGCACCTCAAGCTCTCGTTCAGTCAATTCTGCCGAACGATCCAACGCTTCCGTCTGACGGTGAGGTAGGTTGGGCTGGGTGGCTTTAGCGGCAACCTGGCTCATCAGTTTTTTGGTAATGTCCGGGTGCAGTTGAACCTCACCCCGGTGGGCGGCTTGAATGGCCCGGATCAGGTCATCGGGGCTGACATCTTTCAAAAGGTAACCGGCAGCGCCGGCAGCGATGGCCGGAAAAACCTTGTCATCCTCGGTAAAACTGGTTAGGACCAAGACCTGGGCGTTAAGGTTGAGGGCGCGAATTTGCCGGAGGGCCTCGACGCCGTCTAACTTAGGCATGACCAAATCCATTAAAATCACATCAGGCTGCAGGTGGCGGGCCTGTTCAACCGCTTCCAAACCATTGGCCGCTTCGCCAACCACCTCGATCTCGTCGTGCAGGTCAAGAAAGGTCCGCAACCCCTGCCGGATCATAGCGTGGTCGTCGGCAATGAGTACACTAATTTTAGCCATCCGGTTAACCTCCTGCCCTTAACTTTTTTGAGAGGCCATTATGGGGACCTCCACCCGAATACACACCCCTTTGCCCGGTCGGGACTCAACGGCGAAACTGCCGCCCATCATTTCCGTCCGCTCGCGCATGCTGGATAGTCCCAGGGTCTCTCGGCCTGGTTCAATCCTGGCGGCATTGAAACCGAGGCCATGGTCTTCCACCAGCAACAACACCCGGTCAGCGGTCAGCACCAACTTAACCACAACCTCGTCGGTGTGGGCATGTTTGACAACGTTATTCAAGGCCTCCTGAACAATACGAAACAGGTGAGCCTCCTGTTCCGGGGGCAACCGCTGCTCGCCCTCGACCTGCAAGGCGACGCTTAGCCCATCCCGGTTTTTGAGTGCGGCCGTATGGCGGTGCAGCGCCGCAGCCAGTCCTCCCTCTTCAATAGAGGTAGGGCGCAGTTGGAAGATGAGAGCACGCATCTCGGCCAGGGCGCTCTGAGCCAGGTCCTGGAGATGATCCAGTTGAGCCATGGCCTGCGTCGGGTCTCGCTCCAGCAGGATACGGGCTGATTTGGCCGTCAGGGTGATGCTGAAGATAGTTTGGGTAACGGAGTCGTGCAATTCGCGGGCCAGATGGTTGCGCTCTTTGGTCACAGCCAGTTCTTCGGCCTGAGCTGCATACACTTGGAGTTGGCGATGCGTGGTCTGAAGCTCGGCTAACAGGGTTTGACTCTCCCGGCGGGCTGCCTCCGCTTGAGCGGTTACAGAAGCATAAGAGCCAACAAAAAAGTAACTGGACCCATACAGCAGCATAAAAGGCAGGGCGTCAAGCCAACCGTACCCGTAAATCAGTCCCCCGGCCATGCCTAGGGTAAAGAGGCCAATCCACCGAAAACCCACTGGTGGGGAGAAGAAAAGCATAGCCTGGGCACTCAGTGGGATGTACAGAACGGCGAAGAAATCCAAAAAGGGTGGTAAGAGCGACAGGCCCAGCACTAACCCGGCTTGCAGGGCCAGATAGAAAGAGGAATAATGCTGCCTGCGTCGGGTCAGCCAGCCCTCTAAAGCCATCAAGCCGCCATAAATCAACAAGAGGCCGGCAACCAGCCAGCGCAGCGGATAGCCGGCCGAAAAATAAGTTGCCAGGCCACGAATAGCTACCGCCCCAAAAAGCAGGTAGAAAGCCAGGTAAAAGAAGGGTACTTTACGTCCGCTCGTCATGGCTCCAAGATGTTACACTTCTACTCCTCAATACCAAGACAGTCTTTATCGGGCCATTGTAACCCTTATTTACTCTGGCTCAAAATGGGAACCTCACCCTCTCAAAAAAAATAGACCCCCTCGAAAATTTATGCTATACTTGTTTTATGATTCAACAGCCTGAACTTATCGTTATCGGCGGCGGATTGGCCGGCGTCGAAGCTGCCTGGCAGGCGGCTCAACGTGGCATATCAATCTCTCTATACGAAATGCGCCCGGTGCGACAGACTCCGGCCCACGTCAGCGACCGGCTGGCCGAGTTGGTCTGCAGCAACTCACTGGGCAGCGATTTACCCGACCGCGCCCCCGGCCTGCTCAAGGCCGAAATTCGCCGGCTCGACTCGCTGATTATGCAGGCCGCGAACGAAGCCGCCGTGCCTGCCGGCGGCGCGCTGGCGGTGGACCGGGAGAAGTTTGCCGAAGTGGTCACCCTGCGGATTGAAGCGCACCCCTTGATCGAGCTGCGCCGCGCTGAAGTCACGCTCATTCCAACCACGCCCACCATCATTGCCACCGGCCCGCTGACTTCTAACGCGCTGACCAAAGAAATTGCTGCCCTTTCTGGCAAGGAATATCTCTACTTTTACGACGCCGTCTCGCCCATTGTCGAGATAGATTCGATTAATATGGACATCGCCTTTCGGGCCAGCCGTTACGGGCGAGGCGAGCAGGAGGAGGGCGACTACATCAACTGCCCGCTCGACGAAGCTGAATATAAGACCTTTGTGCAGGCGCTGCGCACGGCTGAACGCATTGAGCTGAAGCAGTTTGAGCAGGAAGACGAACATTTTTTTGAAATGTGCCTGCCCATCGAAGAGATTGCCCGGCGCGGCGATCAGGCCCTGGCCTTTGGCCCCATGCGCCCGGTCGGCCTGACCGACCCGCGCACCGGACGCCGGCCTTACGCAGTGCTGCAACTGCGGCAGGACAATTTGGCCGGAACGCTCTACAATCTGGTTGGCTTTCAAACTAACTTAAAGTGGGGCGAACAGCAGCGCGTTTTCCGCCTGATCCCCGGCCTGGAACAGGCCGAGTTTATGCGCTACGGCATGATGCACCGCAATACCTATCTCAACTCGCCCACGCTGCTCCTACCGACCATGCAATTTCGTGCCCGGCCCGATCTATTTTTTGCCGGACAAATTACCGGCGTCGAAGGGTATGTCGGCAATGCCGCTACCGGGCTGCTGGCGGGTCTCAATGCCGCCCGGCTGTTACGCCGCGAGTCGCCTGTGACTCTGCCGCCCACGACGATGCTGGGGGCGCTATGTCATTATGTCACTCACGCCGAGCCCAAAGATTTCCAGCCGATGAAGGCCAACTTTGGCTTGATGCCACCCCTGGAGCGTAAAATTCGTAACAAACAGGCTCGCTATCAGGCTTACGCCGAGCGGGCGCTGCGCGATTTGGAGCACATCAGCGCGGTTGCAGGCTTAAACGAGCCACGCGTTGAAGTTATTGCCTAAGGCCGATTTCGTTGGAACGTTCAAGGTTGAAGGTTGCAACATTTACTGAGACAGCGGAGCAGCACTTGAAAGACAAACGACTGGCCCAATGGATTCAAGACCATGCCGAGATGCTGGGCAGCACGGATCAGGAAGTGGATCAGGCCCTGCACGCAGCCTTGTATGAAGGTATCATTGATATGGCCTTGAACGGCGAGACGCGCATGGTCGATTCGGTGCTGGAAAGCGCGGCGGCCCATGCCGTCGCCGTGGGCCGCTCCCTGACCCATCTGCTTGGGGTGCCGCAGCGTCTGCGCGAACGCATGTGGCAGCGCATCGGCGAGGAGATTGACCCGGAGCCGGCCTTTGTGATGCTCTCCGCCGTGGATGTCATCTTTGTGCATATCATCCGGGTGATGATTGACGCCTATGAGGAAGGAACCAAGCTGGCCACTGCGGCCAAAGCGACCGAAATATCGCGGCTGTACGCCGACTCGGAGCGCAAGGTCATGGAGTACACCGCCGAGGTAGCCCGGGCCAACCGCGAACTGGCCCGGCTGGAACAGGCCAAAACCGATTTCATCAGCATCGCCGCCCACGAGTTAAAAACCCCGCTGACCCTCATTCAAGGCTACGCCAACATCCTGCTCGACACCCTGACCGAGGAACGGGCTATGGCACTGGCCGATGGCATTCGCCGGGGTTCGGAACGGATGGGTGCGATCATCGAAGATATGCTTGACCTGTCAGCCATTGATACCAATCGCCTCAATTTGCTGTTGGAGGAGGTCAGCCTCAGCAAAACCATCAGTTTGATTATCCGCCAGTTAGAACCGGCCCTGGTGGAACGCCAGCAAGTCATCCTACCGGTCGATTTAGAGACGCTGCCCAAAATTGAGGCTGACTCCTATCGCCTGCACCAAATCTTTCACCAGTTGATCAACAATGCCATCAAGTATACACCCAACGGCGGCCAGATTACGGTGATGGGCCAAAAGCTGGAACCGACCAAAACTATGCCGGCCTGTATCAGGATTATCGTCCAGGATACCGGCGTAGGCATCGCCCCGGAAGATCGGGAAAAAATCTTTGAAAAGTTTTACCGGGTCGGCAGTTCCGACCTGCACTCGACCGGCCACACCAAGTTTATGGGGGCTGGGCCGGGCCTGGGGTTGACTATCGTCAAAGGGCTGGTCGAGGCTCATCAGGGTCGTATTGTGGCCGAGAGCCAGGGCTTTGACATGAAAAATTGTCCCGGCAGCGCCTTCATTGTTACCCTGCCCATCAAAGCGACGCCCCGACCCGGCCTGCAAGTCACCCGGCTGCCGCAGGCCGAGGCTCAGGAAGAAACTGCTGCGCCAACCACACCCCCTCCCTAAGCCCTCCCCCTAAGAGGGGAAGGGCTTTTAGGGAGGGGGTGTGGCGGTCATTTCACTTTAAGGAGAAGACAAAACCCATGCTGCGCCCCGCCAGACGGGCTGAAAATCTGCCCGAACTGTTTTTTGCCACGCTCAACCAAAAGATCGCAGCCCTGCGAGCCGAGGGCGCCGACGTCATCAGCCTGGATGCCGGCAGTCCCGACATGCCACCTACGACCGAGCTGATTGACACCCTAAAACACAGCGCCGACGACCCGGCCAAGCACAGCTACGGCGGCTACGCCGGCCAGCCTCATCTGCGTCGAGCCATTGCCGATTACTACGGCCGGCGCTTTGGCGTGGAACTGGACGACGCTGAACTGCTGCCGCTCATCGGCTCCAAGGAAGGGCTGGTCAACCTACACCTGGCCTGGCTCGACCCCGGCGACCTATCGCTCATCCCTGACCCGTGCTATCCGAGCTGCTATTTCGCCCCGCTGCTGGCCGGGGCCACCAGTGAAAGGTTCGAGCTTCGACCGGAGCGGGGCTGGTTGCCCGATTTTTCCACTATTCCGGAAGAACGCGCCAAAACGGCCCGCATGTTCTGGCTCAACTACCCCAACAATCCCACCGGTGCTACCGCCACCCTGGATTTTTTTGCCGAGGCTGTAGATTTTTGCCGCCGCTATGACATCCTGCTCTGCCACGACGCCCCTTACGTCGAAGTCACTTTTGATGGCTACCAAGCGCCCAGTGTGCTGCAAGTGCCCGGGGCCAAAGAAGTGGCGATAGAGTTTAATTCGCTGTCCAAAACGTACAATTTGGCCGGCTGGCGGGTCGGCATGGCTGTGGGTAACAAGGTCGCGGTCAAGGCCCTGGCCACGGTCAAAACCCAGATTGATTCCGGCATCGCCCGCCCAATTCAGGATATGGCCGCCGCCGCCTTGACCGGCGATCAAGGCTGGCTGGTCGAGCGCAACGCCGTCTATCAAGAGCGGCGCGATTTGGCCCTGGCCGCTCTGCGCCAGATGGGGTTCCAGGCCGATACGCCCAAGGCTGGGCTGTACATCTGGTTCCGCACGCCGGCAGGCTATACTTCACAGGAATTTCACACCCGGCTGTTGGAAAAGGCGCACATCTCTCTCACCCCCGGCCACATTTACGGGAAGAATGGCGAAGGCTGGATGCGCGTATCCCTGGCCGTCAAGACGGAGCGATTGCAAGAGGCTTTGGGGCGGTTGGAGAAAGTGGTTGGGGCATGACTGAGCAGAAATTTGAACAGGGCATGAAGATTCGGCGCGAAGTGCTGGGGGAGCGCCACGTGGATCAGGCCGAGGCCAACAAGACCGAGTTTGATGCGGATTTTCAACGTTTCATCACCGAAACGGCCTGGGGCTCGGTTTGGGCCCGCCCCAACCTGGATCGCAAAACGCGTCATTTGCTAACCCTGGCCATGTTGGCCGCTCTGGGCAAGGAAAACGAGCTGGCCATGCATGTCCGGGCTACCCAAAATACCGGCGTTACCCCGGAAGAATTAAAAGAGGTCTTGCTGCAAGTGGCGATTTACGCCGGTATACCTGCCGCTAACTCGGCGATGGCGGTCGCCAAGAAGGTCTATGCTGAACTGGCTGAAAAATAATTTGGAGAAAGGGGGAATAAAATGACCGAGTCGAAAAAACAAAGTGTGCTGGACTGGAGCATCCAGCCGCCCTATCTGCACCCGCCTTATGCCTCCACCGTCAAGCGAGCGCCACAGGAGCCGCTCATTCCACTACCCCATACCTTGTCTGAACTGACCGGGCCGGTGTATGGGTCTGATGACATCAGGCCGTTGGATAATGACCTGACCCGGAATGCGGTCAAAAACGGCCAAGCAATCGGCGAGCGCATCATTGTCGTGGGCCGGGTGCTCGACGAAAGCGGTCGCCCGGTGCCCAATGCTCTGATCGAAATCTGGCAGGCCAACGCCTGCGGACGCTACATCCACAAGAATGACCAGCACGACGCCCCACTCGACCCCAATTTCACCGGGGCCGGCCGGGTGCTGACCGATCAAAATGGCGAGTATCGCTTCACCAGCATTAAACCGGGCGCTTATCCCTGGCGGAATCACCTGAATGCCTGGCGCCCGCCGCACATTCATTTTTCCTTGTTCGGCGTCAATTTCCTATCCCGGCTGGTGACGCAGATGTACTTTCCGGGCGACCCGCTGCTGGCGCTGGACCCCATTTACAACGGCATTCCCGATGAAAACGCCCGCCAGCGGCTGATCTCCCACTATGCCCACGACATCACCACGCCCGAGTGGGCTTTGGGCTATCGTTTCGATATCGTGCTGGCCGGCAGTCGCCAGACACCCTTTGAATAAGGAGGCCAACCCATGATGTTACCGCAAACTCCAAGTCAAACGGTCGGTCCCTTTTTTCACTACGGTCTCATTCTCGGCGGCGAGAATGTGCTTGTCACGGAGCGCACGGCCGGCAAGCGCATCTACCTCGAAGGGCGGGTGTTGGATGGCGACGGCCAGCCCGTACCCGACGCTATGGTTGAAATCTGGCAAGCCGATGCACACGGCTATTTCAACCATCCCGCCGACCCCAATCACCAGCAAGCGGATCCAGCCTTTCGAGGCTTTGGTCGCTCCGATACGGTCGCCGGCGGCCGCTTCTGGTTTAAGACGGTCAAGCCCGGCCCCGTGGCCTGGGACGCCACTCAAAACCAGGCCCCGCACGTGAACGTCCGGGTATTTTCACGCGGCATGTTGATCCACGCCGTGACCCGGCTGTACTTTTCCGACGAAAGCGCCAATGCCAGCGACCCGGTGCTCAACTCGGTTGACCCGGTCCGGCGACAAACCTTGATTGCCCAGCTTGAAACGACTGACGATTTGCCCACCTACTGCTTTGATATCCGGCTGCAGGGCGAGGGCGAGACGGTCTTTTTTAATCCATAACCTCATGACTTACACGTGTCATTCTTCACTCCGCTACGCTCCGTTCAGAATCCCTCAAAAATCTGTTTGCAAATGTAGGTTTTAGGGATTTTTCGCTCCTTCGTCGCTCAAAATGACATGATTTGCGTAAGCCCTGACCTTTTTGCCTATCGGGAGACTGGGTTCGGAAAGCAAGTTGATCCATCACCAGGAGCAATTGGCCATGCTTATTCGCATTGTCGCTACAAGCCTAATTCTGTTCTTTCTATCTGTCCAGTTAACCCTGGCCCAGACGCCCACCCCGTCACCTGAGCAAACTCAACTCATTGAGGCCATCCAACAGCGCGCCCAGAAAGATATAGAACTGGGCAAACCAGCGGCCGGCATTGCCGATTTGAACGTATTATTCGGCGAGGAAGCAAAACAAGTGGGCCTATCCATGCGCGAAGTACTCGACATTTACGAAACCGCGTATGACGAAGCCAAGCCGGAGATACCCTGGTGGCAACAGTTTTTGCCTCAAGTAGGCTGGGGTGTTGCCATACTCTTGTTCTTCCTCTTTATTCTGCGCGATGTTATTCAAAAATACATAACGAAATTTTTTGAAACAATCTGGGAAGCGATCTATAAACGGCTTTCCGGGACGAAACTGTTGCGCTGGCAGGCGCTCCGGCGTTACCGCCGAGCCTTGCTTGAAAAATATGAGACCTTGAAAATCCCTTTTCGACCTAGCCGGCCTTTGGCTATGGCGAAGATTTATGTCCCGCTCAGGGTGGCCGAGACCAACGGTCAGGAGATTGAGGCCATGCAGGCCATTAAGGACCACAAATGGCTCATGGTCGTCGGCGAACCTGGTTCGGGCAAGTCCGTATTTCTGCGGCGCTTAGCCCTGGCCTACGCCCAGAGTGAATTGGATCACATCCCCCTTTTGCTTGAGTTACACCGTCTCGCCGAAGCGACCAACCCGCTCCAGGCTTCTCTGGTTGATGTTTTGGCCCGTAATGATTTTCCTAACGGAGAGTATTTCATCCAGGTGGGGCTAGAACACGGCCTTTTCCTTCTCCTCTTTGATGGTTTGGATGAGGTACCAACCGACAAACGTAAACCCGTAGTGCAGCAGATCAAGGATTTGCTGGATCGGCACGACAAGTGCCGGGCCGTCATCACCTGCCGGACGGCAGTCTACCATGGCGAGTTTGATAACTGGGCCAACCAAAAACTGGAGATTGTAGCCTTTAGCGACCAGCAGATCCACAGCTTTCTGGCTGCTTGGGGAGATATGCCGGAGGGTAAGTCGGCGGACTACCTGCTAAACAACTTGCGGGAGCGGCCGAATATCATGACTCTGGCCCGTAACCCGCTGCTGCTCACCATCATTGCCTACCTTTACACCGACACTCCTTTTGTGCTGCCTCACTCCCGGGCTGAATTTTACGACAAAACTATCAGCGAACTGCTGGAAAAGTGGGATCAGGAGAAGGATAGACGTAATCAGTACAAGCCCGGCCATAAACGACTGATCTTACAACACCTGGCCCTCTTTAATCAAGACAGTACAAAAGCAGGGAACGAAGACCGGCGCAGCATTGATCTGACCACCGTCCTGCGTGAAATCAAGACACTCTTGCCCTCGCTGACCTTGCGCGACGAAGACGCCCAGCCGATTCTGGATGAGATTGTGGAGCGGAGCGGCTTGATGCTGGCCCTTGATGGCGGCACCAAATATCAGTTTACCCATCTAACCCTCCAGGAGTTTTTCGCCGCGCAAGCTCTGGAAGCGGACGAACAGGGTCTGCTAGCTCGGTTTCAAAGGGACCCTGATACATGGTTGGAAACTATCAAGCTATGGTGCGGGTTGGACCACGACAGTACTCACTTTATTGAAGTGGTTTACGCTCAAAACCCCGTCGTTGGATTTGAGTGCCTGGCTGATGCGCAGAAGATTGAGCCTGGTTTGGTGGACAAAGTGGCGGCCGAAATGCGGACTCGCTTGCGAACTGCCCTGGCCATTGACGGAGCCACCATCCGGGCTTTTGCCACAGTGGCGGCCGACCCGCGCCCCCGCGGACAGGCGGTCTTGGCAAATCTGTCCCATATGCTAGTGGATGGATCGCTTAACTTTCAACGACGCCTCGACGTGGCCGGCATCCTGGCCCGGACAAATCTCCCCCAGGCGGCCGAGGTTCTGGCGCAACAGGCGGTGGCTATGCCGGATATCCGGTCCTACCTGGTGCAGATGGGCGACCTGGCCGTACC
>CAZRYD010000121.1:15831-17433 GCA_964604225.1 uncultured Caldilineaceae bacterium
GCCCGGCTTGATGCGACAAATGACGGCAGGAGAGGTCTGGCGGCTGGATGCTCTCCACGACATTGGGACCCCTGGCGCAGCCGAAAAATTGGCAGGACTTATTTGGGAATCTGACGAAACTGCTTACCACGCCGCTTGGCGACTGGCCGCTCTGCTGCCCAAAGCAGGGGTTGAGACAGCGCTGCAGCAGTTTGCCTGCACGCCAATCCAACGTCAGATGGAAAGGTTAAGCTGGGTCTGGGCGCCCTTTGATGAGGATAGTCAATCGCTGTTAAGCGTTATCGCCGGACGTGTGGCTCACCTCTTACACACCTCCCCGGTCAGTATTTTACCTGCTGAGGACACGTTTGCGCTCGATCCGCGTTTGGTCATACCGCTTTGCACTGTTGCTGCTCAGCCGGATAAATTGAACACTTTGAGTACAGAAACGCGCAAGAAACTTGACGACAAGTTACCGAACCAGCCATTACTACTTGAGGAAGTAATGCCAACACAGTTTGACCTTGCTGCCCGCCAGGAATTTGTTACTGAAGCTACCAACGCCTTAAGCAATGACCCTTCCTGGCGTTATCTGGTTAAGACGCTGCCACCGCCCTTACGGTTTGAGCTACTCCAACGCCTGGCGTTTAACGAAACGAAACCGAACCAAAACGATTGGCGTAATCTCTTCCAGCCTCTTGAATATGAGTTTGCCGGAAGCTGGCACGAACGGAGCATCCGGCTGGTGCTATTCGTCATCTGTACGTTGGGTTTGTGGCAGGCGATTGCGACCCTCGTGAATTCGTCGCCGTTAGTAGACTGGCAAAATGGTCTTCTGCTGGTGGTCGGCCTGGCATTGGTGGCGGCCATTTGGCTTTTGGTAAGAAAACATTTTAGCACCTCCGATGCTGAGAGGTTGTTATTTGTTGGCGTACTGATGAGTGGATTCGTTGGTGGTACGATTGGTGGTACGATCGGCTTTGCGATTGGCGCTGCAATTGGCTTCGTGATTGGCTTGGTGATTTCCTATAGGATTGAGGGCGCAATTGGCAGTGCAATTGGTGGTGCGATTGGTAGTGCAATTGGTTTGGTGATTGCTGATGTGATTGCCAATAATTATATTGGCGTTGCCATTGGCGGTGCGATTACCGGTGCGATTGGCTTCGCGATTACTGATGTGATTGTCAACACGATTCGCTTCGTAGTTGGCGGTGAGAGTACCCACACTGAGATTGGCGATCAGATTCGCGTTGCCATTGGCGGCGCCATTGGCGGTGCCATTGGCGGTGCCATTGGCGGCATGATTGGTGTTGCGATTGGTGTTGCGATTGGTGGTATGATTGGCTTAGCGAGTAATATAGCCGATGGTGATATTGGTGGTAAGATTGCCTTCGCGATTATCGTTCCAGTTATCGGCACGATTGGCTCAGTATCACTCTTTCTACCGACTGAGTTCTTCCTCGAGCGGGGGGATTGGCCCGTTACCGTTTTGTTTTGGGTAATCTGGTTCACCGTCTTTGCTGGGTTGACGTGGTATGGCTCGCGGCGGGAGCGCCTCGCCCAGAATCCCCTGCGAGAGTTGCTGGATGAGCAGGGATGGCAACCGCTGGCCAAACGCAAGGT
>CAZRYD010000122.1:0-17432 GCA_964604225.1 uncultured Caldilineaceae bacterium
AGAAGCACCCAGAATGGTCGTTTGAGGATGGATTTGCCGCTTTGAGAAATTAATTCACAGATTTGTAAAGAGGCTTCATGGCTGAGCACTATATTCTGAGAAATATTCGCGCCCTACTTACTGAGGGGTTCACTGACGATGAACTCCGTCGCCTCTGTTATGATGTGCCCGATTTTAGACCTGTCTATAATGAATTAGCTCGCGATACCGGAAAAGCTAAAATAATTGATCGTCTAATTGAGCACGCCGAGCAGAAATTACTGCTTAATAAACTCCTTGCTCTCGCTAAAGAAATCAATCCAGCTCAATACGAGAAACATCAACTCGCCTCAGTCATTACCGATCATCCTCAAACGCTTTTAACCAACCCCGCTACACGTCCTAACTCACCCTCTGTTGCACCGCTCGTAGTGCCCCTTGACTTTGTGATTATTACAGCATTAGAAGAAGAGCGGGATGCAGTGTTGGCTAAACTTCCAGAGTACCAAAGGCTTGCCCCTTCTGATTATGATGTTCAGGTTTATTATTGGGCCACTTTACCTGTGACTTTTCCTGACGACTCAACCGGCGTGTATCGCCTGGTTGTGATGCCTTTATCAGGCATGGGCCGTGTAAAAGCTGCTGCCGCGACCAGTGACGCCATCCGCCGCTGGCAGCCGCGCTATATAATTTTGGTTGGTATTGCCGGAGGGGTTGCGGCGAAGGGGGTGAAGCTGGGGGATATTCTCGTCTCCGACCAAATTGTGGATTATGAATTGCAAAAGTTATTATCTGAAAAGTCTGAGATTCGCTGGGAAGTTCATCGAGCAGACCCCAGGCTCATGGCAGCGGTTCGTAACTTGAGAGAGGACGATTGGCACAGGTTTATCGAAACACAGCGTCCAGGCAAAGGAACGCCAAACCGATACATAGGCCCAATTGCCTCAGGGGATAAGGTGATTGCCTTTGACGAAATTTTGGAGAAATATCGGAATGTCTGGCCGGCGCTCCTCGGTGTGGAAATGGAAGCGGCCGGGGTAGCGGCTGCCTCGTTTCAAGCGGCTAATCCGCCCGGATTCTTCATGATACGCGGTGTTTCTGATCTGGCTAACAAACAAAAAGGAGTCAAGCGGGTGGAAAAATGGCGACCCTACGCCTGCGATATTGCCGCAGCCTATACCATTGCTCTCCTTCAGAGCGGACCAGTTTTGCTTTCTCCCCCCACTCCAGCATCCTTGCCTGATGAGTCGAAACTGACTGAATCAAGAAAATCGGAATTCTCAAATCGTCTCAGACATACCCCCTGGAAGCCCCAACGCTTAAAACCACAACCTCTATTCTCCTCAAGCAGTGAGATTGGTAGATTATTGCGCTACAGCCTCTTTGATCATCCTCACGCCGAAGATGATCTCAACTTTTTATTTGGAGAAACAGGCGGATTCTGGACGGGTCATCCGCTCTATGATCAGGTAACTAATCCGGTTATTCCTCAGGTTATTTACGGTCCCGATGGCTGCGGCAAAACGGCGCTGGCTCGCGCCTTGGTCGAATTAGATAATCCCATGATTGTCTCGACCAAAATACTGCCTTTGTTTATCTCAGGTCGGCCTGATATCTCGGAAATCCAAAGGGGTGTTGCCCAGGCGCTGCTGGAGTTTATTTGTGCTTCTCCTTTTGTTTTGGCCGAGCTTAGTGACTACCAACAGGAGAGGTTAGCCCGCCAATTGTGCCTTAGCCTGGAGTACGATCTAACCCGAGGTTCAACCGAAAGCGCTAAACACCGATTGCCTTTGGGAGCAGGAACTCCCCAAGAGGCAGAGCGTTGGCAAAAAGATGATGCCGCTCAACTCAGCCGGTTTGAGAGATTTCTTGAGCAGCATAGGGCAACTTCACCCGTAAAGGTAGACGAGTGGCTTCGACTGACCCACCAAGCGGTTTCTGCGCTGGCCTTTAATTATATGGTCATTAGTTTGGATTTGAACCACAGTCCAATGACCCATGTTCGAAAAATAATATCCTTGTTACGCTTGTGGGCCGAGCACAAGCTGGTTATAAAATTATTTTTGCCGCAAACGCTGGGGCAAACATTGCGGTCTAGCGCCCATGATCTGGATTTTTTGCCTTTAACCTGGACCGAAGCACAAATCAAAGATTTAGCCCATTGGCGTTTTGAAACGATCACGCGGTCATCTGGGGCCAGGCTCATTCGCCGCCTGGAAGATATCTTCGATGACAACATTTATGCCCAATTTATCAGCCATGCTCAAAATAATCCACGCCGTTTAGCCGTGCTCTGGCGTAACTTATTGGCTGACCACCTCAATTATAGTCCCGATTGCAACACTTTCTTTCAAGAGAATCTTGACCGAGCCGTGGAGAAATTGAAGTGACGCTCGCCCTCTCTCGCTGGCCGTTTTTACCCGAAGAGCAACGCACCCCGGAGCAAAACGAGCGCTGGTGGCAGGAATGTTACCTGCCTCCTCCCGCCGAAGTGACCTTGCGGGGGATATCTCATCCGGTTATCATCTCCGGCGGCCCAGGCAGCGGCAAATCGGTGATATTGAAAGCTCTGGAAAAAGCGGACTCGGCCAATATTTTAATGGCTCCTTATCCGGTTGGACGTTGGCCGGGTGAAGCACACGCCTGGTCTAACAGTCCTAATCACCTGGGCCAAATGATGGCTTGTGCTTCCCTGGCTATCAAAGAGTTTTTGACCCGTCAACCCGACAAACTCGGTCAGCTTTCCAAAACAAATCTGGAATATCTGCGCTGGCTCATTGAAAAATATAGCGGTGGACGCGCTTTCCGGCGCTGGGCTGATGCCCTCAATCAGCCAATTTTATTAGCTTTATCGGAGCAACCTTTTGATGACCTTTATCTTACGGATACAGTTATAAAGGATATTCACGGTCAAATAGAAGAGTTAGTCACCCTCAGCCGCCGCTTAGGTTTTGAGGGAGTGGTGATCTTGGTTGACATGAATGAAGCTGAAATCAGGGGCGAGGCTATGCTTGAGAAAGTAAAGGATTTATTTGCCTGGCTGCCCCCCTTACAATTTGATGGTTTTGCTATCAAGGCGGCCCTCCCGGAAAAACTGGTTGAGCAAGCCCAACTGATTGACTGCTCACGAGGTCGAGTCAACTTTGCCTCATTGCACTGGTCGCCTGAGTTGTGCCGTGAGGTGAGCAATCTGCATGTGCAAGCGGCGTCTGACAATAAGTTAAAAACGTTAGCCAATCTTGCGACTAATGAGTTATTGGCCTCCCTGGAAGATGAAATCACCGCTTTATATGGCGCACCCCAGCCCCGGGCTTGGGTTAGACTGACCAGCACCCTCCTCCAGCATTACGAAAAATATAGTCAGGAATTAACCCCAGCACAGCGTAATGACTTAATCCGGGCTTATTTTGCCAGTCATGTACCTCTGCAATTTGATAAAGCGCGTCGAGGTGTTTGGCGAGGAATACACTTTATTCCCCTGGACGATCAACCTTTCAGTTTTTTGGAAATTTTGTGGGAATATCGGGATGGACGTTACGCTAACGAAGCCCTATTGAAAAAAGTCGCTTCTAGTCAAGGTAATCTAAACACTTTAGCCAATCGTCTGCGTAAAAAGATAGAACCTATTCCTGATAAACCCGTTTACCTTCTCAATACCCGTAGTCAGGGCTATTTGTTAGAGAATGTTGAAGCTATCATTTCAAAAACTTGATGTAAGTCTAATGTCAGATAAAGGGAACTATGAGTTAGAATGGTGTACGAGAGACGTCAGATAAAAGTTAGGCTAGAGGATTGATTTTAACCAAATTCCTATCACCCTTTGATATAATAGGGAATAGTTAGAGAAACAGAGAATTAAATTACTTGGTTCTAAAATCGATTCGTTTGATAAAACGTTGCAGCACGCAGGTTCAAGTGTAGTGCGGCTGTGATTAAAATCAAGGCAATGAGACTATGTCACGTAAAGAACAGATAAAGAAATTGATATTTATTCACAGACGCTACTTACAAACCCTTGAAGAGAAAAAGGCAAAATATGGGCTAGATGTGCCTCCTTATATTCTAACAGAGATAGATGATGAAAAAGCAGAGATAAAGAAATTACAAATGACATTAAAAATTCTAGAGAATGGTCATGTTACTAAGGAAACTCAAAAGGCTAATTCTAAACAACGAATACGAATATACTTACCAAAGGACTTTCCATCACTGTCAACCGACCGTCGGTTGGCGGCGATTGATGCCTTTGCCGCTGTGATAGGAATTTCGCCGCAAGCAATTGAGATGTATCGAAAAGAAGTTTGATTTAATCGTTTCTTACTCACCTTGTGAATGTAAGTATGACGTTAGACAGGTGTAATTATGATGTGAGGCAGATATAATATCAGTGTTAGCTATCTGGCGAAAAAACAGGGTTCCGCAAACTGAATTCAAACAACTCCTATGCTATAATAAAGATATTGATACTCTTTATTATGTTAATTGGCATAGCGATCATGAAATTAGACAACCTTCGCCGGACTTACCTACTAGAAACTCTCGGATTATCCCACGACCCATTTGCTAGCCCGGTGGCGGAACAGGAGCTCCACATTGTTGGAGACGAGCAAAAACCTGTCGAAGCTGACACTGCCAACTTAACCGGCGAGTCAAAAAAGCCTTATCCAGAACCTCAGTTTTTCTCTTATTATATAGATCACCAAGCCCCCCAGTTGAATAAACCCTTTCTGATAGAGCTGCGTGAAGCGCGTAATGGCCTGATTTTTGGCCGGCCCGGTAGTGGTAAAACCACCCTGCGCTACACTCTCGAAGCCGAGTGCCGGGTTGTTCCTGATCGCACGTTGGTGGTTACCTATGAATTTGGCGACAAAATAGAGCAGCCCCCTACGGCGGCTGAACATTGGGCTAGAATAGCCGCCGAGTTGGCCATAGATTTGTTTATCCAGGTTATCGAACAACTCGAAACCTTACCCCCGCCTACCGATTGGCAAATACAACAGCTTAAAGACCAGATGAGGCTGGTGTGGCTGCGTCTTCGCCGGACTGTCGTACTGATGATAGAAAATGATTATTCTCGGCAGACCAACGGTGTAGCAACGCTCTGGCCTCGTTTGAATCGCCCGGCGACTCATTACGTGGCCCAATCCCCCAACATCAAACAGTTGATCGAGGCTTGTTTACCGCTAGAAAGTTCAGCCCCTAACTCATTATCCGGGATAGAGCTACTCGAAGCTGGCCTCACCGCCGCTAAGGCCTGGGGCTTCAAGCAGATTTTTGTTTTAGTGGATAGCGTAGATGGGCAAGAGCGCGAAGTAGCCAATATGCTGAACTTGATAAAGCCTCTGTTAGATCATCTGGCTTTATGGCAAGCGCAAGATCTGTTTTTTTATTTTTTCTTGACCGAGGAAATGCAACCCTCTATCGCCAAAGAATATGGTGAAACATTAAACAACTTGCCTTACCCTCCCCTATCCTACCCCATCAAGTGGGACAAAAATATGATGTTAGAACTTCTCCATCAACGTCTGAGGGCAGCCGGCAGCCGTTTGCCTGGCCTTAACGCTTTGGCTACTGCTGCTCTGGAGAACAAGTTGGAAGATTATTTGATCCAGGCAGCCCAAAATTCTCCGCGCCGTCTCTTGCATCTGGTCAGTACTCTGATTGACGCCCATGCCCAGAGCGAACCTGACCAACCCCTCATAACCCCTGAAGATTGGCAGCGCCTGCGGCAAAATTGGAGCTATGGCCCCCCTGAGCCGCCTGAGTTTATGGCTAATGGATCTTCAAAAGGTTCTTCTTAGGCAACGAAGCCTAAGTTGCTGGGTAAATGCTCATTAAAGAAAATATTCCAAATTATTGCAAATCGAATAATTTTTGAAATGAAATTGCAATGTTTCCAGGGCGCTTTTTGTGATATAATTGAGTTTAAGCCAGCCAAGTGCCAGGCTAATCTGTTAGTTGCCAGGGAGTCAAAAAAATGCCCGAAGAGTTTTCTCCCAGCCTGTTTGTTGGACGTGAGAATGAATTAGCAGATTTGATCCGGTGGGCTACCACTCAAGATGTCCCCCGGCGACTGAAAACGATTGCCGCCCCCCCAGGTTATGGCAAGACCTGGCTATTGGATGAGCTAGAAAATCGCCTAAAAGAGAAAAACGTCCATAGTGTGTTTGTTATTCGTGTTGCTCCTTCGGAGTTAAGGTCGAGAGCAGACATCATTACCTGGTTGTCATCCATCTTCGAAAAAGCTCGATCTGTTTGCTCCAAACTTCGTGATTATGACCCTCCTGACTCTTTAGAGTCAACAATCTATGCTCTATGTAAAGATTTGTGTGAACATTGTAGCCCTACCCTACGTCCCCTCCTTATTGTAGATGCCCTGGACGAACTACCCGAAAATGAACGAAAAGAATTAGAAAAACATCTGCTTGAACAATTCTGGCGTAATCTCTGTGTGCGGATCATGATCTCCCTTAGAGATGAATATAGCCTGACCAGCCATAACCTCCGGCGAAGTGAAGAGCGAATGTTACTGCTGCCTTTTTCTAAAGAGGCTGAGGGCCGCCAACAGCTTGCCAAACGTTCACAATTGGGAGGAGAAAATCTTAAAATTTCTCAGGAAGAGTTGTTGAAGATTATTTCTCCTTATCCCCTTAAAGTTCCAGGCATCAATACCATTTTATCCAAGCGCATAAAACAGAACGAAGATTATCATCGTCATCCGGTTTTATCAGCGGATGATTTGCGGGAATGTTGGCAAACCCTGATTGGAGTTGAATTCACCCGAAGACCGGAGAGTCCAGAAACTTTGGAGGAGGATTTGAAAAAAATCGTGGAACATGAGGAAGACACCTGGACTTTGGAAACCTTTGCTAATCTGTGCGCTTACCATGAGAGTATGGCCTTGTATCACATTCAAAGCCTGATGACGTTGAGTGTAGTTTCGTCAGCTCATAAACAGAGATATCAGGTTGTAGATGGCATCAGAGAGATTATTCGAGCCGAAAATCGCCTCAGGAGGGAGGGAAGATCATGAGTCTGCCAACTTTTGCCGCTGCCCAGATGACCAATAGGATGGTTAACCGCGCTGCTGAACTGGAAACATTGCAGCAAGCGATTTGTCGGCCTGGTCATGATACCAGGGTCGTGATTATTGAAGGAGAAGGGGGATTAGGAAAAACCCGTCTCCTGAATGAAGCCTTATGGCGAGCCGGTCATTCGGCTATTTTTCCTGGTGTGGAACCCGCAAGTGAAAAGTGGTCAACCCAAGCCCCTGTCATTATCTCAGACTTACTTGATTTCATTGAAGTCCGCTTACACACCTTTAATCGCTTTTTGGAAGCATTGCGCCAGGCGTTTGCCTGGAATGAACAGGTTGAATTTCCTACTTACGATGCTGCGATGAGACATTATAAACGAAAATTAAAGGATCGGGCTGATTATTTCACAATCAAACAGGCCGCCGAAAATGCGAATAAAGCTTTTTTTGACGATTACCGCCAGATAACGGAAAAATATCGGCTGGTCTGGGCGCTTGATACAGCCGAGCAGTTGAGTTACGTCGGTGTTCCCTGGCTGTTGGAGAAAGGGTTACTGACGCCCGATGATTTAAGTTTCAGCACACAACAGCAAATATTTGAACTGCTTAAAGCAGGCGAATTGCTCAATACGACCCTTATCCTGGTTGGTCGCCCGGCAGCGAGAGTCTATTTTGAGCAATTGGAAGCCGAAGCCAAGCGTCCGAGTAGTAAGTTTGAGCTACAGACTATCCAATTAAATGTTTTCAAAGCTGAAGATGTCAAAAGTTATCTATCCGAACTGGCTAAGGATTGCACAGCGCAGTATGGGGATGATGATGATACAACCCTATACTTAAAAACAATGGCTGAGGATAATGACAGAATCGAAGTACTTTGTCTCTATACCGGTGGGCAACCGGTACGTTTGGCTCTATTTGTTGATATTTTAACTGAGGGCAAAAAAGAGCCAGAAGCCTTACAAGACACCTTTGAACAGGCCAAAGTGAGGATTCGATGGGATTATCAAGCCAATAAACCTGATGAAAAAGCGTTAGCAGAGGTTCAATTTCAAATCGAAGAGGAATTTATCAACTTGATTTTCTCAAAAACAACGGATCTTCGCTCTCGGATATTGACAGCATTGGTACGAGCCAGGCGCGGCCTGAACGAAGAACGCTTACATTTTGTTTTGGGTACTTTACCTGGAGCAAGCGTTGGAGAATGGGAAAAAGACCCTGAATTACGTCGAGAAATCGAGCAAGAAATGGAGCCGAGCCATCCTCATTCTTTAAGGCGGCTTTCCTTCGTTAAGGTCAGATCGGATGGCCGGCTGATTCTCCAAGATGAACTTTATCGTATCTACGACGAGCACATGGCCGCCGACGAAACCGCCAAAGATGATGAAGCGCAGGCTCGTCTGAAACTTTATCAACAACTTCAATCATTTGCTCAAGCAGAAATCGGACAATTAAAACAAATACGGACTCAGAATAGATTAGAAGATGAAAGGTCTTTACGTTGGGAGTCTCCGGCCCGTGCTTTATCCATGAGGTTTCGCATTCTGAGAAAAGAGGAAGAGCAAGAGCGAATTTTTTTAGATGAGCAAATTCTCGAAGCCCAGGCAGAGAAATTGCATTACGAACTCAGGGTTTCTCCCGATGAAGGCTTTAATGACGCCTATAATGATCTAGCCGAACAACGTTGGCTGGCCGGTAACCTGGAGGCGGATGCTCAAATTCAAATTGAGCTTTGGCAGTTTTTCAGAGATAAATACGCGCACCAATTTATTGAACTAGAACCAAGAAAGAGCATGGTCAAAAACAGCACTCCTTGGCAGTCTTTAGAGCGAGCGGCTCAACAGGATGACATTACCCGCTGGGTCAAAAGATTTTTCATCAGAGGTGAAGCTAAACGCGCTATTGAATTTGCCGATCAAATTGAAGCAAATCTTGAGCAGTTACCAGAGGTTCTTCGCGTTACTTTAGATCATACTTTCTCCCGAGGCGAAAGAACATGTTGGCGGGAATTTGCCCGTATTTATTTAGGGCAGGATATTCCAGGGGCAATTGCTAGATTGAAGGAAGCGATAACGCAAATGGAGCGACTTTTGACGGCAGGCATTCCTGAACGTGATGAGTATGCTTTTCAAGGTCATCCGGGAGAAATTCGTTTAAGGCGCGTCATTGGCGTCACTTATAATAATTTAGGGATTGGCTATACCTCTCAAGGCTATTACCGCCAGGCGAGCCAAGCTTATTCTGATGCATTGCGTTATCTCCATGATACAGATTTTCTGGCTCAGGAAGCAATTACCCGGAATAATCTATCACGGGCTTTATCAGAAATGGGATTAATCACCAGGGCCATTCGGATTTGCCAGGACGGCTTAAACTTAAGAGAAAAGTTGGGGGCGGAAAATCCCATCGCTTTTTCTCACAACACGCTGGCAGTCATATATAATAATGGTATCCAGCCTGAAAATGCCTGGTTTGAAGCCGTAAAGGCTATTCTTTATTTCCGCAAATTGGAGGATCAGCGAGGTCTTGGCCTGGCTTTGCTACAATTGGGGGAAGCGCTGCGCCGCCTGGCTGATTCAAAAAGGCCACAATTAGACAAGCCCGAAGAACTTTTTGACGCCGCTCTTGACGCCCTCTCTCAGGCTGTCGAAATCTTTGATAGAAGTCCCGAGATTATTCGCCAGATCGAGGCTTTGATTGAGCAAGGCTGTTTATACCGAGATTATATGATCTACATTAAAGATGATGAACAGGTAGTTCGCACCGGACGTTTTAGACAGTATAAAAATAGGGCGCTTAATGCCCTCCAAAAGGCTGTTAGCCTGGCCAAAGCGCGGCAGTTCTTCCAACACCAACTTGACGCTCAGGTGAACCTGGCCTGGACTTACTACTACATTGGAGATACTGAGGCAACTGCGCAGGCTATCGAAGGAGCCTTTCATATGGTTCCAGATAACTGTTTATTGAAGAGGAATACTCCCCCTCCCAGCTACAGAGATGCTGAATCTTATGTATTTTTACAACTAGGGAAAGTATCGGTTGTGAAAGCTCGTTTACATATGGATCATTTCAAAGCGGTGGGAGAGGCGATAATCGCCAAATCCGAAAATAAACCGGCCGGGCGATGGGCCGTACGTATGGACCCAGAAGCAACTCAGGTTCTTAAAGAAGCAGCCGAAGCATTTGTCTTGGCTCTTGGATATAATCGGCTGTACTCCACTCGCTCGGTAGCAATATCCACCAGTCTTAATAATCTTTATGATTACCTTAGAGGGTTTAATGCTATTGCTATGGAAGACTTCTTTAAGTATCAGCGTCAAGCTCGAGCCGAGTATAGAATTGCCGAGATCGAACCCGAAGATGTAACAGATTTGGAAGTCTTTTTATTGCAATCTTTCGGTAATTACTTCGAGTCCGTTCCCCATATCCAGGAGGCTAGATAATGAATGGGCTTGAACCTGTAGTTCTTTTTGGGCATTGCTTAACCGAACTGGAAAACGACTGCGCCTGCCCCGATTTGCCTTTTGTCATGACTGGCTCTCTGGCCGACACAGAAGATGACTGCGCCTGTCCCGATAGACCATTTAACCTTATTGCCCACGCTTTTCCCAATGTGCCTGCCGGCCAAAAACCGAGACGCCCACCCGCCATGCAAATTGCCCCCCACCTTTACACCGCCGCTTTGTCCCACAACTTTACCCTCGCTTTTAGCCCTTTTGCTCCGGCGGGGCCGGCCGTCCTCAATAGCCAAGCCATCAAGCGCCTCCAGGAATATAACGCGCCCCAACCTTTGAGTCAGGCAATTGATTATAACTTGGCCACCTGTGGGTTGCTTATCTCCGCTGAAACAAAACCAAAGCTGCTCTGGGGCCAGCCGACTACGCTAACCGCCTGGCTGCACATCACCAATGCCTGTAACCTGGATTGTCCCTACTGCTATGTGCGCAAATCCAGTGCCCGGATGTCAGAAGAAATTGGCCTTGAAGCGGTTGAAGCAGTTTTTCGAGCGGCGGAATGTAACGGCTTTCGGGCAGTTAAACTCAAGTATGCTGGGGGAGAGGCGGCCTTGCACTTCAAGCTGGTGCAGCGACTCCATACCTATGCCCAACAATTGGCTATAAAAAATCATCTTGATCTGCGGGCAGTGGTGCTCAGCAACGGCACGGTCTGGACAGCGGCGATGGCTCACTGGCTGGTTGACTCCGGGGTAAAATTAATGATCTCGCTGGATGGCGTCGGCCTGGCCCATGATGCGCAGCGACCTGATCGAGGAGGGCGAGGCACTTTTGCCCGAATTGAACATACAGTTGATCACATTCTGTTGCCGGCCGGGGTTCGCCCCGATATTTCTATCACCATCACCGGCCGCAATGCTTTTGCTGCGGCTGATGCTGCTGCCTGGGCGATAGAGCGCGATTTGCCCTTCAGTCTCAACTTCTATCGCGAAAATTTATTATCGGCCAGTCATCAAGATTTGAAGTTGGAAGAGACTCGAATTATCGAGGGGATGCGCGGGGCCTATCGGGTGGTGGAACAGCATTTACCCGCACGCCCATTTTTGGGAGGGCTGCTGGACAGAGTGCAAGTTGAGGCCCATACCCATACCTGTGGGGTGGGTCAAAGTTATCTGGTTTTTACCCATACCGGTCAGGTAGCTCAATGTCAGATGCACTTGGGTGATGGTAAAACCCTTAATGGTGCAGATGATCCGCTGAAACTCCTCGCCCATGGTTCAATTCCGGTAATCAGTGTAGATGATAAAGAGGGGTGTAAAGAGTGCGCCTGGAGGTATCGCTGTGCGGGAGGCTGTCCCCTGGAAACGTATCGAGCGACGAGACGTTTTGATGTGCAAAGCCCTCACTGCCATATTTACACTACTCTATTTCCAGAGGCGCTTAGATTGGAAGGACTGAGATTGATGAAAATAAAAGGATATTTGACCTGATGTAAGCTTCATGTCAGGCTAGTGCCATATAAAGTAAGTAAAACGAGAAGGTATTGTTACCTTCTCGTTTTATTTTTGTATAAAAAAGCTATTTACAGTGTTAGATGAATTTGAGAAGATATAGTCAGTTAGGCATAGATTTTCTTCCCACCCTACATCTTAATTTATAAAAGGAGATAAAACATGAGTCGGGATTTAGTTTCAAAGATATTTGACCCAGTAGTTCTTTCATTGTTTAGCTTGCTGGGCTTGTGGCTCTATTTTTTTCTCTCATGGGGCTTTCCAGGCTTAGTAACTTTTACTGGCATAGTTCTATTGGGAGGGTATACAGGAGTTCGTTTTGGTAAACCACGGTGCTCTGAAAAATGGTGGGCAGATAATATCTGTGACCATGATCCCGAAGAACTTAGAGCTTATCGAAAAATTCTGCGAAATTACCTACACTCTGGAGAAAACGGGTATCCAAAACTCGATTTGCTTCGCCATAAGTTTCGTTTGTTAGGAGAAGACTTGTGAAACGCAAACCCATCGAAGAAAAAGCTGGAGTGGTGGCCTACCGACCCGCGGGGGAGGGTGGAATTGAGGCATTGATCATAACTGCCCGCAATCAAAAGTGGATTTTTCCTGTCGGTACAGTGGATCCAGGTGAGACTTTACAGCAAACGGCCGCTCGTGAGTGTGAGGAGGAGAGCGGCTACATCGTGAAGGTTGGTCGCAAATTGGAAACGATCTATCTGGACAAGGAGTCGTCAACTCACCGACTGACTTTTTTTGTAGCACAAATAATTAGCGAAACAAAGCCGGAAGATGCTGATCGGCAGCGACAGTGGGTGCAGCTATCAGATCTTGTTTCCAGTGTTGCTAATGAATTCCAGCCAGTTGCCTATGCCGCAATAGCTTACTTCTGTAATAATGGGTATTAGAACCCGACTCAATGGATGGCCTACAAGGAAGGTGTAAAATGATAGCTGAAAAAATCTGTGTACTTTTGAAATTGAACATCAAGGCAGGTCTGGGGTTACGGCTAGCTGAGGCAGAGGTCAAGCAGGATGCTACAGACCCAAACCTTTTTTACATTCGCTCTAAAGATATTGTAGACGCATTAGGACTAGCAAACGCGCTGTCGATTCTGGCAGAAAAGATAATGCATTTGAATATACGCTTTAGATCAGTGCCTATTTTGGCTTGTTAGCAGAAAATAAAACGGAAAGGAGGTGATTATAATGTCTAACGAGGTGTTTGATCACTGCCCAAGGTGTGAGCATAAATCCTTTTTCAGCACTACAACTGTTTACAAATGTCCAGATTGTTATTGCTCCTTCTGCAACAAATGCTGCCCCAAAAGATTCCTCAGTTTCCTTTTCGGCTATAAGTGCCCTAAATGTACACTTCACATTTCCGCTACCAGACTTTCTGAATTAAAAATTGGTTTCATACCTTGGGACAAAGGAGTACTCTTCGCACTCGGATCTATTTCCTTGACCACAATTTGGCTCGTCATCCAAATAGCGATAAGCTGAATTAATTCCAAATCAACACCCAATCTCTGTCCACATGCAGGATATCAAAAATGAAACTCGAACTGCGTAAGTAAAAACGCTGAAGTCGAGCAGAGCTTCGGCGTTTTTTGTTTCTCTGTTTATGACTATTCTCCTATAGCGAAATTCTGTGGCTTGGCGCATACTCAAAAGTGACCATCGGCCAAGATTGTTCCACGTCAGTTACTACCACTCCCGCCATATTTTTATAAGACAATTAGAAAGTTTGGGTGTATAATGCACGATATGGTACGCATGAGAGAGGATTTTCGAGTGAGTGCTTCCAAGTCTCGTATCTTGATCGCGGATCCTGATTTTGATATTCGCGAAACGTTGCGCTTATATTTTGAAGCAAACGGCCACGAGGTCCAGACTATCAGCCAGGCTGGGGACATTGTTCGGGCAGCGCGGCCCTGGCAGCCGAACGCTGTGCTCATCAGCGCTGAGTTTAGCGATAAAGACCCCTATCAGGTATGTGGTGAGTGGCTGGATGATATGCTTGTCGGCCATATCCCGGTGATCATGCTGCTGGATGTCAACGAGCGCCAGGCCCGTTTGGCTGCGCTGGAAGTTGGGGTAAGCGATATAATTGTCAAACCTTTTGATATTGAGGAGTTACGCTTACGGGTTGAGGCGACTATTCGCCTCTCAACCATGCGGCTAGCCGTGTAAGATTTTAGACAAAGTACCCTTTGGGTATTTTAGATTTTGGATTTATAATACGGCCTCTGTTAGTTCAGAGGCCGTATTTTTTTATGAATCTAGCAGTAGACCAGTGAGAATGAAAATTAGGAGTTTGGACTCCTGAGAAAAAATATTTTGGGAGGAGATTACAACCTTGTTAATTGTCATGAAATTTGGCGGCACCTCCGTAGGGAGTGTGACCGCCTTGGAAAAAGTGGTTAAAATTGTAAAAGAGGGACGGCAAAAGGGACATACTCTGGTGGTCGTGGTTTCGGCCATGAGCGGTGTGACCGATATGTTGTTGAACGCGGCCCATAAGGCTGAAGCGGGAGATGAAGCTACCGCGCATGCAGCGCGAGCAGCCATCGCTCAAAAGCACCTCGAGGTCACCCGGCATTTTTTGGGCGACACGCCTGAACAGGCCGCAGTGATGACCGAGATCAATGGGCTGCTTGATGAATTTGAGTCGTTGTGTCACGGCATCCGGGTGCTGGGCGAACTGACCCCACGGGCACTGGATGTGATCGCCGGGATGGGGGAGCGGATCAGCGTGCCCCAGGTGGCGGCAATTCTCAATCGGGTCGGTGTGCCGGCTCAGGGTGTCGCCGCGACTGAATTGATTGTTACGGATGGCCGCTTTGGGAGTGCTGTCCCCCTGGTTGAAGCGACGGCAGCCAAAACCCAGGCCGGGTTGCGGCCCATCTTGGGTATGGGCAAAGTGCCGGTTGTCACCGGCTTTATCGGCGCAACTGAGGACGGCCTGCAGACCACGCTGGGTCGAGGCGGCAGCGATTATAGCGCCACCATCTTGGGGCGGGCTCTGGAAGCCGACGAGGTCTGGATTTGGACGGATGTTAATGGGGTGATGACCACGGACCCGCGAGTTGTGCCGGAGGCTCACCCGATTGCCCACCTCTCCTATGCCGAAATCAGCGAACTCTCTTATTTTGGAGCCAAAGTGCTCCACTCGCAGGCTATTCGCCCGGCCCGGCGGGTCGGCATACCGGTGCGCATTCTCAATACCTTTGAGCCGGATCACCCCGGTACGCTCATTACCGCCGAGGCCAGGGAGAGCAACAAAGCGGTCAAAGCGGTGACGGCCATCAAAAATATGAGTCTGGTGACGGTAGAGGGACCCGGTATGGCCGGGATTCCGGGGGTGGCCGGGCGGACCTTTACCGCCGTGGCTCGCACCGATACCAACGTGCTGATGATCAGCCAGGCCTCATCGGAGCAGTCGATCTGCTTTGTCATCCCTACGGCGGATGTGGCCAAGGTGACTAAATCGCTGGAGCAGGAGCTGGCCCGCGAAATCGAACGACGTGATTTGGAACCGGTGCGCTGGGAAGATGAGGTGGTGGTGCTGGCGATTGTGGGGGCGGGGATGAAGGGCATGCCTGGCATCAGCGGACGCCTATTTGGGGCCATGGGGCGAGAAAAAATTAACGTCATCGCTATTGCTCAGGGCAGCAGCGAGTTTAACATCTCGCTGGTGGTGGCGCGCGGCCAGGCCGACGACGCCGTGCGGGCCATTCACCAGGAGTTTGGCCTGGAGAAGCCGGACTGAAGAACCTCAGACGGCCGGTATAGCCGCCGATATAAGGCGGAGTAATCGTCCCTTTGCCTCAAAAACGCTATTTCGTTGACATAGGTATAGCTTCGTGGTAAAATGGCCGCACTTTAACAAGGGGGTCAAGTATCACGTGTCAGGTATTACTATCTGTTTGCCAGCCCAGCCACAACCCTTGACACGTCAACGTGTGACACTTGCCATGTGAAATCGGTGAAGATTTTATTCGTTAGTGACAAGGTCGTCGAGCACCTCTATAGCCCCCGAGTTGTGGAACGGTACAATGACGTTGACTTAATCATCGGCTGCGGTGATTTGCCTTATTACTACCTGGAATTTATCCTCTCCATGCTCAATGTGCCGCTCTTATATGTTCATGGTAACCACGACCCCCAGCAGGAATACCTCTCCGATGGAACTTCCATTACTGGTCCCAGCGGCGGCGCCAATTTACACTGCCGCGTGCAAAAAGAAAGCGGGTTGTTGCTGGCCGGCTTGGAAGGTTCCATCCGTTATAAAGATGGCTACTTCCAGTACACCCAACGAGAAATGTGGCTGAATGTGTTCTACCTTATCCCAAGATTACTGGTCAACAAACTCACCCACGGCCGCTACCTGGACATCCTGGTCGCCCACTCGCCGCCTTATGGCATCCACAATGGCGATGACCGCATTCATATTGGCTTTAGAGCGTTTTTGTGGTTTATGAAGGTTTTTAAGCCCAAGTATCTGGTACATGGTCACCGGCACGTTTACAACCCCGCCGAAATTACCCGAACTCGCTTTGGAGATACTGAAGTAATTAATATTTACCCTTATCACATCTTAGAGTTAGAGATTCCTTGATGACCGGTAAAGGTTTACGCGTGGCCTTTCAGGGCGAACGCGGCGCTTATAGCGAAGCGGCTGCCGTTACCTTTTTCGGCGACTCGGTGCAGCCCATTCCCTACAATGATTTTGACAGCGTTTTTGAGGCCGTTAGCCAGGGCCAGGCTGAACGGGGTGTGCTGCCGGTAGAAAATTCGCTGGCGGGCAGTATTCATCGGAATTATGATTTGCTGCTCCGGTATGAGCTCTTCATTGTGGGCGAGGTGCAGATTCCGATAGCTCACCAACTCATTGCTCTATCCGGCGTTACCCTGGCCGACATCAAAAAGGTCTATTCCCATCCACAGGCGCTGGCTCAATGTGAACGCTCAATTACCACCCGCCTGCCTCAGGTTGAGCGGGTGGTCACCTATGATACCGCCGGCAGCGTCAAAATGATCAAAGAGCAAAATATCAGCGATGGGGCCGGACTGGCCAGCGAGCGTGCTGCTGCGATTTATGGCATGAATATCCTGGTGCCCGACATGCAGGATGACGCCGAAAATTATACTCGCTTTGTGGTCGTTGCCCCGGAGCCGGTGGCGCCCACCGGTGAAGTCAAAACCTCGATTGTGTTTGCCATGGACAACATTCCCGGTTCCTTATTTAAGAGCCTGGCGGTTTTCGCCCTGCGTGATATTGACCTGACTAAAATCGAATCCAGACCCTTGCAGGGTAAGCGCTGGCAATATTTCTTTTATATCGACTTTATTGCCAGCCAATACGAAGAGCGCGGGCGCAACGCCCTAAATCATCTGCACGAGATTACCACTTATTTAAAGGTTTTGGGATCTTACCCGCGTGGCGTATAACAGT
>CAZRYD010000123.1:0-17406 GCA_964604225.1 uncultured Caldilineaceae bacterium
CCGAATCGGGGGAGGGGTTGGGGGTCATTTTCATTATTGTGCCGTAGGCTGATGATGGTTTCTGTAAAATTCTCCGTCAGCCCTAAATAATTGCCATGGGTAGGGCATGTCATGTCGAGGAACGAAGAGACGAGAAATCGCTCAAGGCCAGTCTAAAAAGTGACTCCGAAGGGATTTCTCGCTCCTGGCGTCGCTCGAAATGACATGGTTAAGGACTAATTTTACTCTTTAGATGCGATTGCTCTGCCTGGCCGGGTCGAGCCGCTTGACTTATACTGAGCGAGTCAAGCCGCCATCGACCCGGATATTTTGGCCGGTGATGTAACCGGCTTCCTCTGAAAGTAAAAAAGCCACGGTTCTGGCAATTTCAGTCACCGCACCGCGACGTCTCATGGGAATGGTTTGGCGCACCTCCTCGCCAATCTCGTAGTTATCAACGAAACCCGGCAAGACATTGTTCATGCGAATGCCAACAGCGGCATAACGGTCAGCATACAACTTGGTAAAATTGGCCAAAGCGGCCCGCAGCGAGGATGAGACCGGATAGGCCAGGCCCGGCTCAACCGCGCCAAAGGCGGAGATATTGACCACGGCCCCCTGGCCTTGCTCGATAAAGATGGGGGTCACCAGCCGGGCCATCCGCACCACATTGAGCACCAACAAATCCAGGCCGCTGTGCCAATCCGCATCGCTAATCGAGAGCAGCTCGCCTTTGGCCGGATGGCCCGTATTGTTCACCACCGCATCGATCCGGCCGTAGGCTTGCATGGTTTCCGCCACCAGCGCGCTCAAATCGGCCTCGTCGGTCACGGAGCCTTGCCGCCCCAGGCCCTTCAATTCCTGGGCCAACTCGACCACCTCCGCCGAGCGGGCCATTAAAGCCAGCCGATACCCCCTGGCCGCCAGCTCGCGGGCGCAAGCCGCGCCCATTCCCCGCCCGGCCGCGGTCACAATGGCTACTTTTGGTTCAGTCATAGTATCCTTTCTAAATCTGGCCCTCAATTATACGCTCAAAAATGATAAAATTACCAGTTACACGGTTTTGAGTTGTAGTATAGGGCCTTGTGCCCGTTTATGGCCGCCCACAAGGGGCTAAACTACCTTGAACTGCGTAACTCCTAAAAATATTCACCCGCTGGCCAACCATCACAAGGTGGTAAACCATTTTTCCGCGGCCGCCTTATCCTCAAAAAATCGAAAAAGATTGCCTCGGTTACATTCAAAGATCAGCTCCTTAAACCGTTCGCTCTTAATCTTTTCAAATGAAATGATGCCTGCCCCTCTCATATGGTAGTTAGCAAACTTTTGAAATAGCGTGCCGGCCAATCCTGTTTTCAGATCAAAAAAATCTGCTGAAAAATTGGCCTCATATAGGATAAGGTTATTGGTAGCATGCTCGCCGCATACGACTATCAGGTCCAGAATGTCCTGTTCGTTGCGGATGATAAAATCGGTTGAATTACACTCGATATACGGAGTGTTGTCGGCTTTTTGCATCTTAAATGACATAGCTCATTCCTGATAACCTCAGTTCGGAGTTTTTTATTGCTCGACAGGACCTACGGCAAGATTTACAGGATAAAAATTGGTCAAAATCTTGTTAATCCTGTAAATCCTATCTATTTTGGGCAAAACGTCGAACTCAGGTTGATAAGTTCAGGACTTTCGCTTGTCATTCTGAACGGAGCGAAGCGGAGTGAAGAATCCCTCAGATATTCGATTGCAAGCCAATGTTCTAGGGATTTTTCGCTCCCTACGGTCGCTCAAAATGACATACGAGCGAAAGTCCTAAAGTTAAATAGCCGAGGCTTTACTGGCCTGACCACAGCCTGAGTCGGGGTACCCAGCGGGGGACGTTGGCCTTGTAAAGGTGATAATTCTCGCCAAAGCGTCTTTCCAGCCCCGGTTCTTCGGCCAGCACAAAGTAGACGTGGTTGATCAAGACAAAAAGGCCGGCCCAGAGACCCAGCAGCCACGAACCCCAGAGCAAGGCTTGGCCGATCAGCAGCAGGGCCACGCCGCTAATCATCGGGTTGCGGACCAGGCGATACGGCCCCACGGCCACCAGGTTGCGGGTTGGGTCCCAGGGAGCGAGCGTTCCCTGACCGACTCTGGCGAACAAACTCACACACCAGCCGAACAGGGCCAAGCCGGCGACGAGCAGACCGACCCCTGCCGAGCGAGGCAGCCAGACGCTGAGCGCGCCATCCGGCCAGCGGGTATCGCCGGCAGCAAAAGTATGGAGTAACCCATAGGGTACTCCCACTACGACCAGGAAAGGCAAAAGGAGAATAGCCATCACATGGCGCAGTATTGTCAGCACCGTTCACTCCCACAATTCTGTTTTTGGCTGAAGATCGCCGCCAGGGCATCCTTTCAAATGGGCCAAGCTGCTCAGTTGTAATTTTACTTGCGCCGGGCAAACAATCCGGCCAGGCAGCCGGGCGGCTCAGGCTGAGGTTGCGGCTGGGGTTGGGGTTGCGGCTCTGGTTCGGGTTCGGGCTGCGGTTCGGGTTCAGGCGTCACGGCGGCGATGGCTTTTTGATAGGCCAGGTAGCCGTCGCCCCGGCCCACGCCCTGCTCATTGGGCCGCGCGCCGATATCGACCGCCCCGGCCAGCATCAGGGTTTTGACCTGCTCGGCGGTCAAGTGCGGGTTGGCCTGCAGCATCAGCGCCGCCACCCCGCTGGCGTGGGGCGTGGCCATGCTGGTCCCATCGCTGGCCACATAGCCCGCCTCGATGACCGTGCCCAGCCGGGTTCCGGCGGCTTGGGGGGCGATAATCCCCACCCCCGGATAGACAATATCCGGCTTGTTGCGGCCGTCGGCGGTAGGGCCGCGCGAGGAAAAGCGGGCCATCTGGTCGTTATCGGTGATTGCTCCGATGGTGATGACATAGCGGGCGCAGCCGGGCGAGCCGATAGTTTGCGAGTCCGGCCCCTCGTTACCGGCGGCTACGCAGACCACCACTCCGGCCTGGCGCACGGCCTCATCTACCAGCGTCGAGAGCGCATCCGTCCCATCGCACGAGCCGCTCCCGCCTAGCGACAGGTTGATAATCTGCACCTGCTGCTCCAGCACCGCCCACTCAATCCCGGCCATGACCGTGCTCATCGAGCCGCCACCGTTGGCTCGCAACACCTTGGCAATGTAGAGACTGGCTTCGGGCGCCACCCCCACATATTTTCCGCCCGATTTGGCCCCGCTGCCGGCAATCGTCCCGGCCACGTGGGTGCCGTGGCCGTTGTCGTCGTGGGCGCTGTCGCTCACAAAACTCTTGGTAGCCACAATCCGCCCGGCAAAATCGGGGTGGGTTTCGTCAATGCCGGTATCCACCACGGCCACCTTGACCCCCTGCCCCCGTAGACCGGCCTCGGCCCAGACCCTGGGCGCGTTGATTTTGGGCACCGAGGTGTTCAGGCAGGTGTGGACCGGCAGGTCGGGCCAGACGTACTCCACATCCTCTTCCTTGGTCAAAGCCTCGATGTCGGCGGCGGTCATCTTTAAGGCTTCGCCGGGGAACAGGTTAAAAATAGGTTCGGTCGTAGCGCGGGGAAGGCCCCGTGTCGCGGCTCGGGCGCTAAACACGCCCTCTTTGCGGCGTACAATCACCGGAATAGGCTCATCGTTAGCCAACGTATTCATTCTTTGTTGTAACGTTGGCGAAATTGTAGCAGCCATCGTTCTTTCCTTTCCCTGGAAATTTCAGGTATCGTGCAATGTTGTTACTGTTTTTTTACTAGGCAGCGGACATCTTTGGCTTTCCGGCCTGAACCTGCCCCTTGCCACCCGCCGCCCGGCTATACCGCTCTTACGGCCTCGTCCGACTCTACGGAAACCACCCAATCCTGCGCTAGCAGTTTCAGCGCATCCCGGCCGGGGCAGGAAACTGCCACTCCTGGCGATAGCTTGAAAACCTGCCGCACCTCAATGGCATTGTCGGCCAGCCAGTCCAGGTGTGGACTGGGGTCGCCGCTGGTGCGTACAATCAAATCGACCGAGCGATTGGGCATATCTTGCAATCGCTGTTCTAACTTGGAATCAATAGTTGCCATGATAACCTCCTCACTCCATTATTAACCATCAATAGTCAATTGTCAACGGTCAATTCTAACAATTTTGCGAGCATTCGACAATTACAAAATCGCCCCTGCCAGCCTGTCCGCCGAGCGTGGCCTGTCCTGGCGGCTAGGCCAGGGAAACGCCCGGCTACTTCCAATGAAAGCTTGATAAGTCAGGCTGGCAGCCCGGTCGAGTCGGTTTCTAACCGACTTTCACCTATTTCAGCCGATGGCTTCTAGCCATTGGCGAATTACCGGATGCTCTCCACCTACTTTTCACCGGGTTAAATTACATCTTTGTTGTTCTCCGGCTATAATTACCATTCAACATAGAAACCACATGTCATAGTTTTATATCGAATATAGACAAAATATTGACAAATAGTTGATATTTTGCTATAATTATTGTGTGATATTTCACTTGCTTGATCTCTTTAAATTGATCCTGCTTGCCCGGCAAGCCAGCCACAGAGCGATACCTTATGACTGAGTCACCCATTGTCCAATTGCAGCATCTCACCAAAACTTATACCGAAGGCAAGGAGAGCCGCACTATTCTGGCCGATATTAATGCAACCTTCAACACCGGCGAATTTATCGTGCTGCTCGGCCACAGCGGTTCCGGCAAAAGTACCTTGCTCAACCTGATCAGCGGCATTGATGCTCCCGACAGCGGCGATATTCTGGTCAACGGCGCCGCCATCAACCGCCTGAGCGAACATCAGCGCACGCTTTTCCGGCGAAAGCATATCGGCTTCATCTTTCAATTCTTTAACCTCATTCCCACCCTGACCGTTTTTGAGAACGTTACCCTGGCCATGCAGCTCAACGGCGGGGTCACAGCGGCTAAAGAGCAAACGGTCAAGAACTTGCTGGAGCGCGTCGGTCTCAGCCACCGCCGCGATGCCTTCCCTGACCGCCTGTCTGGCGGCGAGCAGCAGCGCGTCGCCATTTTGCGCGCCCTCGCGCCCAACCCCACCCTCCTCCTGGCCGACGAGCCAACCGGCAACCTCGATGAAGATACCGGCCAGACCATCATCCAACTCCTGCTGGAATTGACCCGCCAGGCCAACAAAACCTTGATTATGGCGACTCACAACCCCGAAATTATTCCCCTGGCGGATAAAGTTTACCGGATTAAACACGGAGAACTGATTTTGACCAAGTAGCAGAGTAGCAAGGTAGCAGTTTTTGTAATTTTGCTACCCTGTTACTTTGCAACCCTGCTACCCTGCTATGAAAAAACCTTCGCCCCTTACTCTGCTCGCCCTGCGCCACAGCACCCGCCACCCCATTCAAAGCCTGCTCCTGATTCTGGGGGTGGCCCTGGGCGTAGCCATGATCGTAGCCATTGACTTGGCCAACGGCAGCGCCAGCCAGGCCTTCGCCCTCTCCACCGACAGCATCGCCGGCAAAGCTACCCACCAGATTGTCGCCGCCCCCGGCGACCTGCCTTCCACGCTGTACGAGCGGCTGCGGGTCGAGTTGGGGCTGACCGATGTTGCCCCAGTCGTCACCGGGCTGGTTTTGCTCAAAGAGGCCGACGATTTGCCGCTCCAACTCCTGGGGGTTGACTTCTTTGCCGAGCCGCCTTTTAGAACCTATCTCGGCAGCGGCAGCGGACAGGTTGCGTTTGAAGCGCTGCTGAAGCTGCTGATCGAGCCAAATACCGTGCTGCTGCCCCAAACCCTGGCCGATCAGTACAAGCTGGTTCCCGGCGACACGCTGACCCTGCTGGCCGGCGGTCAAACCAAAACCGTCAAACTGGTCGGTTTGCTCCAGCCGAGTGACGAACTCAGCCGGCGCGCCCTCAACGGCCTGATTTTGAGCGACATCAGCACCGCCCAGGAATTGCTCAACATGGTCGGCCGTCTCAGCCATATTGACCTGATCCTTCCGCTCCAGGCTGACCCGCAGCCTATTCTCGACCTGCTGCCGTCCAATGCCCGCTTGCAGCAGGCCGCCCTGCGCAACCAAACCCTCAGCCAGATGACCGCCGCTTTTGAACTGAATCTCTCGGCTTTGAGTTTGCTGGCCCTCATCGTCGGCATGTTCCTGATTTACAACACCATCAGCTTTTCGGTGGTCCAGCGCCGGCCGGTGCTGGGCACGCTGCGCTGCCTGGGGGTCACCCGGCAGGAGATTTTTGGCCTGGTTTTGTCCGAAGCGCTGGTGTTGAGCGCGCTGGGGGCGCTGATCGGCTTGGGGCTGGGTGTCATCCTGGGGCGAGTTTTGGTGGGGCTGGTCACCCGAACGATCAACGACCTTTATTTCACCATGACCGTGCAGAGTGTCTCCCTCTCGGCCTTCACGCTCTACAAAGGCTTTCTGGCCGGGCTGGCCGCCGGGCTGTTAGCTGCCTTTGTGCCAGCCCTGGAAGCGACCACTGTCCCTCCCAACAGCGCCCTCAAGCGTTCCGTAGCCGAGGCCCGGGTGCAGGGTCTCATTCCCGGCCTGGCCGCAGCCAGCCTGGTGCTGATGCTGACCGGCTGGGTATTACTCAACGCGGCCAGCCAATCGCTCAGTCTCAGTTTTACTGCCCTGTTCATCATTTTGATCGGCTCGGCCTTGCTTACCCCGCTGCTCACCCGGCTGCTTATGGGGCTGCTGCAAAAAATCACCCCCCGTCTCTTTGGGATTATCGGCCTCATGGCTCCTCGTGACATCGTCCGTTCCCTCAGCCGCACCTCGGTCACCATTGCGGCGCTGATGCTGGCGGTCACGGTGATTATCGGCGTCAGCGTGATGATCGATTCCTTCCGCCACACCGTGGTCACCTGGCTGGACAGCATCCTCTCTGCCGATATTTACATCAGCCCGGCGGGCCAAAATTTACGCGTTAACGGCGAGATCAGCCCGGAGTTTATTGAACAGGCCAAACAAATCGAGGGGGTCGAGGCGGTCAGTTTGCTGCGCACTGTTACCGTCTTTACCGAAAATTACGACGAGGTTGAACTGCACGCCCTGTCGCCGGAGCCGGGCGAGAATCGCCGCCCGATGCTGTGGGCGCTAGGCAGCCCGGCGGAATTGGAGGCCGCCCGGGAGGCCGGCGGGGTGATGGTATCCGAGGTCTTTGCCCGCAGCCAGGGGTTACCGCTCGACCAGCCTTCGACCATCACTCTCATGACCGAGCGCGGGTCGCAGCCGTTTAAGGTGGTCGGGATTTTCTATGATTACTCTGCCCCGGACAAGGGCTATGTGTTGATGCGGCTGCAAACCTATCGCTCCTTTTGGCCCAGCGATACGCGCGTGTCCAACATCGCCCTTTTCCTCACTTCCGATTTTACGGCGCGGGCCGATACGATTGCTCAGCAAATCACCCATAAGTTTGCCGCCAAATATTTTCTCTCGCTGACCTCAAACCGGGGAATCAAGGAGAATGCCCTGGAAGTTTTTGACCGTACTTTTACCATCACTGCGGCCCTGCGACTGCTGGCCACGGTGGTCGCCTTCATCGGGGTGTTGAGCGCCATCATGTCGCTGCAACTGGAACGGACCCGCGAGCTGGGCACACTGCGGGCTAACGGCATGAGCGTGCTGCAACTGTGGGCCAAAACCCTGCTGGAAACCGGGCTGATGGGTCTCACCGCCGGGTTGATGGCTTTGCCCATCGGCTGGGCGCTGGCCTACATTCTGGTCCATTTCATCAACCTGCGCTCGTTTGGCTGGTCGTTGCAGATGCACACCAACCCCGGCATCTTTGGGCTGGCTCTGGCCGTGGCCCTGGTGGCTGCCTTGCTGGCTGGTATCTATCCGGTGGTGCGCTTGAAGAAGATGCAAATCGCCGTCGCCGTGCGAGAGGAGTGAGCGAAGCTACGAATCTGCAAATGGTGAATAAAAATCTCATTCGCCATCCGCCTATTCGCCATTCGCTACAGGAGTAATCCTTATGAAATTAGCCGCTACAATTATTGTGCTACTTTTAATTTCCGGCTTTGTCGTGCTGCGCTACGACCAGGTGAATCTCAATACCGGCGAAATTAGCGCCAATGTGGAAAATCTGGTGCCAGAAGAGGCTCAGGGGCAGGAGTTTCGCAAAACCTACGAGGTCGTCCCCTTTGAGTTTCCCAGGGATCACGGCCCCCATCCCGATTATCGGGCCGAGTGGTGGTATTATACCGGCAACCTGGCCGACGCCGAGGGCAACCGTTACGGCTACCAGTTTACTATCTTCCGCCGCGGCCTCGTCCCCGGCGAACCGGAGCGCCCTTCGGAGTGGGCCACCCGCCAGATTTACTTTGCCCATTTTACCGTGACCGATGCGACCGGCAACGCTTTTGAATTCCACGAGCGTTACAGCCGGGCTAGTCCCAACCTGGCCGGGGCGCAGGCTTTGCTCGCCTATCACGTCTGGCTGGATAACTGGTCGGCCCAGGAGGTTGAGCCGGGTCAGGTTCACCTCAAGGCCAGCGCCGGAAATATCGGGATTGACTTAATTTTGGCGCAAGCCAAGCCTGCCGCGCTCCAGGGCGACCGGGGTTTGAGCGCCAAAAGCGCCGAGCCGGGCAACGCCAGCTACTACTACTCGCTCACCAACAACCCCACTCACGGCACGATCACTACCGCGCGGGGTGCCTTTGAGGTGAGCGGCAACTCCTGGATGGACCGGGAATGGAGCACGTCTGACCTGGGCAAAGACGCGGTCGGTTGGGATTGGTTCTCGTTGCAGTTGGACGACCGGCGGGAAATTACCTTTTACTATATTCGCCGCAAGGATGGCAGCGCCGAGCCGGTTTCCGCCGGGGTGCTGGTCAACCCCGACGGCAGCACCCGCGTTCTGAAGCTAAAGGACATCAAAATCACCAACCTGAGCACCTGGACCAGCCCTGCGAGCGGGGCGGTTTATCCCGCCGAGTGGAACCTGGCTATTCCCAGCGAAGGGCTTGATTTGCACATTACGCCGCTCATCAACGACCAGGAGTTACGTGTCTCATTTACTTATTGGGAAGGAGCCGTACGGGTGGAAGGCAGCCAAACTGGCTACGGCTACGTGGAACTGACCGGCTATTACGAGAGCCTGCGCGGGCGGATGTAAAGCTAAGGATTTAAAAATAAAAAACCTCCGAGCTTGGTTATCCCAAAATCTCGGAGGTTTAATGGCTGAACTTTTGTTGACTCGCTAAATCGCTCACCTGCTCATTTAGCGTAATCCACGGCCCGCGTTTCACGGATGACCGTCACCTTGATCTGGCCGGGGTATTCCAGGCTTTCTTCCACCCGGCGGGCGATGTCTTTGGACATCTTGATCGCCGCGTAATCGTCCACCTCTTCCGGGCGCACCAGAATGCGGATTTCGCGCCCAGCCTGAATGGCAAACGTTTCTTCCACACCGGGGAAGGAGTTGGCAATGTCTTCCAGCGCCTTGAGCCGTTTGACGTAATTTTCCAGGCTCTCGCGGCGTGCGCCCGGCCTGGCCCCGGAGATGGCGTCGGCCACTTCGACAATAACTGCCTCAATCGACTCCTGCTCAACCTCGTGGTGGTGAGCGGCGATGCAATTGATCACCTTGGGGTTGACCCCGCAGCGTTTGGCAATATCGGCCCCAATGATGGCGTGGGGACCTTCAACTTCGTGGTCAACGGCCTTGCCGATATCGTGCAGCAGAGCGCCCTCACGACAAATCTGCACATCTGCCCCCACCTCATTGGCAATAATAACGGCCAGGCGAGAAGCCTCGACAGCATGGGCATGCTGATTTTGGCCGTAGCTGGTGCGGTATTTCAAACGGCCCAGCAATTTGATGATATCAGGATGCAGCCGATGCACCCCGGCTTCATAGGCGGCTCGCTCACCCTCTTCCTGGATGGTTTTGTTAACCTGTTCGCGGGCTTTTTCCACCAATTTCTCAATCCGGGCTGGGTGGATGCGGCCATCGGTAATGAGTTGGCTCATGGCAATCCGGGCGACTTCTCGCCGGACCGGATCGAAGCCGGTTAAGATGATGGCCTCGGGTGTATCGTCTACAATCACATCGACGCCGGTAGCGTTTTCAAAAGCGCGGATATTGCGCCCCTGGCGGCCAATAATGCGGCCCTTCATATCGTCGCTGGGCAGCGGCACCGCCGAAACGGTGGTTTCGGAGACCTGCTCGGAGGCAATCCGCTGCATGGCCATGGTAATAATATTGCGAGCCTTCCGGTCGGCTTCATCTTTGATGTCGGTTTCAACCTGGCGGATCACCCGGGCCATATCCTGCCGGGACTCGGCTTCGACCGCTTTCAAAAGCTCCTGTTTGGCTTCCTCTTGGGTCATACTCGATACCCGTTCCAACTCAGCTAGGCGCTCTTCGTTGAGTTTTTCCAGCTCATTGGCTCGCTTGTCAATCTGGCCCTGACGTTTATTGAGATTGCGTTCTTTCCGGTCAACATTTTCCAGGCGAACATCCAGGCTCTCCTGGCGCTTTTGGACCCGTTCTTCTTGTCGCTCCACCTCTTGCCGCTTGCGCTGAATTTCCTTTTCAGCCTCAGTGCGCAGGCGTAGGGCTTGCTCTTTGGCTTGAACTTCCATCTCTTTGCTTTTAGCTTCGGCCTTGCTAACAATTTCTCCGGCTTGCGCTTCGGCGTCTTTGATTTTGCGGTCGCTGAGAAGGCGAGCGTAATAATAACCGGCGGCAAAGCCGATAGCTAAACTAATGATACTGTCAATGACTATTGCCAAAATATCCATCAGATATTGTTTCCTCTAATTCGTTCGATTATTCTGACACATCCAGTGAGGTCCAGGCCCGGTTGGCCGCCTGACTGGCTGTTTCGTAATTAAAACCGCGCCGGCTTAAAAAGCCCAGCACTTTCTGTTTAAAGTCTTGTTCGTCTAAATTTTTCCAGCGATAAAATTTGCCCTCTATCGCGGCCCAGGCCGACTCAGCTTCATCCAAATCGTCCAGAGCCGTCTCAATCACTGCGGGGTCGAGACCCTTTTGGTGCAATTCATAGCGCAGTGCCTGCCGTCCGCGCGGGCGAAAACGCTCTCGATTTTCCAGCCAAAAACGGGCAAAAGCCTCGTCATCTAGATACTGCTGGTCTCGCAAACGCGCTACAATGGGAGCGACCACTTCGGGTGTATAGCCTTTATCGTGTAGATAATGCTCAATTTCGGCCTGGCTGCGCGGGCGAAAGCCCAAAAAGCGGATGGCGCTGTTGTAGGCTTTGTCTAATTCGTCGGTGTCTTTGAGCCGCTCAATCTCGGCGTCGCCCAAATATTGGCCTTTTTTCAAGGTCATTGCGGCCAATACTGTTACCGCCAGGGCAAATTGACCATCTATAAAAACGTTGACTCGTTCCTTGTTTCGTTTCTGGATCGTCAAGGCCGTAATAATTCCGGCCATGCCTTACTCCTCAAATACAAAAAGCTGTGGCGCAGCGCGTCACAGCTTTACAAGCAGTCGATTTAACTATTGAAACAAAAGGTGACTTATCTCGGTGGCAATAGGCGGGTAATAGCGTTAATTGCTTCTTAACTCAAACCAGCTAACGTCTCTAAAAGAGCAAAAAGTCCAAAAGGAATTTTGGACTCAACGCCTCACCACGTTAGACTCTCAGGTAAAGTAAACGGTCATAAGCAAAATATAGGGGCCAGCCCAAGCTCTCCACTACCCCTACCCTGGCGGTCTGATGGGAAAGGCTAACCGGGATCAAAGCTGTCAGTTTATTTCTAAAACATCTTTGGGTAAGCCAAGGTAATGGGAGCATGATGATTAACGACTATATTTCCCGATTGCAATAAGAGATAATTTTTCAGCGGGTTTTTCACCCACACCGAACTCGAGGAAGCGCCCATGTAAGTTCGATGTTTGTTTCAAATCATCAAATAGTTAAAAGCTGTGACAGATTTATTACTGCACTACAGTATTTATTCGTCTATCTGTTCAACCGTCTCTTCAATCGCTCCATTGGCTGTCAGAACCGGACCGTAATTGACCGTGGCCCGGTCTCGCAGCGGCAGACCAAATTTGGCTCTAATCTTGTTTTCAATTTCAAAGGTCAAATCAGGATTGGTCATTAAGAAAGTTTTGGCGTTTTCGCGTCCCTGAGCCAAACGGGTATCACCATAAGAGAAAAAGGCGCCACGCTTTTCGATAATTTCTTCGGTCACGGCAATATCCAGGATGTCGCCCACTTTGGAGATGCCGTGATTATACATGATGTCAAACTCAGCAATTTTGAAGGGGGGAGCGACTTTGTTCTTTTTGACCGTAACTCTGGTGCGGTTGCCTATCACATCGCCACTGGCTTTAATAGCCTCAATCCGGCGAATGTCCAGCCGCACGGAGGCGTAGAAGCGCAAGGCCATGCCGCCCGTGGTGGTTTCCGGGTTGCCAAACATGACCCCAATTTTCTGGCGCAGTTGATTGGTAAAGATGACCACGGTATTGGTCGATTTAATTGCGCCGGCCAGTTTGCGTAGGGCCTGGCTCATCAGCCGCGCTTGCAGACCCATGTGAGAGTCGCCCATGTCGCCTTCGATTTCAGCTCGGGGTACTAAGGCGGCCACGGAGTCAACCACTACCACGGACAAGACCCCGGAGCGTACCAGCGCCTCGGTAATTTCCAGGGCCTGCTCGCCTGTATCAGGCTGCGAGACATACAACTCGTTGATGTTAACGCCGCACTTTTGGGCATAAACCGGGTCCAGGGCGTGCTCCACATCCACAAAAGCGGCAATGCCGCCCATTTTTTGGGCTTCGGCAATAATATGCTGGCAGAGGGTAGTTTTTCCGGAACTTTCCGGGCCGTAAATCTCGACCACCCGGCCTTTGGGCACCCCGCCGACGCCCAGGGCAATATCCAGGGCCAGCGAGCCGGTGGGGATCGACTCAACCTGCAAATGTAGAGCCTCGCCCAACTTCATAATGGTGCCTTCGCCAAAACGCTTCTTTAAATTAACCAGGACAGTTTCTAGAGCTTTAATCTGTCCGTTATCTGCTGCCATGATGCATTCCTATAGCCGGTCAAAACTGTTTGTAAAAAATTGGGGGTCGAACTGACTAACCCCTTTATTTTGAAACTAAATTCCCATTTTCAAAACACGTGCAATTGACCTAGTTTACATCAACATAAAGGAAAATGCAAGTAAAATCTTAAATCTCTGTTTACAAATTATTTACGGACTTGTAAAACCCGGCTCACCGGGTTGGTTTAGGTCGATTTCAACAAATCAGGCTCATATTTCAATACTTCAGAAACCTTTCCTCAAAATGCATAATTATGCGAGTAAATACTCATATAGTATAATCAAATGCCGGATAGAGCGTCCGTTTCAAGAGGTGTCTCACTTAAAAATCTCCCCAGTATGGAGAAGAATTTTGGCTGAAGAAATTCTGCTGCGGCGTGTCCCCCAACAAGACCGTGGGCCGCGTCGGGTTGAGAAAATTCTGCACGCTGCTGCCCAGCTATTTGCCGAGATTAGTTATGATGCGGCCGCCACAAATGCAATTGCCGCCCGGGCTAAAACCTCAGTTGGGTCACTCTATCAATTTTTCCCCCCTAAAGAAGCCATTTTACAGACACTGGCAGGGCGTTATCTCGATCAACTGCGGGACTTGTATGACCTAGTTCTGACCGCCGAGGCGGCTCACCTACCGCTGCCGGTGACCGGTGATTGGGTTTGAGGGTGAGCATGGTTGATTGGTATCTGGGCACGGTTGGCTTCAGTTACAAAGATTGGGATGGCGTTTTCTATCCGGCCGGAATGCCCCAACGGAGTTATCTGGCTCATTACAGCCAGATTTTCAAGGCGGTAGAGCTAGATTCGACTTTCTACGGCACGCCGCCGGTGGAGCGAGTGCGGCAGTGGGCGATGTCGACGCCAGCAGGATTCAAATTTTGCCCCAAAACACCCCGGGCGATTACCCATGATCTGCGCTTGCTAGAGGCCACGGAAGCTATGTCGACCTATCTGGACGCCATGCGCTGGCTTGGCGATAAATTGGGAGCGATCCTGATTCAGTTGCCGCCCAGTTTTACGGCTGCCCAATTTGACACCGTGGCTGCTTTTCTAGCCGAACTGCCCACCGACCTGCGCTACGCCGTTGAATTCCGCCATCCCTCCTGGTATGTGTCCGAAACGGCTGAATTGCTCAAGGCTCGGCGGATGGCTTGGGTCTCGCTTGATTATCTGGACTTACCCAAGCAAATCGGGCTGACCACAGACTTTCTGTACATTCGCTGGCTGGGGGAACATGGCCGTTTTGAGCAGAAAAACGAGGAGAGATTGGATGTCACCCCGGAATTGACCTGGTGGTGGGAGTACATTCAGCCCCATCTGGGGCATGTACAGGCTATTTATGGCTTTTTTAACAATGACTACGCTGGTTACTCGCCGGGGAGTTGTAATCGCTTTAAAGCGATAGCCGGTCTGCCCACCATTAGCCCTCAATTGCCGCAGCAGGGCCGGTTATTTTAGAACCACTAACCGTTAAGCCTGCTACCTTTGACCTTTGTGAGGGTTTGACTATGATATTTGAAAAGGAGGGCCAACCTGCCCTCCCAGGGGAGCTTGAATTAATGAAATTGGATCGATTTGCTAAATATGCCTGGGGCGTTTTGGCTTATAATCTGGCCGTCATTCTGTGGGGTGCTTATGTTCGGGCCAGTGGTTCCGGGGCGGGTTGTGGCAATCATTGGCCGCTGTGCAATGGCCAGGTCATCCCCCGGACGCCTCAAATAGAAACAATGATTGAGTTTGCCCACCGCCTTAGCAGCGGTCTGGCTTTGGTATTGGTGGTAGTCATGCTTATTTGGGCTTTTCGCCTTTATCCTAAAGGCCATCCGGTGCGTCTGGGGGGGGGACTGGCGATGTTTTTTATGATGACTGAGGCGTTAGTTGGGGCGGGGTTGGTCCTCTTTGAACTGGTAGCCGATGACACTTCTACTGCCCGAGCCTTGGCCATCGCTGTGCACCTGGTGAATACATTTTTGCTTTTGGCTGCACTAACCCTGACCGCCTGGTGGGCGTCGGGCGGCAGGCCGGTGCAGTTCAAGGGGCAGGGGGGGGGTGGGTTGGCGCTCGGCCTTGCTTTTGTGGCCGTTCTGATTTTGGGTGCTAGTGGTGCTGTCACGGCCCTGGGTGACACCCTGTTCCCGGTCAGCGTTCTAAGCGAGGGGCTGCAACAAGATTTGTCGCCAACAGCGCATTTTTTGGTGCGATTGCGCTTGTTTCATCCTTTGATTGCTATTGCCGTGGGTGCTTATACCCTTGTCGTGATCGGTTTAATCAATACCCGGCGGCCCAATCCGTTGGCGCGACGAATTGGCCGTGTCTTCACGGCCTTGTACTTTGTTCAATTGGCCAGTGGGGCGCTGAACGTAATTTTGCTGGCTCCCATCTGGATGCAGCTTTGGCATTTGCTGTTGTCTGATGGGCTGTGGATAACCTTGGTGCTTTTTGCTGCGACTGCTTTTGGGCAAAAGGTTCCTTTACCGGAGTCTTTTAAAACCAAACAGGTTGTTCAGGCTGGGCGTGGCGTTTAGAGTCACTAAAAAGGGAAAGACCCGCGCTGCCACGACGCGGGTCTTTCATTAGGAGGGAGGGTTCACACTATGATTAACTGTAGTGTTACCCTAACAATAAATCTCTAAGATTAAAGAAAGATGAAGCAAAGATTAAATTAAGATTAAAGAAATTATCCTCTGGTCAGGCAGATGAGCCAGATTTTATAGGCTGATAATCGCTCACCAAAGAGAAAATGTACCCATACAGCCACAAAGGCCGGCGCCGTGTAGAGCATGATCGTGGCCAAGGTGATGCCACCACTTTGCACCGCCAGAAAATAGCTGGCATTAAAGAGGCTTACCGCCAGCAGGCCAAAAAGGATGAATAAAATCAAATCGTGTTGACGCTGCAGCCGCAGTTGGCGCGTCAACGCTGCGTGGATTACAAATAGACCACCACTGATAGCTGCCCGCCAAAACGAAACCTCCAGCGGGGTCATACCCGACTGTAAAGCACTACGTCCAATCACTCCAATCGCACCCCATAAACAGGCTGCCAGAAACACTAAGCCATAATGCTTCATTACGGTGATATTCCTTTATCCTGAAATTCCATTTCAACTGGGACCATTTGCTCTGTTGCGTTAACCTTAAAAACCGTTACAATCACAGGTATAACTTATCAATTCCTTCCTTTTGCACCCCCCTGTTCTGTATTTCCCACAAGGAAAAGACAAGACGTGTGGGGGTGTTTGTTTCTAGTTTGTGTGTTTGCGTTGAGAAGATAAATGGCTTTTGAAGATCGGATTCGTTTACCAGCGCTTAATTTAATCCATCGCCGCCAGCGCTTGCTCAACATGTTAACTCAGTTTGTTGAGATGGGACAACGGCTTATTTCAGTTTATGCTCCCGGTGGTTATGGCAAGTCGATCCTCCTGGCCGATTTTGCCCAGACAACTGATCTACCTGTCTGTTGGTGCTCGCTCGAAGCGACCGACCGCGATCCGACTTCGTTTTTAACCCTGCTGGCCTACAGCATCACCGATCGTTTTCACGAGATTCAACCCGAGCCCTTATTCAAACTGGTGCAGCGTGGCGACACCCAGGCCAGTATCCGTCGGATTGCCGATTTGTTGGCCGAGGTTGGTCCTCACCTCATCATCATTGACGATTATCACAAAGCCGTCAGCGCCGGAATGACCCTGGCCCTGAACAGACTGCTAGAGCAACTACCCCCTACCAGTACAATGATTGTGGCTGCCCGGGGCGAAATGAACCTAGAGACCGGCCAAATTCTTGAATTGTTGATCTCCGAGCGCGCCACCGGCTTGTCTGAGGAGGAGTTGCGCTTTACGGGCGAGGAATTACAGCGGGTTATGCGCAAACGCTTTGGCCGCCAAATAGACTTGAACACGGCTGAAGAAATTGCCCGCTCGACTGATGGGAATATTGCTCAGATATTGTTAGCTGGACATACCCAGAGTGTGCATGCCGGGCGATTGATTGGCCACTTGAAGCAGCGACTGGGCGACGACCGCGAGGTAATCTATAGTTTTCTGGCGGGAGAGGTATTCGACAAGCAGCCACCGGAATTGCAGCATTTTATGTTGCATACCTCCGTCTTACCCGATATGACTGTTGAGATGTGCAATGAGTTGTTGGAGATAACTAACGCCCAAGCCTGTATTGATGAACTGGTCAGGCGAGATTTATTTATTGCCCAGATTGGCGCAGGCTTCAGGTATCATGATCTCTTTGCTGAGTTTTTACGCAGCAAATTAGCTGAACGTGATTCTGACTATCGTCAGGTTTCGTTCCGGGCAGCTCAACTTCTGGCCGCCCAGTCTCATTTTGAAGAGGCCATAAACCTCTATCTCACCGTACAGTCCTGGGACGAGGCGGCTTTGCTGCTTGAA
>CAZRYD010000124.1:0-17168 GCA_964604225.1 uncultured Caldilineaceae bacterium
ACCGAAGGGAGAAATCCCCGTAGAGTTACTTTGAAGACATACAACACTGGCCACAACTGAAATTCCTTTAGAACAATTGAGCCGACTTTTTATCTACAGAGTTTGGTGAGTGAGCATCATAGGGATTTCTCGCTATCGCTCGAAATGACATGGCCCTGATTGTAGTTTTCGCCTCGTAACGCCTCAATAATTTTTTGGTCGGTGCGGGGAAAGGCGAAAGTACCTAACTCATCCAAAGTGACCCAACGCCAATCGGCCACGTGGAGGGCTTGCGGCTGCCCCTGGATGAGGCGACAGGCGAAGGCGTACAAAGTGATTTTGAAGTGGGTGTAACTGTGCTTGACGGTGACAATCGGCTGGTCAACGGCAATCTCCAGGCCCAGTTCTTCCCGGATTTCGCGCCGCAGGCACTCGGCCAGGGTTTCGCCAACTTCTTGTTTGCCGCCGGGAAATTCCCACAAGCCGCCGAGCATGCCTTCCGGCGGGCGCTGGGCGATCAGCACCTGGCCGTTATTATAAATTACCGCAGCCGTCACATCATAGTGAGGCAGCGGTTTTTTAAGTGCTTTGACGGGCAAACTCCGCTCCAGTCCCTGCAAACGAGCCTGGCACAGGTCAGGCAAAGGGCAGAGCAGGCACTTGGGTGTTTGCGGCAGGCAGATGGTGGCGCCCAACTCCATCAGCGCCTGGGTCCAATCGCCGGGGACTTCGGGATCAACCAGGGCAGTGGCGATGTCGCGGAGCCGCCGGGCGGCTGGGCCACGGCGCAGGTCATCCTGCAAGGCAAAGAGTCGAGCTAGAACCCGCTTGACGTTGCCGTCAATCGCCGGAACTGCTTCGCCAAAGGCTATCGAGGCGACTGCGCCGGCGGTGTATGCTCCAAAGCCGGGCAGCGGGCGAAGTTCGGCATAGCTCGATGGGAAGCACCCGCCGTACTTCTCCACAATCTCGATGGCGGCCTGGTGCAGGTTACGGGCGCGGGCGTAATAACCCAGGCCCTCCCAGGTTTTCAGCACATCGGCCAGAGGGGCAGCAGCCAGATCAGTCAGGGTGGGGAAATATTCCAGAAAGCGTTGATAGTAGGGGATAACCGTAGTGACCTGGGTTTGTTGCAGCATCACCTCGGAAATCCAGATGCGATACGGCGAGGTTTCGCCGCGCCAGGGCAGGTCGCGCCGGTTGTGGCGATACCAGGCAAGGAGATGGGCGCGGATTTGGGAAATTTTTTGGAGCAGGTTTTCCATTATTAAGGATCTGGTCGCCTGACTTTTACGGCTTAAAAACCTGATGTTTGACTTGCACTTTGCTGAGTCTTTCCGGCAGCACTTTCACCCCAATCCCCGGCCCCGACGGAACCGTAATGGTCGAGTCCTCAACATTCAGCCTGAAATCAGGTCCGGCGATGTCTTCGTGGTAGTAGCGGTCGGTGGCGGAGATGTCGCCGGGGAGGGTGAAGTTGGGCATGCTGGCCAGGTGCAGATTGGCCGCCCGGCCCACCCCGGTTTCGAGCATGCCGCCGCACCAGAGAGGAATACCTGCCTCCAAACACATGTCGTGGATGGCCAGGGCATTGCTCAAGCCGCCGACGCGCCCCACCTTCATATTAATAATGCGACAGGCTTTGATTTCGATGGCCCAACGGGCGTGCAAGGGTGAGTGAATGCTTTCGTCCAGGCAGAGCGGCGTTTTGATTTGGGCCTGCAATTTGGCGTGGTCGGCAATGTCGTCGTAGTGAAGCGGCTGTTCAATCATCAGTAGGTTGAGGCTGTCCATCTCCCGGAAAAGAGGGGCGTCGGCCAGGCTAAAGGCGGAGTTGGCGTCGGCCATGAGCTTGATCTCAGGGTAGCGTTCGCGCACCGCCGCCAGAGGTTTCATTTCCCAGCCGGGTTCGATCTTCATTTTGATGCGCCCGTAGCCTTGGGCCAGATATTCGTCCACCCGCTGAAGCTGCTCGGCCAGACTGGGCTGGATGCCGATGCTGACGCCCACCTCAACCCGTTCGCGGACGCCACCCAACAGTTGGCTGAGGGGAACGCCTTGGGTCTGAGCCAGTAAATCCCAGATGGCATTTTCCAGGCCGGCCTTGGCCATCGGGTGGCCGCGCACCCAGCGGTAGCGAGCGACGATCTCTGCGGGAGCAGTGACCTCCTGCCCCAGGGTGGGTGGGATCAAAAATTCGCTCAGAACGTGCCAGGCCGTGGCGATGGTTTCATAGGAATAACCAGGGTCATCCGCGGCCACACATTCGCCCCAACCGACCAGCCCTTCACTGTAAACCGCCACCAAAATGCAGGGACGAGTAATTTGCGTGCCAAAACTGGTCCGAAAAGGGGCGACCAGCGGCTGCGAAATATGATGCAGTTCAATGCGTTCGATTTTCATAGAAACGTTTCCTTAGCAAAAAGAGTGTGATAGGTGAGGCGTGATCAGTGACAACTACTTGATCTTTACGGATCACCCAGTCCACCTTACTGTTGGTTCCAATCTTTTTGGAGCAGATAATAATTGCGATCTTCTCCACGCACCAGCTCGACGGCGCTATAGCCTGCGCCAAAATAAGCCTCGAATATCTCGCGGGTGTGGAGTCGCCATTGGAGAGCCAGGTCCGGGGCCTTGGCCTTGAGTGGGGGGAGTTCGGGTGGAACCTGCACCCAGCAGAATGGGGCCTCCGGCGGGTCGAAGGTGGCGGGCGGAGCCAGGAAACCGTTGGGCAAGGTTAACGTAGGGTTAATCGTCGGATAGGCGGCGTTGGTTGGGATCAGGTTGGTGGCCTGACCGGCAAGACGTCGGGCTACATGCCCTGAAGCGATCCACCAATCCACTCGAAAGCGGTCGCTGGGCAGGCCACGATTGAGGGCGTCCGGCATGTCGCCGTACAGATGGCGCAGGTAAGTGTGGCAAACCGCGCCCAGTTTGTTCAGGTTAAGGTAGGCATTCCGGCTCTGCAACGGGTCAAATGTCCAAGTAATCAGGTCGAGGTGGCGGGCCAGGGCTGCCTCGCGCTGGGCCAGTTTTAGTTGATACCCCACCCCACTACTCTGATACTTGGGCAGCACCCCGGTCTGGTGGGAGACCAGTTTCAGGGTGTTCTGCTCGGTCAGGCCAAGCAACCCAAAAGAAAAACCGATGGGTTCGTGATTGTCCAGGGCTAATAGCACCAGGCCGCCTTCTTTGGCCACAATCAGCAGCAGAGAACTGGGGGCGACATCCAGGTCAGTGGTGCCCCAGATTTCCGCTTGAAGCCGCTCGATGGCTTGACAATCTTCAATTGTAGCAGCGGCGCGAATAGAGATGGTCATAAGGTATAGGGTAGGCCAATTCTACTACAATCCCGTCAAAACGTAAAAGTTAAAATGTATCGGTTTATATAAAAATCAATTAATTCGCGCCAACTTATTTACATAAAATTATTGGCCGAAGATTGCCATTTCAGCCAGACAGGGGTATAATAGTAAGGGCATAAACTGTCTAAACACTACATCTTGTGGAATTAATGATTATTTTATCAACATATAGTAGGTTGGAATAAAACGTATGCCTGGATAAAGTGCTCAGTGAAAGTGAGGTGGCTGTTTTTTTCTGTTCTGGTTGTTAGTTTAAGTGGCTGTGGCGGTAAGCCGAACCCAACACCTATTATCTACGTGTCCCTTGAAACTACCCCCGGGCCAATGATGTCTGGGCAACCCCAACTTGCTGCCTCTGCCGCATCGCCTGTTGATGGGGACACGAACGCAGGGGCAGATAACGGCGCTTTTGAGGGAGATCGGCCGGTGGCGGTCAGAGTCAATAACCAGCCCATCTTTCTGGAAACCTACGAAAAACAGGTTGTTCGCTTTGAACAAACGCTTGTGGCCCAGGGAGTCGATCTTAGGAGCGAGCAGGGGCAAGCAGCCCTGGCCCAGGTACAACGACAAGTATTAGAGACGCTAATAGACCAGGCGTTGATCGAGCAAGCAGCGGCCAAGCTCAAGCTTAACCTCACGGAGCAAGCGGTTGAGGCTAAGGTGCAAGAGAATATCAGCCAGGATCAGGGCCAATTTGAAGCCTGGTTAGCGGCCAATAGCCTGAGTTACGAGGAATTTAAAGCGACATTGCAGGCTCAACTTATCGCTAATCAGGTGTTTGAAACGATTACCCAAAACAGCGCCGGAGCTGCGGACAAGCAGCAGATTTTTAGTGATTGGTTAGCCAAACAGCGAGCAGCGGCAGTAATTGTAAGGTATGTGGGTTTATAGAGGTGAGGAAAATCTAAAGCAACCCGATTTTTATGCCTGGCTTGGCATCTTCGCATCTTGGCGTCTTTGTGGTAGGATAACGGATGCATATTTATCTTACCCAAAGGAAAGCTAACTAAAGCGTCATGCAACAAGTTAAACGGAAAAACCCATATTTGGGTTTAATTATCATTGTCAGTACGTTAACAATTTTAATGTTTATTTTGCTGGTAGCGATTGGCACCTTCTTATTTTCCGGTCAATTTAGTTCGACTCCAGCTCTGGGGGGTCGAGCCTCGGCGGGTAGAACTCCTTTAAACACGGTTAATACCACAGAAATTGACCCGGCGTTGGCGCTGGCCTCACTGGGCGGGGTAGCCGAAGCGGATGTTATTATCGAAGCCATCCACAAAGATAGACCTGAAACGGCGCTAGCCGCCTTAGCTTACGCACCCACCTTGAGCGATAAGGAAAGCGCTGGAGATTTCTTGCTTTTAGCGGGAGCTTACGAGGCCAGCGGCAATCAGGGCAAAGCCATTTTTTGCTATCAAATGGCTGGTTTAATTGCCGCTCTCAGTCCCAATTTGCCGGACACCGGGCGCGGTGACATATTTTTGGAGGCCGGTGAAAAATTGATCGCCTTAAACCAGGCGGATTGGGCCAAATTTTACCTGGACCAGGCCTTTGTCGTGGCCAGCAAAAGTCCTTTTTTGCAAGGCGCGCATCGCCGGTCGGTGTTTGAGCGGCTGCAAAAGGATTACCTGGTGCTGGGTGAGCGAGAATTGGCCCGTAAAAGTTTAGACCTGTCGGCCAAGCCGGTCGGCCTGGCCCAGGGTACTGATGAGCAAGATTTTATCTTGCCCCAAACCAGTGAAGCGATTGCCTTGCCCCTCGAACTGCAAGAAGCCGAAGCGAAACGTTGGACTAAAGCCCAAGAACTGGCGGCATTGCTGGTGGAACGGGGGGGTAACGCGCCTCAAGCGGCCAAAGATGCGCTCAAAGAAGCACTGCTGGCTGAAGACGCTCAAAAATTGCCTTTTTATGCCCAGGAGTTGACCGCCGCCGCGCAACTATCCAGGAAAATAGATATAACCCTTGCTCAAATCGAGTGGTTATCAACCAAATATAAAATAGCCCGCCAAGCCTATGGATTAAGTATTGTGCCGGAGTGGGAAACTCAAGCCGAGCAGATTCGGGCGGATTTAACTAAAACTTATGAAACATTGTATGCTCTATATGCGGATTTGATCGTCGCCTTGCCGGAAGTTTCTCAAATTGACAAAGCCACCGAAGAACGGCTTCGCCGCGAAGTTCTGGCCGGTGAGTTAGGGCGGTACCCTAATTACCCTCAAGAACAACGGCGTAAACAGCTATTGGATGCCACCAACCAGTTGATTGCTACCCAGCCTGAACTCGGCGTTTTTCTTGGTGTGGGTCAGGCGGCCGGTCGGGAGATGTATCGCTTGGTTTCACCAGAGTAAACAGCTAACAGGTTGCATGTCGCGGATTACGGGCCGGACCTGGCCGCCTGTGCTTTTAACTGCAACGCCTATTCTACTACCTGGGGTTGGTTAAAGGAGAGATTGTATGTCGAATTTAGGCAATTTATTAACCGTTTTGCTGGCCATGATTATTGGGCTAATTGTGTTAACTTTGGTCTGTTTATTGACTATATTTCTTCAACCCAATATCTTCTTTAATCCGTTAAGCCCCAATCGTGCTACGGCCATTGCCGCTACTCGTTTAGGTCATACGCCGCCAACCTAAACCCCAACCACCCCAGCCCCCACTTATCCGCCTACCTGGACCCCCTGTGCCACCTCGACCCCGGCGCCCACCAAAACGGCCACCGATACCCGGACCCCCACCCCCACTAAAACTAACACTGCCACCAGCACCGCTACCCCCACCCGAACGCCCACCCGCGTGGTTCCGCCCACTGCTACACCTGTCCCACCCTACGCTTATGTGGGCCAAAGCGGCCCGGACAGTACCAACAACTGCGCCAATATAAAATTAAAATACTCGGTTTTTGATCGGGATGATGAACCCATCTCCGGTTTTCAAGTGGAATACGGCGAAATCGGGGTGCGAGGGAGTGTTTTTCTAACCGGGCCAACCGAGTTCCATGAGTTTTACGGAGTTACCCTTATCCCTGGCACAGACAAAAGCTCCTCTAAGAAATCACACAGTTGGTTTGCCTATCTGGTTGAAAATGGGCAAAAAATGAGCAAGGCGCTTCTATTTTCAACCGACCCCATCTATGCCGATAATCCCAGCAAATGCAACGATTTGGATCCGGAAGGTGATGAGTTTAATGACGAAGGCTGCATTCTGGATCCATGCACCAGTGAGGATGCTACGCAGGTCAAGCACGTGGTCTTCCGGCCTCAAGAACTGGGGGTGACCACTGTTACCCCCACGCCTCGAGCTAATCTCTGTGTCCCGCCCTATGAAAATTTTCTAGTTGAGCGAACTTGCAATGACTGCCCGACCCAGGCGGATGCGCAGCGCTTATTCCAGGCCGTTGGCGGCCCCCGCGTAGATATTTATGATTTTGACCGAGATCACGACGGTATTGCCTGTGAAGATTTGCCGCTTAACCGGACACTGCAATGTTCTGATTTTGCCAGCCAGGCCCAGGCTCAAGCCGCCTACAACACCGCCGGCGGGGCTAACAAGAACACCGACGCCCTGGACCCCGACCGTAACGGCATCGCTTGTGAAGAACTACCTTAGTTGGACCTTACAGATCACTCAAAAGAAACGGTGAGGTAAGTAATATGATGATTGAAAGGTTAGACAATCGTTGGACAACTGTTTTGTTGGCACTCACCATGGGCCTGACCCTTCTCTCAGTGCTCTGCTACGCCACCATTTTTATTCAACCCAACGTTCCATTTAATCCACTCAGCCCAAGCCGCGCGACTGAAGTGGCCCTGAGAAATCCACCGCCACTTGGTACTCAAGTTGTCATCGTGGCCACCCCGGATCAATCGTATCCGGCTACGTGGACGCCCACCCCTACCCGCACGCCCGGCCCGACCAAAACGCCTACTGACACCCGCACGCCCACCCCTACCAAAACACCCAGTCCCACCCTAACCCCTACCCCCACCGACACTAACACCCCTCTCCCCCCGACCCGACCCCCGACGCCAACCGCCACGCCGACGCCTTTTGGCTATTTTGTTTCTTCCCACTCCAGCGAGAACAACTGCGCCGATGTTGGCCTCAAAGGGGTTGTCAACGGACCGGATGGTTTACCCAAAGCCGGAGTACAAATTCAATACGGCGAGTTGGGCGTAGTCGGCAGCCAATTTACCGCCCGCACCGACGGCAACGGGCGCTATGGCGCCTTGTTGTTGCCGGGCAGCAACAAGACCGCTGCCACCTCATCCCATAATTGGTTTGCCTACGTGGTTGAAAATGGACAGCGGGCCAGCGAAGAATTTAAATTTACCACCGATCCCATCTATGCCAAAAATCCGAAACATTGCAATGATTTAGAGGATGAGGATGAGGAAGACATTAACGACTCAGACCGCAAAGGGTGTGTCCCTAATCCGTGTAGTAGCGAAGACGCCATTCAAATTAAAATCATCAACTGGCAATTGAAACTCACCGGCAATTGAGGTAAAATAACGCACATTCAGCCCATTTTGAAGAGTGAGAAAGGGTCAAATAATGACCGTACTCCCCCCCCGAAAAAGATTATCATTTGATTCCGCAGATCTGGACCAGATGGTAGGCGGAGGCTTATTAACAGGCTCAGCTTCTTTAATTAGCGGTGCGCCCGGCGTGGGAAAAACCACCCTGGGGCTTCAATTCTTAATTGCCGGTATCAAAGCCGGCCAGCCCGGCCTGATGGTTTCTTTTGAGGAGTTTCCAGCTTCGCTCATCCGTGATGCCCTCCAGCTAGGTTGGGATTTGAAAGCTCTCGAGAAAGACGGGCTTTTGCGGATACTGTTCACCTCGCCTGAGGTTTTTTTAGGCAGCCTAAAATCGCCGGATAGCCCCCTGGGCCCCATGTTAAATACCCTGGCCCCGGAGCGAGTCGTTATTGACAGTGCAGCCCATTTCCAACGGATGACCGCTGATCCGCTTGAACTGCGTGAAATTTACAATACCCTGGTCAATGCCCTCAAACGAGAAGGGATGACCTCGCTGCTGCTGGACGAGGCAGTTAACGTTTTAGAAGTCCAGCGTGGGCGAATGGCCTCGCTGCCTTTTTTGGTAGATACGGTGATGCTCTTACGCTATGTAGAAGTTGACAGCAGCATGCAGCGGGCCATCGCCGTAATGAAAATGCGGGGCAGCGCCCATCAAAAAGAGATACGCCGCTTTGAAATTCAGAAAGGCGGTTTAAAAATCAAAGAGCCATTTACCGGCCGTGAAGGTATTCTGTCCGGCGCTACCCACCGGACTGCCTAATCACCTCAAAGCCTACCATAGCCCCGACAAACCACCGGGACTTTTTTGAATTTTTCTCGGCTGTTAAAGTTAAGACAACGCCTGAGTCAAAAGAGAATAGGCGAACCCCCCTTTGTGTGTAAAGCAAAATTGCCACTTGCAATTATAGAAAACCTGCAATATAGTTTTTATATTGCAGATTTTCATATTTTAAGGTTACAGGCAGGACAGTTAGACTATTGCCAACTTGTTGTTAACATGTTAAGTTAATGAGCAAAGATTATCTGCCCGGACTCTAAATTTATTTGCCGTTAAAAAGGCAATTATTTTTTTCATTAATTAGGAGCAGCTTTTTGGTCATGCTATCTATCCAATTGCGAGAAAATTTATGCTGCTGAAATTTTGGGGCACCAGAGGCTCTATTCCGGCCCCCATTCGTCCTGAACAAGTTGAACAAAAGATTATCGCCGCCCTCGAAGTGGCAGGCCGTGAACAAATCAATCTCTTCAATGCTAAAGTGCTACGGGAATTTGCCACAAGTTTGTCGCTCAACGGTAGTACCGTAGGTGGCAATACCACTTGTGTGACCATCGAGCTTGAGGATGAGCTGATTATTTTTGATGCTGGGTCCGGGATTCGCGAACTTGGCGATTACCTGATGGACGAGAGTATTCAACGGGCTAAGAAGTTTGGCTTTGCCCGGGGTAAGGGCCACGCCCATCTCTTTTTTACCCATACCCATTGGGACCATATCCAGGGACTGCCCTTCTTCAAACCCATTCACGTGCCTGGCAATACCTTTGAGATATACCATGTGCATGAATACGTCCCCGATGTTCTGGCTCGGCAGATGGAGCCGGAATTTTTTCCCTTACAATATAACCAAATCGCCGCTACTTTAGAATATCATCGTATGGAGGAAGGGGCCCAGGTAGAGGTGGGCGATGCTACCATTACCAATATCGAACTTAAACACCCTGGCAAAGCCTATGCTTACCGGGTTGAAGCTGATAACGCCACTGCCATTTTAGCCACCGACGGCGAGTATAAGAGCCTTGATTACACCAGCACCAAGAAATACAGCAAATTTTACGCCAACGCCGATGTGCTTATTTTTGATGCCATGTTCTCTGTACGCGAATCCTTTGTCAAAGAGGATTGGGGCCATAGCTCCGCTTTGATCGGCGCGGATATTGCCAAAGAGGCCAATGTGAAGCGTTTGCTGCTGTTCCACCACGACCCGGCCTCCACGGATGCTGAAATTATGCGGGTCTGGCAAGAAACCAAAGAATATCTGGGGCAGCGCCGGGGCGCTCCAGAAGTATTGGTGGCTCAAGAAGGCATGGAGCTTGAACTGAACAATCCCCCGGCCATTTCCGAATTTGCGATCAAAGATCATGTGGAAAAAGGCGTCATTTTTATGACCCTTTCCGGCAAATTTGGTGCGCATGCCACCGAGCAATTCAGAGACCATCTGGCCGAAAGTCTCCAGACCCACCACACGGATAAAGTTGTGCTAAAGATGGAGAACCTGAGCGAATTAACTATTGCCGGAATTCGCGCTCTGGTTGACGCCCGGCGCAATGTGCTCACCCTGGCTCTGGTCGCCGTACCGGAGAATATCTATCGCGTGTTTGAGTTAGCGGGAACAACCGATTTCTTTGCTATTTATAAAGATATTGATGCAGCTTTATCGGCCCTAAACTCTCACAACGAATAATTTCCCTTCAAGCTTAAATTAGCCCAAACGCCTCGTTGCCACTAAAATAAGCCCTACTATGGGCAAGCAACTTCAGCCGCGCCGCAGGCTAAAACAGCCAGCCATCAGGCCGACCCCTAGCCCTGCTGCTTCACCTTCCCCAGCAGCCGGGCATACCAGTTTTAGCTCACGTTGGGGCCTGTGGGTTATTCTGTCGATTTTCCTCATACTGGCCACGCTCCACAGCCTGATTGTCCCCCTTACCCAGGGCGAAGATGAGCTAGCTCATTATCGCTATATCAGTTTTATTGCCCAAAACGGCCGCTTGCCGATTGATTACGCCGAACGTAAACAAGCCTGGTATCGCGCCGATTGGCCGCCTTTCTATCATTTGCTGGTTGGCTGGACAGTCAGCCCGCTTGATACCACCCGACCCCACCTCAAAGACGTAGGCGAATCGCCCCGGCGCCGGCTGGTGGGCGAAATTTTTTATCCCCGGCTGATCATTTACACCGAAGACGCCAACTGGCCCTGGCAAGAGGGTATCCTGGCCTGGCACCTGGGCCGGTTTATTTCGATTATCTTTTCGGCCGGCGCTCTGGTTTTTACCTATCTGTCTGTCCTTGAATTGTGCAGGGGAGATGAAGAAGATAAATCTCCCCTGCCCCTCTGCACCTCCGCCCCCCTGCTGGCTTTAGCCGTTACCGCCCTGCTGGCCTTCACCCCCCGCTACCTCTTCACCTCGGCCATGCTCGGCGATGATAGTTTGTTTGTCCTGCTCTCAGCCGTTTTTATCTGGCTGCTGCTGCGGGCGGTGCACGGCGACGAGCGCTGGTGGCTTTACGCACTTATGGGGCTGGTGCTTGGTCTCTCTATTGTCACCAAGTACAGCACCGGCCTGCTCCCGCTGACGCTTATTCCGGTGGTAATTTGGCGAGCCAGGCAGTCTCATGGGTCTTGGACACGGGCCGTGGGTCGAGTGGCACTGACCTGGGGCTTCACCCTGATTGGGGCGAGTTGGTGGTTTGCCTGGATTGCTTACTATTTTAATACGATCAAAGAAGATGGCCTGTTCTTTGGCCTGCTCAAACCCTTACTTGCTGCCGGCCCCGACGTCAGCATGCGCCGCATTTTCGCCGTTTTTGGCGGGGCCGAATTTACCGGCCAGGAACGCCCCGCTGCCATCGCCGCCGGCACCTTTTGGGACTGGTTGACCTATCTTTTTCAAACTTTCTGGGGTGTGCCCGTTTTAGAGCACGATCCGCTCTTTCCCTGGGCTTATTTATTCGTGCTGCTCTTCTGCCTGGCGGCCCTTGTCGGCTTGTGGCAACTCTGGCAAACCGCATCCGGTGAGTTACGGGTCAGCCTGGGCCTGTTGGTACTGATCGTGGCCTTGCTTTTCCCCTTTCCGGTGCTGCGGTTTTTTCTCACCCGCAATATCCCCGAAACCGGCCAGGGCCGCCACATCCTCTTCCCGGCTGCCCAGGCGACCCCGCTCTTGCTGGTCTTTGGCTGGCTGCAAGTCAGCCGATGGATTAAGCAGCGACAGACCAAGCAGCGATCCAGCACCTCGACGAATGGTAAATCGCCAGACCTCACGGCAACACTTTCCACCTCCTACGTTTCCCCCTTCCTCTTCACCCCCATCATTATCCTTCTCGTCTGGGCCATCTTCCAGTTGTCGTATATGGCGGCCGTTTATCCCGACCCGCTGCCCGTGCGCACTACCACCTTCAATCCGGCTTCGATTCCCCAGCCGCTCAAACACAATTTTGGCGACGACATCCAACTCTTGGGGTATGATTTTGCACCGGATGCTGACCAGTCCGTGATTAATCTGACCCTTTTCTGGCGCTCCCTCAAGCCGGTAGACGAAAATTATCGCACCCAGGTTCAACTGGTTGACCCAGCCGGGCAGCCCTATTTGACCTGGCTCAGCCACCCCCTCAATGGACGCTATCCCACCCGGGCCTGGGACCAAGGCGATGTCATTCGGGATACTTTGCCCTTGCCCCTCGCCGCTATGCCGCCAAATACCTACAGCCTACAACTTAACCTGCTCCATGAAGCGGAGGATACTCCGCTAAGCGGCTCCGGCGACAATCAAAGCGGCCAGCCCTTTCAATTTATTCAAATTCCGCTGGCTACCCAGCCACCGATTGCCCAGGCCGCCCAGTTAGACCAGGTGATTGATTATCGCCTCTGGGTTGACGACACCCCGGTCCGCTATCGCCAAACCTTACCACTTTCCTGGGTCTATCGCGACCCTAAGTCTCAAACAGCCAAAGGGCACGATGTTTCAAACCCCACCTGGGCTTTGCTTGGCCCGGATCAGATACCGCGCGCTCCGGCAGCCAGCAGCGACGCGACGGCAATATTTATCGTCGGGGCCGATTGGCCCAGCGGCGACTACCGCCTTCAAGCTGTGGATAGCGCCGGCAGCTATCAGACTGAACCGCTGTTGACGGTCGCCAATGAAGCCCGCCAGTTTAAGTTAGAGCCGCTACCGCAGGGCTGGATCCCCGTCGAGGCTAATTTTGCCAACCAGGTTAAATTGCTCGGCTATACCTTGCCCACCCGCCGGGTCGAACCGGGCGGCGGTTTGCCGCTCACCCTCTACTGGCAAAGCCTGGCCCCGGTGCTGGGCGATTACGTTGTTTTTGATAAGCTATTGGACCAAAACCAACAAGTCTATGGCGGCTATGACCGTCTGCCCCGCGAATATTACAGTACCATGCTCTGGGCCAAAGGTGAGATGGTGGAGGATGGTTTTGCCGTGCCGGTTTCGGCCGACGCGCCGCCCGGCATATATAACTTGCATATTGGGCTTTACTCGCTCAAAAGCGGCGCGCCGGTGTCGCTGCCGCTGGTGCAAGAGGGCCAGCCGAGCGACGTCACCAGCGTGGTTATTGGCCCGCTCAAGGTGGGCGGTCCGCCGCCGGGCGTCGTCATTGAGAATCCAACACCGCAGCAAAAACTCAACCAGACTCTGGGTAATGAAATAACCTTGCTGGGCTACGATGTCGAGCAGCCGCCAAACAACTGCCAATCGTCCCCAGGCGAGTGCCAATTGACCATCAGGTTATACTGGCAGGCCGATACCACCCCCAAGGCCGACTACACCACCTTTGTGCATTTGCGCGATGCGGCCAATCAAAATGCAGCCCAAAAAGATAATCCGCCCGCCAATGGGCGCTACCCGACCGGCCTCTGGGAGGCAGGAGAAATTGTCGTGGACGAAATTTCTCTACCTTTGAACGATGTTGCCCCCGGCCGTTACACCCCGGTGGTCGGTCTATACAACCCGGCCAGCGGCGAACGTTTGCTCGTGCCGGGCCAGCCTGCCAACGAAATTCCCCTGGAGCCGGTCGAACTGCCTTGAAACGCTACCGAATTCTCCTGCCCCTGATCCTGCTGGCTTTCTTCCTGCGGGTGTGGCAACTCCCCCAAATCCCTCCCGGCCTGTGGTACGACGAAGCCTACTATTCAATGGATGCCGCCTGGCTGCTCGACGGCGGACCGTGGCATTTATTTTTTGCCGGCAACAATGGCCGCGAGCCCATGTTCATCTATTTGCAAAGTGTGTTTATCTGGATTTTTGGGGCGCAGCCGCTGACCTCCCGCTTGATTGGGCCGCTGGTGGGCACCCTGACCGTACCCCTGCTGTATGTACTGGCCCACCGCCTGGTGCGTGGCCTAAATGACCTGCCATTCGGAAGTGCACCCGACCTTAAAAAGTGGCTGCCTTACCTGGCCTCAATCGGCCTGGCCGTCTCCTTCTGGCACCTCGATCTGAGCCGCAGCGGCTTTCGCGGAATTTTGTTACCTCTCTTTACCGCGTTTGTTTTTTATGCGTTTTGGCGCGGCTGGCACCCCCCCCCTACCCCCCCCTTTACTGGGGGGGGAATAAGGGGGGGGTGGCTGGCCCTGGCCGGCTTGGGCCTGGGCCTCAGCCAATATACCTATCTGGCTGCCCGGACCTTGCCGCTGGTTTTTGCCGTCTTTGCCCTGGTTTGGACCGGGCTGAATTGGCAGGCGAAAGCTCAACTCAAAACCCTGTGGTGGGGGTTAATCCTGATGGGCCTCATCTCGATGGTTATTTTTGCCCCGCTGGGCTGGATTTTTTATCAAAACCCCGCCCTCTTCTCGGCCCGCAGCGGCGATGTCCTCTTTACCCCTGACTCCCCTGCCGAACTGTTGCAGCACCTGTCCGAGGCCGTGCGTCTCTTTATTGACAGCGGCGACCCCGGCTGGCGGCATAACCTGCCAGGTCGCCCCATGTTAGGTTGGTTGGGTTGGCTGGGCTTCTGGCCCGGCCTGGTTATTTGCCTGCGCCGGCTGCGCCGTGCTCCTTATCTCTTCCTGGTCATCGCCCTGTTCATCCTCTTCTTACCGGCTCTGTTAGCCGTGCCGCCTGCCCACGCGCTCCGCCTCTCGCCCCTGCTGCCGATTTATTTCATCATCTTTGCCCTGGGTCTGATCGAGGTAGCCGATTGGTTGGCCCATCGCCGCCCCACCTCCATTCCCATTTCCCGGTTTGCCGGAGCAGTTCTGATTATCGTAATGCTCGCCGAAACCGGCCTGACTGTATTCGACTATTTTTATCGCTGGGCCAACGCCGAAGAAACCTACGTGGAGTACAACGGCCCCCTGGTCGATTTTATCCATTATGCTCTGGATCAGACCGGCCAGACCGCCCTCATTATTCCCTTTCAACTATACGTCCACCCGACGACCCGCTACTTGCTGCACGATTACTTTACCGAACAGCCGGCCCCGGCCAACCTGGCCGGACCGGTGCGCCTGGTCACGCTGCCCAACGATTTTCGCCTGCTCAATGTCGGCAACATCCCCAACTCGCCGTCCTGGGTCTGGCTGACCCGCCGCAGCAGCGGTCATGGGGCCGCTTACGTCTCTCGTCCGCCCCACCCGGCTGAACAGGCTGCCCTGGATGGTCCCGTAGCTGCTATGACTCCGGAAATTTACCGGGACCGCTTTGGCCAAGAACTGGCCCACTTGCGCACCCTGGCCGACCCGTCGCCGCTGCTGCCGCTGTTCACCGACACGACCCCCGAACGAAGCATTAGCCTGAACTGGGCCAACCTGGCCGAACTGACCGGCTACGATGTGCTGCCCGCCGTCGTTCAGCCGGGCCAGCCGCTGACCCTCAACCTCTACTGGCACAGCCTGACCGACAGCACCTTTGATAACCGCCTGTTTCTGCAACTCATTGACCGCACCGGCAACCCGATCAACCAATGGGAGGGTGAGGCTTTTCGGGAAGATATGTACCGCTGGCGGCCCAACGGCATCCTGCCCAGCCAGCACACCCTCTGGGTTGGTCCGGAGGCCGCCCCCGGCCCCTACCTGGTGCGCCTGGGTTTTTTTGACGACAAAACCGGCCAGCGACTCCCCTTACATTCCATTCTTTCTTCCCCCTCTTTGGGGGGGACTGAGGGGGGGCCAATTGACCAAATCCAACTCGGCCTGTTTTATGTCTCACCCGCTGGCCACGACCCTCGTATCCCTGCCACCTCCCTCTCCACCACCTTCGCCGACTCCATCAAGCTCGTCGGCGTCACCTTGCCAGACCTCCAAAACTCCCTACTCCCTACTCCCTACTCCCTACTCCAGGTGACTTTCCACTGGCAAGCCCTCCAGCCTACCGACAAGCCTTACACCGTTTTTCTGCAACTCCTCGACGCGCAGGGTGAGGTCGTCAGCAGTTGGGACAGCCAGCCCTTTAACGGCCTGTACCCCACCAATCTCTGGTCTCCCGGTGAGATCATCGCCGATACCTTCTCTTTGCCTCTGCCGGACACGGGCCTGCCCCCCGGCACGTATCGCCTCATCACCGGCTTTTATGATGTCGCCACCGGCCGGCGTCTCTCTGTGGCTGGCGGGGGCGACTTTGCCGAGTTGTCCAAATTTTCGATTGAGTAAATTTTCTCAAACCAGATTCAAACCAGGCTGCTTTATAATATGAGGTGCAGGATAATTTCCTAAACCCACCCCCAACCTTGAACGGGTCGTTTCCTCTCTGCCACGGAGGTTTCCCTATGAAATCCTTACCTCGCAAGCTCGCCCTGCCTCTCACTTTAGGTCTGAGCCTGCCCCTTACCCTGCTGGGTCTGCTGACCTACCTCAGTCTGGAGCTATCGGTAGCTCACACCGCCGGTCCCCACCACGTGGCTCCCAATTGCGCAGGTGTGCCTGCCCCTTGCTATACCACTGTCCAAGCCGCCGTAGACGCCACCGAGCTCGGTGATGTCATCAAAGTAGCTGCAGGAACATACACGGGCGTTACCTTCCATGCGGGTGTGACTCAATTTTCAAATAGGCTATTTCCTATTAACAATACCTCCAACCAGATATCGAAATGAGGAACAATTATGAGATGCTATAGACTATTTCACTTGATCTCGATCATTAGCCTGTTATTACTATCCCTGTTCGTGAGCCTGCCTGTTTCAGCGCAAGTAGACTCAAATCAAGTTGAAGTCAAGCTGCCTACCGCCAATTTAACTCCTCGTCGAATCGAGAGTCTTCAAGCGGTTGTTCATTATTATGTAAATGCCACAACCGGCAATGATTTGGCAGGGAACGGCACAATAGCTTCTCCCTGGCGCACTATCAGTTATGCCATCAGTCAAGTTACAGGGGCCGGGGTTGAAATACACATAGCACCTGGCCTTTATAATGTCGCTTTGGGTGAGAGTTTCCCCATTCGACCGCCTAATGGGGTGAGTCTGATTGGTGAGGTGCGAGACACAACTATTATCTCCGGTACAACCAACCAACCGGTCGTTGAGTTGGCTAGCAGCTTGACCAATATTCTTAGT
>CAZRYD010000125.1:0-14754 GCA_964604225.1 uncultured Caldilineaceae bacterium
ATCTGAATATCTATTGTAAAAATTGTCAAAGGCGGAAGAGGAATTAGGGCTGTTTGCCTCACTTTGATAGGTAGACTATAATAAGGTCGGGATTTTCGTTAAGATATCCTACGTTTCAATCTCCCAGGCACGACCTGCTCCACGGTCAAGCCTGCAACTCCGTTGACTTATATGTTGCTAAGAGTCGGTAAAGGAGGTGGTTATCACTTTTTGGAAATATCCCCAGTTTAATCTAAGTGAATTTGAGTCAACTTTTTTCAAAATTCTCGCAGGAGGAGAAACAAAATGACAAAACGTCTAAGTTTGTTAGCTACACTTTTTGTAGTGCTCATTTTGGTGGCCGCTTGTACTGGCGCAGCCACACCCGCGCCTGAAGCGCCGGCGACCGAAGAAGCGGTTGCTCCAGCCGCGACCGAAGAAGCAGCCGCTCCGGCAGCGACCGAAGAAGCAGCCGCTCCGGCAGCGACCGAAGAAGCTGCTGCTCCCGCCGGTGGGGCCAAGAAATTTGGTCAAGTTACCGACGTGGGCGGGATTGACGACAGGGGCTTCAACCAACTGGCCTGGAAGGGCATGCAAGATGCAGGCAAGGAATTGGGCGTTGATGTTCAATTCCTGGAGAGCCAGCAGCAAACGGATTATGAGAAGAACATTGGCGAATTTTTGAAACAAGGATACAGCGGGATTGTTACGGTTGGCTTTTTGCTGGCCGATGCGACGAAGGCCGCCTCGGAAGCGAACCCGGATATTCCGTTTGCCATCGTGGACAATCCGAGCCAGACCAAAGGCGACATGGGCTTGCTGTTTGCGGTGGAAGAGCCGTCGTTTCAAGCTGGTTATTTGGCCGCAGCGATGAGCGAGACCGGAACGGTCTGCACCTATGGCGGGATCAAGATTCCCCCGGTGGTCGCTTTTATGGTTGGCTTTGAGCACGGCGTGATGTATTACAATGAGCAGATGGGCAAAGAAGTCAAAGTGCTCGGCTGGAAAACCGACGCAGCCAAAGAGGGCGGTGGGGATGGTTCCTTTACGGGCAACTTTGAGAGTCTGGATGACGGGCGGAGCTTTGCTGAGAACTTCTTTGATGAAGGCTGTGACATCATCTTCCCGGTGGCCGGGCCGGTTGGCTTAGGCTCGGCGACGGCGGCGCAGGATCGGGGTTTCAAGGTGATTGGGGTGGATGCGGACTTGACCCAGACCAACCCTGATGCCAAGGAGGTCTACCTGACCAGCGTCCTCAAGAAGATCGATGTGGCGGTCAAGGAAGCGGTGACTCGGATGGCCACCGGTACCTTTGAGGGTGGCACGAACTTTGTGAGCACGACGGCCAATGGTGGTGTGGGCCTGGCCCCGTTCTACGACTATGACAGCCAGGTGCCGCAGGAAGTGAAAGACGGCCTGGCCGAGATCGAGCAGGGTATCATCGATGGCAGTATCAAGACCGGCTGGCCGGTCGGCGCTGAAGCGCCTGCGGCTGTGGCCGAAGGCTTGAAGTTTGGCCAGGTCACCGACGTGGGCGGCATTGACGATAGGGGCTTTAACCAACTGGCCTGGAAGGGCATGCAGGACGCCAGTAAGGAATTGGGCGTTGATGTTCAATTCCTGGAGAGCCAGCAGCAAACGGATTATGAGAAGAACATTGGCGAATTTTTGAAACAAGGATACAGCGGGATTGTTACGGTTGGCTTTTTGCTGGCCGATGCGACGAAGGCCGCCTCGGAAGCGAACCCGGATATTCCGTTTGCCATCGTGGACAATCCGAGCCAGACCAAAGGCGACATGGGCTTGCTGTTTGCGGTGGAAGAGCCGTCGTTTCAAGCTGGTTATTTGGCCGCAGCGATGAGCGAGACCGGAACGGTCTGCACCTATGGCGGGATCAAGATTCCCCCGGTGGTCGCTTTTATGGTTGGCTTTGAGCACGGCGTGATGTATTACAATGAGCAGATGGGCAAAGAAGTCAAAGTGCTCGGCTGGAAAACCGACGCAGCCAAAGAGGGCGGTGGGGATGGTTCCTTTACGGGCAACTTTGAGAGTCTGGATGACGGGCGGAGCTTTGCTGAGAACTTCTTTGATGAAGGCTGTGACATCATCTTCCCGGTGGCCGGGCCGGTTGGCTTAGGCTCGGCGACGGCGGCGCAGGATCGGGGTTTCAAGGTGATTGGGGTGGATGCGGACTTGACCCAGACCAACCCTGATGCCAAGGAGGTCTACCTGACCAGCGTCCTCAAGAAGATCGATGTGGCGGTCAAGGAAGCGGTGACTCGGATGGCCACCGGTACCTTTGAGGGTGGCACGAACTTTGTGAGCACGACGGCCAATGGTGGTGTGGGCCTGGCCCCGTTCTACGACTATGACAGCCAGGTGCCGCAGGAAGTGAAAGACGGCCTGGCCGAGATCGAAAAGGGCCTCATTGATGGCAGCGTCAAGACCGGCTGGCCGGTTGGTGGTGGTGAAGAAGCTGCCCCCGCCGAAGGCGAAGCTATGGCTGCCCCCGCTGCCGGTGAGTTGGGCAGCGCCGAAAAGCCGATCAGTGTTCTCTTTGTCCCCTCGGTGGACGCTGGTGTCATCGTGACCGGCGGTGAAGTGATGGCTGAGGCCTTAAACAAGGCAACTGGCCTCTCCTTTAAAGTGGATGTCCCTACCAGCTACGCCGCCACCGTCGAGGCAATGTGCGCTTCGCCGGAAAACACGATTGGCTTTATCCCGGCCCTGGGGTATGTACTGGCCAATAACAACTGTGGCGTCGAAGTGGGCGCAGCGGCAGTGCGTCGTGGCTTGAGTTGGTACACTACGCAGTTCCTGGTTCAACGCGATAGCGATATTAAGAGTATCGAAGATCTCGCCGGCAAGAAGTGGGCCGTGCCTGATTTGGGTTCGACCTCCGGCTACCTGTACCCCTCGGTTATGCTCAAGGAAGCCGGCGTTGAACCGGGCGAAATTGTCGAAGCGGGCGGCCATCCTCAGGCTGTGTTGGCCGTTTACAACGGCGATGTTGACTTTGCCACCTCCTTCTTCAGCCCGCCGGTGACCGACCCGCAGTGGAAATTTGGCGACAATCCTGAACCGTACAATCCTGACGAAGTCACCCGTGACGCTGAGGGTAACTGCTTTGCCGGTGACGTTCGGGTTCTCGATGCTCGCTGTGCTGCGGCTGAAACCGCGCCCGATGTCTTCCAAAAGGTGAGTATCTTGAGCCTCAGTCAGCAAATCCCCAACGACACCATGAGCTTCTCCCCCGAATTTCCTGAAGAACTGCGGGCGAACATCATTGATGCTATGGTGGCGTTTGCTGCTTCCGAAGAGTGTGCTCAGTCTATTTGTAGTGAAGATTTCTATGGCTGGACGGGCATGGAACCGGTCAGTGATTCTTTCTACGACCCGGTACGCAGTCTGATTACGACCTTAGGTTATACCGAAAACGATATCTTTAAATAAGATTTAGGTGGTTATAACCCGGCCCAGCTCTTGGGTTTGTATGGTAAGGCATAAAATTGGGCAGGGGGATGTGCTTCGTCCCCTGCCCAATTTTTGTAATAAAAACAATAGTCAATGGTTAACAGTCAATTGCCAATTGCCAATGGTCAATGAATAATTGACAATTGACCATTGGCAATTGATTATTGACGATTTAGGAGACTGTCTTGCTGGAAGTTAAAAATCTGGTCAAAGTCTATGATAATAAGGTGCGGGCGCTGGATGGGGTCAGCTTCAACGTGGAGCCGGGCCAATTTTTGGCGGTGGTGGGCCTCAGTGGTTCGGGGAAATCAACCTTGCTGCGCTGTATCAATCGGCTGATTGAGCCAACCTCTGGGCAAATTATCTGGAATGGGGTTGATGTTACGGCCGCCTCCCAGGATGAGATCCGGCGGATTCGGCGGCGCATTGGCATGATATTTCAGCATTTTAATCTGGTTACGCGCTCGCCGGTGCTAACCAATACCCTGGCCGGCCGGCTGGGTTATGTTAACCCGCTGTGGAGTCTGATCAATCGTTTTCCCAAACACGACGTGCAGCAGGCGTTGGAGAAACTGGAGCGGGTCGGCATTGGCGACAAGGCTTACGTGCGCGCCGACGAATTGAGCGGCGGCCAACAGCAGCGGGTCGGTATTGCCCGCGCTTTGATGCAAGACCCGGAAATTCTGCTGGCCGATGAGCCGGTGGCCAGTCTTGACCCGGTGCTGGCCCACAGCATCATGAAGATTTTGAAGCAACTCAACCAAGAAGACGGTATTGCCGTGATCTGTAGTTTGCACTTTCTTGATTTGGTGCAGCGGTATGCCGATCGAGCCATTGCCCTTAACAAAGGAAAATTGGTTTTCGATGGGCTGCCCCATGAGATCGATGATCGGCGCTTTCGGGAAATCTATGGCCAGGATGCTGAGCGGATTGGTTGACCGTACCCCCACCCCAACTCTCTCCTTTAAAGGGGGAGGGCAGGGAGGCGGCCGGTGGTCTGCGGTCCACCGTCTGCGGTCGAAAGGGAGGAGTAATATCTATGCAAGATAAAAACGCCAGACCGGGTCAACGCTTTTGGCGGACCTTTCTATTGGTAATTATTATCGTGGTGGTCTTTGCTTATGGTTTCCAGGTGACCCAAATTAACCTGGCAGAACCTAAAAAGGAAAGACGCCAGGAGCAATTGCTTAACGTTATTCGCTCACTGGCTCGGCCCGATTTGACCCAGTATGAAACGGAAAGGTTGGAGATTGAAGCGCCAATTTTGATCCCTTGTCCGGCAAACCAATTTCAATTGCCTAGTTCGGTAAAATCTGGCCCTACGATAGAACTGTCGGCCCGGTGTACCGCTCCGGGCAGTGAGATTAAGGTCAGAGGCAGCGGCTTTGAGCCTGGGGAAGAGGTCTTTCTCTATTTTGTACCCTATAACGAAGACCCCAACCAGGCCGTCGAATTACCGCTGACCAATGAGATTGTCAACCCCGACCGGCAAGGTGAATTTTCTGAAACGGTTAAGCTCAGGAAGGACCGCACCTCTGTGGAGCCGCAAATGGTGCGGGCAGTGGTGAATCGAACTTCGGGCTGGCCTGAGCCTAGTACGACAGTTTATGAAACCTTTGCCAAGATTATCGAAACCATATTTTTGGCCTTGATTGCTACTACCCTGGGAACTGCCTTATCCATCCCGATCAGCTTTCTGTCGGCCCGCAATTTGATGATTCAACTCACCAGTACCTTTGGCAGTTGGGTTACTTTGCTGGTGGCGGCGCCTATCGGCTGGTGGGCCGGGGCGTGGTTGTTTAGTGTGGTGGGGGGGAGCGCAGCCAACCTGATCACCGGCAGTGATGCGCCGGCAGCGGCCATGCTTTTTGCCCCCATGCTGCTATTTTTAACCGTTCAGGCAGTGGCCAGCCATTCTGGTGGGTCTGATTGGCCGGCGACACTGCGCAGTTATGGCCTGGGCTTGTTGACCATCATCGCTACCGCTTTAGTTTTGGGCGTGGTCGGTGGACTGGGGTTGAGGTTAGGCGAGGGTTTAACCGCAGTCTTGGGCAGCTTTGCGTTTCTGGGTAATTTTCTGTTTGTGATTGCAGATTCCCTTATTATCTTTCTGCCGCTCATCGGCGGCATCATTGGTGCTTTTGCGCTGGCTTCAGTGGCGGGTACGGTCTCTGAGAACCTGCTCCGCCGCCTGGGTCAGACGATTTGGGCCAAGATTTTTAGTGTCGTGGTCGCTGTCGTCGCCGGGGCGATCCTGTTTGGACTGGTGACCGCTTTTGTGGTCTGGCTCTATGAGGCATCGAGCGCATGGTCTTACATGGTGGCCGCAATTGGGGCAACCTTGTTTGGTCTGGCGGCTTTGGCTGTCAGCCCGGATCACCCCATGCCGACAGGGATGATTATCTACTATACCAGCCGGACGATTTTGAATACCCTCCGCTCCATTGAGCCGCTGATTATGGCCATTGTCTTTGTGGTTTGGGTCGGGATTGGTCCGTTTGCCGGGGTGCTGGCCCTGACCCTGCATACCATTGCCTCGTTGGGCAAGTTGTATTCGGAGCAGGTTGAGAACATTGCTGAAGGCCCGCTGGAGGCGGTAACCGCCACCGGCGCGAATCGCCTGCAAACCATTATCTACGCGGTCATTCCCCAGATTGTGCCGCCCTATATCGCCTTTACCATCTATCGCTGGGACATCAATGTGCGGATGTCAACCATCATCGGTTTTGCCGGCGGCGGCGGTATCGGCTTTTTGCTCCAGCAAAACTTGAATTTGCTCAAATACCGCCAGGCCAGCGTGCAAATGATTGCCATTGCCATTGTGGTAGCCTCGCTGGATTACATTAGCGCCAAAATACGCGAGAAGATTGTGTGAGAATTGAAACCTCAAAGTCTTTAAAACCTTTGAGGTCTGTTGTTCACTTTACGCTATTCTAACCTGTGCTATAATAGAGCACTTACTCAACGTGCAGCCCAAAGGAGGGATCGCCTATGCCCCCAGTCTTAGAATTACGCGGCATCACCAAACAATTCCCCGGTGTACTGGCCAATGATAATATCAATCTGACCCTGGAAAAAGGGGAAATCCACGCTTTGTTGGGTGAAAATGGGGCCGGCAAAAGTACCCTGATGAACATTTTATACGGTTTGTACAAACCCACCAAAGGAGAAATTTTTATCAACGGCCAAAAAGTTGAAATCTCCGGCCCTACGGATGCCATTCACCAGGGGATTGGCATGGTCCACCAACACTTTATGTTGATCCCGGTGCTGACCGTAACCGAAAATGTGATGCTGGGCAAAGAGTCGATCCACCGAGGTATCTTCTTGGATCGCAAAATGGTGGCTAATCGTATTCGCGAAATCTCCAAAAAATATGGCTTGCAGGTTGATCCCGATGCTTATGTCAAAGATTTGCCGGTCGGTATTCAGCAGCGGGTTGAAATTATTAAAGTGCTGTACCGCGACGCGAATGTTCTCATTTTTGATGAACCTACGGCGGTGCTGACCCCGCAGGAAGTTGAAGAACTTTTCTCCATCATCAAATCTCTGGTCGCGCAGGGAGTCTCCCTGATTTTTATCACCCATAAGTTAAAAGAAGTTCTGGCCGTGGCCGACCGAATTACGGTCATCCGCCGGGGCAAAACAGTGGGTACCACGACCCCCAGCGAAGCCTCACCCCAATCGCTGGCCGAAATGATGGTGGGACGGTCGGTCGAACTGATGGTCAAGAAAAAGAAAGCCAATCCTGGCCAGCCGATACTGGTGGTCAAAGATTTGTATGTCAATGACGACCGAGGCCATCCGGCAGTTACAGGGCTCTCGTTTGAGGTAAGAGCGAGCGAGGTATTAGGTATAGCCGGCGTGCAAGGCAATGGTCAAACCGAATTGGTCAGGGCTTTGACCGGCCTGAGCCATGTGCAGAGTGGAGAAATTCAAATTGATGGTCAAAGCGTCAAGCATGCTTCGCCCCGCCAAATTACTGAATTGGGGGTGGCCCACGTGCCAGAAGACCGTCAGCGGGATGGCCTGGTGTTGAGTTTCCCCATTAAAGATAACATGATGTTGAACACTTACTATAACACCTTTGCTAAAGGCGTAGTGATTGACGAAGAGAAGGTGAACGATGTGTCGGCCCAGTGGGTGAAAGATTTTGACGTGCGCACGCCCAGCATTGATGCGGCCGCCAAAACACTCTCCGGCGGCAACCAACAAAAGGTGATTGTTGCCCGTGAGTTCTCCCGGCCCATCAAATTGCTGATTGCCTCCCAACCGACGCGCGGCCTTGATGTCGGCTCTATTGAGTATATTCATGGCCGCATCATCGAGAAACGGGATGCAGGCACGGCAGTTTTGGTTGTCTCAACTGAACTGGACGAAATTCGGGCCTTGAGTGACCGCATTGCGGTGATGTTTGAGGGTAAGATTGTAGACATTCTGCCGGCCAACTTGGTTACCAAAGAGCAGTTGGGTCTGTTGATGGCCGGTCATCGCCCAGCCGACTTGCCGACTGAGGTCGAAGGCGAACCGGTCGAGGTTGACGTTGAGGTGGTGCTGTAACACCTTCAACGCCATGATGAGGGAGGTTTTGTGGGCGAGTCCCCTAAAAAGCGAACGGTTCTATTCGATCACGACGGCGGGGTAGATGACCTGCTCTCCTTGATGATGGTCCTGGCTATGCCTCATATTGAGTTGGCCGGAATCGTCGTCACCCCGGCGGATTGTTTTATCGGGCCGGGCACTTCAAGTTCGCTCAAGATTTTACGCTTTTTTGGCCGCCTGGAGGTTGAGGTGAGCCAGGGCGCTTTGTACGGGGTCAACTCTTTCCCCCGGGCCTGGCGCGCTCACGCTTATCCAATTGACGCCTTGCCTATTCTCAATGAAAATGAGGAACTGCTGCCGGCGCCCGTACCTGAACCGGGCCACGAATTTATCGCCCGGAAGCTGCGCGAAGCCAAGAATCCGTTGACCGTGTTAATCACCGGGCCGGTCAGCAACCTAGCGATGGCCTTGAGCCGGGAACCTGACCTGGCCACCAAAATCGAAGAGGTGGTGTGGATGGGCGGCGCCCTGGGCGTAAGCGGGAATGTGCACGATTACGAGCATGATGGCAGCGCCGAATGGAACGCCTATTGGAACCCACCGGCGACCCACGCACTATGGCAATCGCCAGCGCCCATAACCCTCTTTCCGCTGGATGCAACCAATCACGTTCCGGTTACGTGGGAGTTCTTGCAGCAACTCGCCCGGCAGCGCCGCTATCCTCTATCTGATTTGGCCGGGCAATGTTGGGCGCTGACCTTGGGCACGATTCCCAGCTACCAGTATGTCTACTACATGTGGGACACCCTGACTACCGGCTATCTGGGCGCACCGCAGTATATTACTTTCCGTGAGGCGCAAACAGAGGTGGCGGCCACGGGTCCAAGCGCCGGCCGCATCAAGGAAAGCGAAACAGGCCGGCTCATTCGAGCCGCAGATACGGTGGACGTAGAAAAGTTTTTGGACTACGTGTTGGGATTGCTTCGAAGATGAAGCAAAAATTGGAGGAAGATATAGGTGAAAGTATGGAAGCAAGCGCCAAAGTAACACCAACCGCAACAAAAGATAAAGAGCCGCAACTGCCCAAGCTGCTCAAGAGTATTTTGGATACGCTTTTGATTCCAATCCTGGCCGTTTTTTCGGCGCTGGTGATTGGCGGGATCATCATTGTGATTACTGATGCTGCCGTCTATGCCGCGTTTAGAGACGGAGGCATAGGCGCAGGGCTGGGGGCGGTCTGGCAGAGTATTTCGGTGGCCTATGGGGCTTTGTTTTCAGGTTCATTGGGTGATGCCTCGGCTATTAGTGAAAGTTTAGTGGCTTCAACGCCTTACATTTTTGCCGGATTGGCGGTGGCGGTTGGCTTTCGGGGCGGTCTCTTTAACATCGGGGCCGAGGGACAACTGTTGGTGGGAGCCGCAGCGGCGGTTATCGTCGGGTACAGTTTCCAATTGCCCGCTTTTATTCACCTGCCTTTGGCCTTATTGGCCGGTATGGCCGCCGGCGCGCTTTATGCCTCTGTCCCCGGCTTTCTTAAAGCGAAAACCGGGGCTCACGAAGTCATCAATACGATTATGATGAATTATATTGCCTTCCGCTTTTTTGATTGGGCCTTTACCGGCCCGCTGCGCCGGCCCGGCGGCGATAGACCCGTGACCGCCGAGATTTTTCCCAGCGCCTACCTGCCCCAGCTTTTTGAGGGCTACCGCTTCCACTGGGGTTTTTTCCTGGCCTTGTTGACTGCCTTTGTGATCTGGTGGCTACTGTTCAAAACTACCCTGGGGTTTGAAATCCGTACGGTCGGGGCCAACCCCAATGCCGCCCGCTACGGGGGTATCAAAATTACCCGGATCATCGTGCTGACGATGGCTATTAGCGGGGCTTTGGCTGGGCTGGCTGGCACTAACGAAGTGCTGGGCCTCAACCACTTCTTGGCCGGCGGCTTCTCCTCCGGTTATGGCTTCGATGCCATTGCTCTGGCCCTGCTGGGTAAGAGCCACCCGCTGGGAGTCGTCCTGGCCGCCCTGCTTTTTGGGACCCTGCGCAACGGGGCGACGCGGATGCAATCTATTGCCAGTATTCCCATTGATATTATCTCCATTGTCCAGGCGCTGGTCATTGTCTTTATTGCCGCGCCGGCCATAGTGCGCTGGGTTTACCGGGTCAGGGTAAAATCGGAGGCAGAAGAAACTACCTTTACCCGGGGCTGGGGCGCGTAGGGGCGTCCCAACGTTTGAGCGTTTAACGTTTTAACGAAATTCAGGAGGTAAGGAGTGAGTACAGCCGCACTTTCAACCAAGGCTATCGCCATCAGAGAGAGACGCAGTATCGGCATGGGGGTCTTCTTTCTGTTGGTAGCCCTAGTCATTGTTATCGCTTTTGGAGTGAACAGCACCTCTGATATGACTACCAGTTTTGGCTTGAATCCGGGGGCAAAAACCAATGCGCCGCGCCTGGAAAATTGGGTGCTGCCCACGCAGCAAACGTTGTGGGGGCTGGGGGTGGTAGTAGCCTTTGCCGGGGGCTGGCAACTGGCCAGAGGGTTCAAACGGGTCAACCTGGCCTTGTTGATTGTGGCCTTGATTTTTGTGTTTGCCTTTCTCACCTGGGCTGCGCGCGGGGAGTCCATGAACTTGTTGGGTATGATCTCGGCCTCGCTGCTGCGAGCAGCCCCGATAGCCTTTGGTGCTCTGAGCGGCATCTTGTGCGAACGAGCGGGCGTAGTGAATATCGCTATCGAAGGCATGATGTTGAGCGGAGCGATGGCGGCAGTGTTGGTTTCCAGCATTTTCCGCAACTACGATGCGGTCAATGCCGCCACCGGTGAACCGCTTTTTCCGGCTTGGCTGGCCAGCATCGGCCAGAGCCTTGATGCCGCCAATCTGTCGGATGCTGTGCCCTGGCATTTGGTGTTGGGTCTGCTCGGCGCAATCCTTATCGGCGGCCTGCTGGCGGCCTTTCATGCCTGGCTGTCGATCCAATTCAAGGTGGATCAAATCATCAGCGGTACTGTCATCAATATTTTTGCCGCGGGCATGACCAGTTTTCTGAGCCAGCGCTTCTTACAGCCGATTCAGGCCCTCAACAGCGGCAGCACATTCAAAATACTGCCAATTCCGGGGCTGTCGAGTATTCCGATTATCGGCCCGCTTCTGTTTGAGAATAGTTTGATCATCTATATTCTCTTTACTTTGGTTATTGCTATCCACATTATGCTATTTTATACCCGCTGGGGACTGCGAACTATCGCTGTGGGTGAGCACCCCAAAGCCGCCGACACGCTGGGCGTGAATGTGTTCAAGATGCGCTATATCAATGTGATTATGGGCGGCATGGTGGCCGGAATTGGCGGAGCTTATTTTACCATCGGTTCGGTGGGCCGCTTTGACGAGCTGCTGACTGCGGGGAAAGGCTTCATCGGCCTGGCGGCGATGATCTTTGGTAAGTGGACGCCCTTCGGCGCATTTGGGGCATCGCTCATTTTTGGTTTCGCCGATGCGCTCCAGGTGAAACTGCAAGGTCTGGGCATCCAGCAGGTACCCATTTCCAGCGAGTTCTTGCTGATGGCCCCCTACATCGTCACCATGGTCGTTCTGGCCGGGGTGATCGGCCAATCTATTTCGCCGGCGGCAGACGGGCAGCCGTATGAGAAGGATTAAGAATGGGTGAGGAAATAACTATGCTGCCTGTTTTTCAAGCTCATGTAATCGCTGTTCAAGCAGGAGATTGATCAAACTTTCGGTACTCAATCCGCGCAGATGGGCTAATCGTTTAACCCGACTCAATACATCTGGATCAACTGCCACCAAATAACGACGACGGGCATCAGCGGATATCTCAAACTCGACCGACTCTGTTTGGTCCCAATAGTCGGCCAGACTATGGGTGTCCCAAAACTCGGCTATTTCGGCATAACTTTTCATTTCGGGGATTTGTTTAGCTTCGCTCATAGTGTCGTCGTTCCTTGCTGTCCATATCGCGAGCGCTCAGAATCAGTGCTTCGCGGGTGGTTTTGTAGATAAAGAAAACAATCAAGTAGCGTCCACTATCGGTTTGACCCATCGCGGCATAAACATCTTCACCCGGAATATGCCCCTTTTGGACCTTACGATAGATTGGACTACCAAAAAGAATCTCATCCACCTCCTCTGGTTTGACGTTATGTTTCCAATCGAGCTTGTCAATCACATCAGGAAGCCAGACGAGGTCTACAATGTGCATCTTGCATTTTTCCTCTGTTAAATTATAACATGTCCCAGCAACGACAACAACTATAATTCAGGTTTCAGATCTATGGCTTATAAAGACTTACAAGAATTTGTGGCCCTGCTGGAAAAGCGGGGCCACCTCAAACGCATCAAAACCCCGGTTTCCGCCGAATTGGAAATCACCGAAATTACCGACCGGGTGAGCAAAGGGCCGCTGGATAAAAATGTGGCTCTTCTTTTTGAAAATGTCATCGGTCACGATACGCCGGTGTTGATTAACAGCCTGGGCCACCCCGACCGCATGGCCTGGGCGCTGGGGGTGGACAACCTCAACCAACTGCGCGATAACCTGGCCAAGATCATTGACCCCAAGCTGCCGCAGGGCTTTGGCCCGGCCCTCTCACGCGGGATGGAGATGCTCAACGCCCTGCGCTCAATGGGCCTCAAGCCGAGCCTGGTCAACAAAGCGCCGGTGCAGGAGGTGGTCTACCAGGGCGACGAGATAGATTTGGGCCGCCTGCCCATCCTCAAGTGCTGGCCCCACGACGGCGGCAAATATATCACCATGACCACCATCATCTCCCGCGACCCGCTGACGAATATCCGCAATGTGGGCATGTATCGCATCCAGGTGTACGATCAGCGCACGGTGGGCATGCACTGGCAAATCCACAAAGGCGGGGCGGAGCACACTCGCGTGGCTCAGGAAAACGGGATCGAAGGTATTCCTGTCGCCCTCAGCCTGGGCGGCGACCCGGCGGTCATGTGGTGTGGCAGCGCGCCCTTGCCGCCCGGCATTGACGAATTTTTGCTGGCCGGCTGGCTGCGCGGCAAGCCGGTCGAACTGGTCAAATGTGTCAGCCAACCCATCGAAGCCCCGGCCCAGGCCGAGTACATCATCGAGGGCTATGTGGACCCCAACGAGCGCCGCACCGAAGGTCCTTTTGGCGATCACACCGGCTATTATACCCCGCCCGACGACTACCCGGTGCTGCACATCACCGCCATTACCCACCGCAAAAATCCTATCTACCCGACTACTATCGTCGGTATCCCACCGATGGAAGATTACTGGATGGGCAAGGCCACCGAGCGTCTCTTTTTACCCTTGATGAAGCTTTTTTTGGGCGAAATTGTGGACGTGAACATGCCCGCCGAGGGCGTCTTTCACAACCTGATTTTTGTCTCCATCAAAAAGCGCTTCCCCGGCCACGCCCGCAAGGTTATCAACGGCCTGTGGGGCCTGGGTCTGATGATGCTGACCAAGTGCATCGTCATTTTTGACGAGTATGTAGATGTGCAGAATACCCAGGAAGCTTACTTCCACATGCTCAACAACGTGGATTGGGCGCGTGATGTGGTCATTCAAGAAGGTCCCACCGACGCTCTCGACCACGCCAGCTACCGTTTTGCCTTTGGCGGCAAAATCGGCCTGGACGCCACGGCCAAAGGGCCGCTGGAGGATTATCAGCGCGGCTGGCCGGAGTTAATCAAGATGGATCCGGCGGTCAAGGCGAAGGTGGATCAGTTGTGGGAAGAGTTGGGGTTGTAGTTGTACCTCTAGACTGACTCTGCTTTCTTTGTTTGTCAAAGTTTCTTTATCAGGCTATATTGCCTCATGAAATTTGAATGGGATGAAAAGAAGAATCAGGTAAATATACAGAAACACGGTTTTAATTTTGTTGATGCTTGGGAAATTTTTGAGTCGCCTATGCTAATTGACTTAGATGACCGGCTAGACTATGGCGAAGACCGCTGGATAGGGCTAGGAATGTTGCGATCTTATGTCGTCGTTGTCGTTTATACTGAACCAGATGAGGAGACGACCCGGATCATATCACTACGAAAGGCATTGAGCCATGAACGATACGTCTATGAACAAACCTTCGGAAACAAATTGGGAACGAATTGATGCGATGACAGATGACGAGATTGACACCTCGGATATTCCCCCATTGAATGATGAGTTCTTTAAGCGCGCCAAAATACGGATGCCAAAACAATTAGTAACGATGACTGTTCACGTTGATGTTGACGTGTACAATTGGTTCAAAGCACAGGGGCAGGATTACGAACAGCGAATCAATGCCGCGCTTCGTATTTATGCAGAGGCACATAAAGCTGCTCAACGCTAAATCTATTTTCCTTTTCTCTGACCAGGTTGTTCGAGATGGATCCGGTGGTCAAGGAGAAGGAGAAGCTGTAATTTGTGCTGTCGGGCGGAGGCGGCGGTAGGCGCAGCGCTCCTTGATGGAGCAAAAATCACAGTTCGACGCCCCTTCCACGCCCATCGGTTGAGCGCCAAAGCCCATAATCATTGACAGCGATTTGAGCGGAGTCATGACCATTGAGGGGCTGAGGGATACCCCAATCTGGCTGGCGTCGAGCAGCGAAAAAAGGATGGCCTGCTCTTTGATTGGCCAAACCGACTCGCCGGGTGAGAGCGGCGCGCTGACGCGCAGCCCCTGCTGGCGAGTTTCCGTTTCAAATTGGAGGCATACCTGCTGCCGCACCATATCCACCGTCCAGGCCGCCAGATCGTTCAGCAGCA
>CAZRYD010000125.1:14764-17114 GCA_964604225.1 uncultured Caldilineaceae bacterium
GTTTTGAACAATTCTTTTTGCTTTTGAGCGGCGGCAATTACCTGGTCGGCTGCCGGGCCGACGGTGCAGATCGCTACCATCAACGCCTCCGCCCCGCCAATTACCTGTACCACCGGCCCGCCGCCAACACGCACCCCGTTGGCCAGAACTAACTTCTCGTGCATAATTTTCTGGATAGGGAAGGTAGCCCAGCAGGCTGCCGGCTTAACCGCCTGGGTCATTTCGGCCACGGCCTGCTGCAGCGTCTCGCGTCGGGTGGAGTTTTGCAGCAGCCTGGCAAATGACTCGCCGTGAAAGGTTATAAATTGTTCTTCGTCGAAGTTAATGGTCCAATCGTGTTTAATGTGCATGGGCTGAAAATTGTCGGGCTATTCAAAAACCTGTCAGGTCTTTAAGACCTGACAGGTTTGGGTCTCTTACCGGTATATCCCGTAATCCTTGGTAAACTCAAACATCGCTTTCACATTTTCCGGCTTGGCTTCGTCGAGCAGGGCGGAAGTGTCCATGATATAACCCCCATCTTTGCCGCAGGTGTCAATCAGCTTCTTACAATATTCCTTCACGTCGTCTGGCGTGCCGGTCAGCAGCAGGCGGTTGGGCAGGTTGCCGGAAATGGCGGCGATACCGCCCAGTTCAGCTTTGGCCTTGGCCATGTCCATCTGGGCAAAGTGGAAGATGACTTTGCCCGGCGGCACCTCGGCAAAGTATTTCAGCCGGGGCGTGTCATCGCCTTCACAATAAACCACCGGGATGACCCCCTTCTCCACCAGCCCCTCGATGGCCCGTTTGAGGAAGGGCCAGTAGAAGGTTTTGTAGTGCTGGTCCGACATAAACCCTTCCGACCCTTTGTGCATCCAGATCCAGCACAGCGGCAGGTCGGCTCCGGCGGCGCCGGCTCCGTAGTCAATGGTCATCTGGGTAGCTTTGTCTACGGCGGCCAGCAGTTTATCAGGTTTGCGGATGATGTCGCCCATGATCCCCCGCGTGCCGCGCAGCGTGTCGCCGACGATGTCAAACGGGGGCCAGGAGAAGGCAGCGTAAGCCTGTGGAAAGCCTTTGGCCTTGATTTCGCCGGCGTACTGCCCCACCGAGGCAAACCACTGGCCCAACTCTTCGCCGCCTTTACGGGCGGCTTCTAAAGCGGCCTGTACTTCCGGCGCAGCCAGAGCAGCCAGCAGGCCGGTCCAGCCGAACCACATCATAAGGCGCATGGGCGGGAAGCCGGCCAGCCCTTCCAACGCCGAGAAGGAGCGGGGCAGCCATTTCGAGGCCATAAAATGAGACGGGTCGTACAGAAATTCGTCGTACTCGTCACCCTTCATGTACTCGCCTTCCATAAATTGGTACATTACGTTATCGGGCAGGCCGTGGCCGGCCCACTTGAACCATTTGATGCCCAGGGTTTCCATCGGTTTAGCCGGGTAAGCTAAGATCGGGCCAAAATCCGCATCCGGCTGAAATTCGTCTACAAATTTGTGGCAGACTTCCCTGGCTTTGGCGTAGTCGTTCATCGCCTCTTTGATGGTGACCCCGGCCCAGTAGTAAGGGAAAGCCTCGTACGGTCCAAAAATCGGCACCCGGTCGGGCGTCTTCAACTGGACTACATCCAATATCCGCTTGACTCGCTCCTGGTACCGTTCTTGCGGTGATTTTTCTGCAAAACTGGCCATGATTACATCCCTCCCATCCAGCCTTTGGCTAGCCTGACCGCCGTCGAGGCATCCAGCCCGAAAGCATCCGCCCCAATATAGTTGACTACGGTTTCATCCATCGGCGCGCCGCCGATCATTACCTTGACCCTATCTCTCACCCCGGCATTTTTCATCGCTTCTACCGTCGTTTTCATCTGGTCAAAAGCCAGGGTCAAAAAGCCGCTCAGGCCGACGATCTGAGGCTGTACCTCTTTAATTTTCTCGATAAACGTTTCCGCCGACACGTCAACGCCCAGGTCGTGAACTTCAAAGTTATTCACATCCAGCATAAAGGCGACGATATCTTTGCCGATGTCGTGAATATCGCCGGCTACGGTGCCAATGACGACTCTTCCTAACGGCTCAGTTTGGGCTGCGTTTCCTTTGATCCTGGGCTTGATCAATTCGCCAATTTGTTTCAAGATCTCGCCACTGATAATTAGTTCGGGCAGAAAATACTCCTTCTCATCATAGCGCTGGCCGACAAGGCTCATCGCTTCGCGGCAAGCATCCAGGACCGTTTGCGGATCTGTTCCGGCGTCAAGCATCTCGCCGGCCAGCTTGACGGCTTCTTCTTCCTGCATGCCGGCAATCGCCTCGATTAAATTTTTCTAGCTCTAATGGATTCTGTGGTTAACAGAAAATGAGGCAAAATTAAC
>CAZRYD010000126.1:0-17017 GCA_964604225.1 uncultured Caldilineaceae bacterium
AAGTGTCGTTCTTTTCGATTAATTAATGCCGCCCATTGATTTTGACAAAAACACCGCCTCGGCTGACTGACGTAAGACCAACCATTCGCCTCGACTATGGGGACCGGTCAGACTGGGCAATTTCCAGGCAGTGATAACCCCTGCCTGCAAATAGCGGGTAAGGTGGGTTTCACTCAACCCGGTTAGCGCCATTGCTTCTCGCTTGGAGACCGTGGTTACCTCATCGAGAGCGTTAAGAATCTCACCTCGCATAAACAGAAGCTCTCGGTAGCGCACATACCAATTAGATACGGCGACGACGCTTACACACCTGTACTTACCCCGTTGCCGGGCCGGTATTTCTCCTCTATCACAGGCATTTATGATGTACTCAATGAACTCTGTTCTGCAGGCAATGCTCGCCGAACTCCAAGCCGAATGGATTCCTCGTCGCCTAGCCATTGCGCAAGGTAAGCTATCACGAATCGAGCGGTAGATCGAGCAACTAATGCGCCAGGATTCGTCGGAGTTACGAGACACGAAGCTGGCGAAGCTACGTTGGGAGAAGCGTCAACTCCAGGAGCAATACGGCGAGCAGCACGTTGCTGATGACACTGACTCCGGCCGCGCCTGAGCCCAAGCCAAGCGAGAGGGAAAAGTCTGCGTACCGCTGAATCAGCACACTTTCCCGAGTTGACCGATATAGATGGCTGCCAGCCACCGATCATAGTCTGGTTAACTCGGCGCCGGCGCGTTTCCATAAACAAAAGCAACAAACAGCGGATGTCCACCCGTAATTATTTGATTGATCCTACTCCAACCAGAATCAATATTGCCCGACTTGGTATAGAAATTGAACGGCGCAGAAGCTGTGGCAACATTCGAGGCCAATCCGGTTGGGCAGGCATAGGTAAACCTGATGGAATGCCTATTGTTGGCTGAGTCGATATAGTAATACTGAGCCCAGCCATCCGCGCCAAATGGGTTGGGTTTCGGGTCTTTTAGCCAGAATCGCGCCATTCTTCCAGCACTTATCCTATCTGGGGGACGAACGGCATAGTTGCCCTGATTGATCCGATGATCTTCAAGGATGAGATCGTACGGACCGCCTTTATTGGAGATTTCAACGATGCAGGAGAAGTCCAGGTTCACGCCAAGGAAGCTCTCGACTGCACCGACCCAGTTTGAAAATGTGTAACCAGCCTGAGCAGCCAGGTCAGTTGCCTCATCGATCCCAATTTTGAACGCTTGCGCAAGGCCATCGATTACACTATATGCATTCAGACCTGCGATATTCGCCAGGTTCGCTACAGCCTGGGCGAAGAAGTCCCAACTATAGATGCCTACTGCGCCCATGATCTTGTCAAGTGCCGTATCAGGGATAGTGTTTGGATCGTTATTCGGAAACCCGAGCGCGTTATATTCGCTGACAATTCCCTGGTCGGTGACCTCGACTGCTTGAACGATCAGAGGAGTATCCGAACGCGGTTGATGTGATCTCGGAATCGCGAATCTGAAGCTAACCGTGGTCGAAAATACATTGACGCTATAGCCCATACCTTGCAAAGCATTGACAAGCGCTGCGCACATCGTGGCGTCCAGGCAGGTGATTGAGACATCCATTGTCAGTTCTTGCGGACGAGAGTATACCCCCCACTTGAAGCCGGTCAGCCACCAATGCTTCTCTGGTCCTCTGAAGAAAAGCTCTTGGCCATTCTTGTATAAAGTAGAGGCCATTACCAACAGCTCGTTATCGTTGGCGCAGTCAAAGAATAGGTTGTGCGATGGATTTGGATCGCCCGGCCGGACGCCGACCGTCGCATCCAGCAAAGCATACACGGGCGACGTGGAGCCGATCGGCCGATTATAGACGCCGATTTCGCAACCGGTCTCCAGCCCATATTGACCTTTCCACAGTTCGATCATCCAGTGCTTGCCCGCGTAATCGAAGAAAATCGGCTCGCAATCCAGGATCGCGGCCATCCCAAGTGCCGCGGCATCATATCCGTAGCCATATCCGAACTGCCGTTGAAGTGGATCCCTCCTTGAATAAATAATATCCTGTCCGGGATCGTACAAGAATCCGGCAGCGTAAACGGCTTTTGCCAGGAGGCTGGTTGGGGTCCAGGGCGGGAATGTATAACCTAATGATGAGCAAATGAAATCCCTGACACTGATGTATGGAACGTCTGGAGCAAAATGTCGAATTCCTTCTGCTGGATCCGCAGCTATTCCAATAAGAAACTGCTTAAGGCTCAGGTCAGTCATATGCAAATCTACTCCTGTGAGATGGATGGCGCTGCCGAGCACGAAATTGCGACATATCTTGGTTGGTTCAAATAGTAATAGGCTACTGGGGTCGTAGTTCGCGCCATTTTCATTCATGTATGCGGATGGCCCCAGGAGGGGTTGGATGTATAGACCTGGAAAACCATTCTTTGATAAGAACCTAGATCGAGTAGTGTCACTGAATAGCTAGAACTCATGTATTCCAAGTTCTCGCAATTTTATTAATGTTAGTATATAATATTTTTCCGCGTCAGCAAAAAGTCTTTCTTCCGCCGGCGATGGTCGATGATCTTGACCCTTTTCTGGAGTCGTGTGACCGAACAGAAGACAATCGACGTTGTTGGAGATGATGCTGAGAAATTCTTTCCGGTCATTTAAGCCAATCGTGTTATCGTTTTCTAGTAAAGGCTTATCCCTGTCTTCTTGTTTTATCTCTTTTGTTGATTTAAAAGGGGAGTGGTGAAGACAGACGATGATGGGGAGTGTTGACCAGGAGAACTATCAATTTCTGTCAACCCTTGAGAGCAACACTATCTTGAATCAATTGGTGGAGGCTCAGGCCAAAAAATGGATGCGTCCCAAATTTCTGGTAACGAGGACACGCGAAGCAGGCACACGAAGCGTGTCCAACAGAACTTCCTAAAATTTGGGACAAACCCTTAGCCAATTGGCGGATTGACAGGCCAGCTAGGGTATGTTAAGCTGGCCTTAATTATTTTCTTCCACTGCCACTTTCAATCGCTGCTCAACCTCTCATTTAGCCAATCTTAAGCGAAGATTCAGCGCAGCTTCAGCCTGGGCAAAGGTATTCTGGGCTCTTTGGTGGTAAATTTAATCCAATTGACTTTGGGTTATAAGCCACCAGATACAGGCCCTCGGCCTCCTCTTTGATATAACTCCGACGAAAAAGTGTATTTGCTGATATAACTACTTTAAGTTGACATATGATTGTATAAATCCTGTACAGAGTGTGCGGACGCAAACCGGCCGAGATGAATCGTCGCATGGTTTGATGTTTGATCGGATCGTGGATGCAAAGTCGACCGGATGTTGACATCCTATTGAATTTGTCGTGGTAACTGAGATACCAGTTGCCCCGATGGAGTATTGATTAAAATGCGTGGGTTGCGGGCCCGACTTTACAATGAGGAGAATATCGCAGATTAATGTTCTCTGAAACTGGTTTGCTCTTAGATCGGTAGTAACACAGGAGCCGGTGCCGCCCGGTTGTTCCCCAAACCATTTTCCTATTTTGGAGGTTTCGTCGATGGCTCATAAATATCTCACCGAATTTTACACGTACAAAGCCAAGATTCCCGGTAGCCAACCCGTAGTTGCTGACCCCAGTACCCCTCTTGAACAGCAGATATACTCGTATGTCATGGCCGGAAACCAGGCATTCTACGCCGGGAAATACATGGCCGCGCTCAACTTGTATCTGGCGGCCTGGGGACTGCTCCCGAAGACCTTCTATCCACCCTGGAAGGACGCGGTAGTAACTGCGAGGCCCGAGGCGCTTCTCAGTGTGGAGATGATTCCTCAATTGGCCGCAACCAGTCTCCAACTGATGAAGACCAGAGATGCGGTGGGGAAGAACGCTCCAGTGGTTCCGGTAGTGGATCCGCCCCCAGAGTTGGTCAAAATCAACGAGCCGTTTGTGGGAGCCGATTTTAAGCGCGCGGAGACCTATCAGCTGGGTCTCGCCTATCTGCAGTCCAGTGAGTTAGAGCAGGCGCGTGTCAAGGCAAGGGAGCTGTTGGACCTTGCCGGGGACGACCTGGAGGCTCAGGCGGATGCTCAGTTCTTACTTGGGGCAGCAGATGTCGCGGAGGGAAACTTTGGTCGGGCCCAGGAGTTTATGACAACAGCACAGCAGTTGTTCGATAGAGTGAAACAACCAACTGGAGCTGCGGCAGCTCGGCATAATATCGCAGTAGCCATGACACGGGCGGGCGGGGCTGACGAGGCAGGGAAGCTGTTTGCCTCTGTGGCTTCGCAGGCTCCGCAGGGCCTAGGCTGGTCGGTGACTCACAGTTTAAACCCAGGAATCTCAGCAGTGAGCCGGAGCTTCGGCGACGCCGGCCTTCCGCTCATGATGCGTGATGTGGACGGAACATGGATGCAGGTCGGGCCGTCGGTCGCGGCTCCGCTGAAGAAGTGGGCCACCATTTTGACGGCTGCTGGTGGGGTGCAGTTGGATTTGAACGCCGGGCCTGCAGAGATCGAAAGCAAGCTCCTGCAGCCACGCGTGACCGCCACCCAACTGGACGCCCTGGAGATCTATTACTGGCAGCTGCCGCAGTTCATCAGCTACCTCACCCACGTCGGTGGCTTCATCCTGCCAATGGCCCTGGGAGACACCTACTCGGCTCTCGGCGACTATCAGAAGGCCATTGATTTTTATCTCAAGGCGCGCGACTACGCTTACCTGAATCACGCCATTGAACGGCCGATGCTGTGGCGCAAGATCGCCCAGATCCATGTGACCAGAGGGAATCGTCTCTATCGCGACCGGGACATGGCCGCGGCCCGCGCCGAGTACGAACATATCGTACGGATCCTGCCGGAGGGGGGCTTCCAGTTGACGGGGCCGCTATATTCAGGAGGATTTGCCTCCTACGTGGCGGAACATCAGTCCTTCCTGAACTCGCCGAACAAGCTGACATTCAGTAGCATAGAGTACAGCCGGCGGGCACTGATCCTGGAGGCGCTCAACAATCTAACCAGAATCGTCAACAACATCAACTATCTTGGGTTTCCAGAAGATATCGTTCCCATCCACTCATGGCGTTACTTGCAGAATGTCGCGCGCTACTTTACCAACCATGCGATTCAAGCCGAGAGGGCGTACATCACCTTCAAAGATACCGCAGAGAAGGAAGAGTTCACCAGGCTCGCGCTGGAGCAGGCCGTGGATGCCCAAGCCGCCGCCCTGGATGTGGAGCAACTTCGCGTCAAGGCGGCGCAGGAGCAACTGGCTGCGGCTGTGCTAGCACGACAACAAGCCCAGGTAAGACTAAGCAACGCTCAGGCGCAGAGAGCGCAGTACGCATCGATCAGTCGCCAATTGGCGGCGCTCGAAGAGATCATCGCCTTCACTAATGCCACCGGACTTAGCTCGGACATCGTCATCAACCAGAACTGGGCAAGCCTGCTGGGCATCTCGGCCGGCACCCATGATCCTGCCATCCTGATCCAACTACTGACCCGCGCGCGAGTGAAGCTGACCCAACAGTATGAGTTGGCCAACCTGGACCGCCAGATTGCCGAGATGCAGGCCGCTCTGGCGGTGGCCCAACAACAGGTGCAGGTGGCCGGGGCCATGCTGGACATCGCGGTAGAACAGCTCGAGCTGGCCCAACTGAAGCTCGAACAGGCGCAAGCTCAACTGGAGCACTTCAACGCGCAAGAGTTCACGTCAGAGCTTTGGGATAATCTCGCCCAGGCCCAGCGGGACATCAGCCAGCGCTATCTGGACTGGGCAATTGGTGCGGCCTTTCTGATGGAGCGGGCTTTTGAGTTTGACTACGACACCGAAGTGAACCGGATCCGGTTCAACTACGAGCGCAGCGAGCTGAACGGATTGCTGGCCGCAGATTATCTGCTGGTGGACATTGATTCGTTTACGTTCGACCGGATCATGGAAACCGAAAAGCAGGTCCCCATCAAGGTCACGGTCTCACTGGCAGACCGCTACCCCTCGCAGTTCCGCGACTTCCAGCGCACAGGGAGGATCGACTTCGAAGTCCTGCTGCAGGACGTGGATCAACTGCATCCGGGCACATGCGTGCGGAAACTGAAGCGCGTGGAGGTTGTGGTGGAAGGCCTGATCGGACCGCGAGGACTTCACGGGACGTTGGCCAACGCAGGCGTCTCCCACGATCGGGGCCGCAATGGGGCGCGAAAAACCCGGGTCCAGAAGCCAGAAACTATGGTCCTCTCTCAGTTCGATCTGCGTCATGACGGATTTGTGTTCAGTACCGAGGAGGACCTGCTAGCGTTGTTTGAGAATGCAGGGCCGGCTAGCGGATGGGTTTTGGAGTTTCCACCGGAGAGTAATGACGTCGATTACCGTGCTATCACCAACCTCCACCTGGTGCTCTATTATGATGCCTTCTACAGCGAAGTGACAGCGGACCATGTGAGAGCCGAACTGGCGGCGACGGCAATGTATCAGGGCACCCTGGGCCTGTCCTTACGTCACCAGTATCCAGACGAGTTCTTTGCGCTGCGCGATACGGGTAGCGTGACATTCACGATCGATAACGCGTACGTAGCCTACAACCATACCAACAGCCACATTCGTGAGGTCTATTTGATGGTGGAGACGATACAGGGCGTGGCGAACGCAGGTCTGGTGGTGAGCGTGTCCACCGCTGATGGAGGCTTTAGCGGCAACCAGACCACTGACGCGAATGGCATGATCACTTCCGGGAGTGGTTCCGAGTCGCTAAATGGTTTGCGCGGTCTGCCACTGGCAGATACGTGGACCGTTGCCCTCGACGAGACTGCCAACGCAGCCGCGTTCGCGGCGGGCTTTGCGTGGGATAAGGTCGCGAATATGTTCCTGTTTGTGGATTACGACTACACACCACGCGGCCTTCAGACGGTGACCGATGATTTCACCAACGATCCGATGGCCAACTTTGATGTCGTGGATGATCCGCAGGCGGTGACGAATGCCCCCTCGGCCTGGGCCTGGGATGGGCCGAACCGGCGAATTGTCCAGACCAGCAGCATCCACAACCCGCCGGGCAATGCCAATCTGAATACATCGCCGACTAAACCTGGCACCTACTTGGTACGGAAGGCCGACGCGCAGTGGCCGGCGCTGGCGAACTTCGTGATGCGGTGCCGTATGAATTCCGGGAGCGATGATGGCATCGGTCTAGTCTTCCGCTACCAGGATGTAGACAACTTCTACTTCCTCCTCATGGACGCCCAGCGGAACTATCAGCGGATTGGTAAGAAAGTAAACGGTGTGTTTCAGGATTTGCAGACAGTGGCCTTAAATACGAGCCAAGGATTCACCGTGAACCAGGACTTCGAGGTTGCGGTGGCGGTTTCGGGCGAGGCGTTCAAGGCTTACCTCGATGGGGAGGAGATACTGAGCGGTCAGGATCCGTCGATTCCAGGCACCGGCCGCATCGGGTTCTACGCGTGGAGTAATCCTGCCGTCCAATTCCACAACCTGAACCTGCAGGAAATCTGAGGGAGGGAGCACAATGAGTGGCCAGTCAGGCGTTTCCCCAGAGATTCTCCCTCTACCGAAAGGTGGTGGAGCGATTCGTAGTATCGGCGAGACTTTCTCTTCGGACCTGCATACCGGCACAGGCAGCTATCGGATTCCGCTGCGCTTTCTGCCAGGACCGGGCGGCTTCCAGCCGGACATGGGTTTGGTTTACAGCAGTGGCGGCGGCAATGGACCGTTTGGCATGGGCTGGCTGCTACCGGTATTGCAGATCACGCGGAAGAGCGAGGGCGGGCTGCCTACCTATGTCGATGAGGTAGATACCTTTGTGCTTGATCGGGAGGAGCTCATCCCACTTGGCCAGGGGCGCTATCGCCATCGCAAGGAAGAGCAGTTCCGCCGCGTGGAACGCAGCGGCAGCGGCTGGGAGGTGCGTGACCGTTCAGGCCGTACCTTCTCTCTCGGCATGACGCCGGACGCACGGATCGAGGAGCAACGCGCCGGACGCACCTTCACGTATGCATGGCTCATCGAGAGAGCTGTCGATCGCAATGGGAACGAGATTCGCTATGAATATTTGCGCGACCATAATCAGCTCTATCTACGATCTGTGCGTTACGGCATTTACTCTGCGACGTTTATGTATGACGCAACGAGGACAGATGTCTGCACGGATCGGCGCGCAGGTTTCGATATTACCACGGCTCTGCGTTGCACCTCAATCGAGTTCCGCATCGAAGGAGACGCCGATCCCCTATTTCGACGCTACACACTCGCCTACGAAGAGTGTCCCTACACAGGTATCTCCCAGTTAACCACGGTGACCCTCTCGGGACATCGCAACGGCCCTGGCGGACCGGAGACAGTGACCCTGCCGGTGCTGTGCTTGCATTACACGCCGTTTGAGCCTGGGCATCGGTATGTCGCCTTCGCGTCGCAGACCGGTGATCCCCCGCCGGACTCGCTTGAGAATGGCGATTTCGATCTGCTTGATCTCCTTGGAACGGGACTCCCAGGCGTGATCGAACTCAATGGGCCGGTCCGTCGCTTCTGGCCGAATGCGGGGAATGGGCAGTGGGGTCCTCCGCGCAGCTTACGCCGCGTCCCGACTACGGCGGTGTTGGGCCATGCCGCCGTCGCCTTCGCCGATATGAACGGAGACGGCGCTGCCGATCTGATTTCACTGGCAGAGCAGCCGTTAGGATACTTCCGCAACGAGCCTGGAACCGGCTTTACAGAAAAGGTCAGGTTCCGGCAGGCGCCGGTCTTCGATCCGCGCGACGCGCAAGTGCGACTGGTAGACCTTAACGGCGATGGGCTGGTGGATGCCATGCGCACCGGCCAGCGTGCTTTGTATCTGTATTACAATCGTGGGGAGGCCGGATGGGACACACCTGTGAGTATCCCGCGCATTCACGATATGGAGCGCTTTCCGGATGTCTTCTTCGGCGACCCGCGGGTGAAGCTTGCCGATATGAGCGGAGATGGGCTGACGGATGTTGTCTGGGTCCATGGCGCGTCGCTCGACTGGTGGCCGCATTACGGCAACGGCCGCTTCGGAGATCGCATTACTCTATCTATCCAGCCGGCGCTTGGCCCGCGCTTCGATCCCGCCCGCCTGTTCCTCAGCGATATTAACGGCGATGGCGTGGCGGATCTGGTGTACGTCGAATCGGATCACGTACGGCTGTGGGTAAACCGCGCCGGCCGCGGGCTGATAGAGGCTGGAACCGTTCCCTACACGCCACAAGCCACGGCAAACAACGTGCGGCTGGCGGACATGTTTGGCACGGGCACTCTGGGTCTGGTGTGGTCGTATGCGCCCAACAGTGTCAACGCGCGGAACTACAAATATCTTGATTTCACGGGCGGCCGGCGGCCGTATGTCCTGGAGAGTATCGAGGACGGCACCGGGATGATCACTCAGATCGAATATCGGCCTTCGACCGAGCATGCCATGCAGGCCGCACGGGAAGGACGGCGCTGGAGGACATCGCTGCCGTTTCCCGTACAGACCGTGTCGCGCATTACGGAGCGTGACACGACTACCGGAATTGCTAAGACTCGAACCATTCGCTATTTCGACGGCTGGTTTGACGGAGCAACACGTGAGTTTCGCGGCTTTGGCAGAGTTGAGGTACTCGAGCAGGGGGATGCAGCTACACCCTCCACCTTAACGGCCTCTTATTTCCATCAGGGGGCTGGCGCCGGCGACGCCTGGGCCCTGACGGGCAAGCTTGTGCGCATGGAAGTGTTCGGCCCAGACGGAAGCCCCACGGCGTCGCTGCCTTTTCGGATCGAAGAAAATCAGTACGAAACACGCTTGATTCAGGAGGGGGAACACGGCGAGCGGGCCGTATTTCCCTTCCTCACCGAGACCCGGATTTCCACATTCGAGCGCGGCCATACGGCAATGGTGTCAACAGCCAGGCTCTTCTACGATGACTTCGGCAACCCGATCCGCAAGGAAGACGTGTGGGATAGTGGCGCGCCAACACAGCGTCTGGTCACCCGAATGTCGTATACCACCGATACTACGCGCTGGATCATCAATCTGCCTGTTGAGTTGAGCCGCCAGGATGGAAATGGGGCGCTGCTGAGCCTGGTGCGCTTCTATTACGACGGAGCTTCGTTAATTGGCCTGCCGTTAGGCGAGGTGGAGCGCGGCAACTTGAGCCGGCGCGAAGAGATGGTGCTCACCGATGATCTGGTAACCACTGTCTATGGAGCGAATGCGCCGGATTTTGCGGCGTTAGGCTATCACCAGATGACCGGACCCGCGGGCATTCAAGGCTGGGGTATCGACGCCGAGCGCGTGTCCTACGATGCACGTGGCAATACCATTGGGCGTATGGATGCTCTGGGCAACAGCGGCTCAATCACTTTCGGGGCGGACAATACGTATCCCAACCTCATCACCGACGCACTGGGACAGAGCTTTGAGGTCGAGTACGATGTGCGCGCCAGCGAGATCCGCCGCATGGGCGACCCAAACGGCCATGAGACGCGCTACCAGTTCGATCCCGTCGGGCGGTTGATCGCGATGGTCAAGCCCGGCGACTCGGATTCGCTGCCTACGATTCAGATCGAGCATCTACAGGATATGCTGCCGCTAGCGGTGCGCACGCGCCTGCGGCAGCGACCGGGCGATGCCGTGACCGTCGATTCGGTAGAGTATTTCGATGGCTTCAAGCAGACGCTGCAGCGCCGTTCTAGTGCCGAAGGCGGACAGGTGCTGGTGGATGGTTTCCGCCAGTATGACGTCCGTGGCTGGGAGGCCTTGCGGACGGCGATGTTCTTCTCGACCGGCTTCGGCTACGTGGCGGGCGAGGGATCGACAGACCCAAGGAACTACCAGTTCCAGCGCGATGCGTTAGGGCGGATTATCGAAACCGTAACGCCTGATGGACGGCCATCACGCCTTGTGTATGAGGCGGGCCGGGTGACGGCGTTTGATGTTTCGGACACCGATGATAGCCCGGAGAACATCGCGCGCGGCCACTTCAATACGCCCAAAGTGATGCAGTATGATGGCATGGGTCGGCTGATCGCCGTCACGGAGGACGCGGGCACGGCGCAATTCACGACCCGGTATGAGCGTGATGCGATGGGCCGGCTGGTCGCCGTCACCGATGCGCGCGGGGTACAGGCGGCACGCTATCGTTATGACCTGTTGGGTCGCAAGATCGAAGTATGGCACGTAGATGCCGGGCGGCGGCGGGTGGCGCTGAATGCGCGCGGGGATATTGCTCTGAGCATCGATGCTGCTGGGCGGCGCGTGGAGATGCAGTATGACGCGCTGCGACGCATCAGGGAGACCCGTGTGGAAGGAAGCGTCACGGAACGGTTCTTTTACGACACGGGCGTAGGCGCCAATCTGATTGGTCGCCTGGCCCGAGTGGAAGATGAAGCCGGGTCTGTAAGCTTCAGTTACACGCCGAGAGGGCTGGTGACATCGAAAACGCGCGAGTTGCAAACGCTAGGCGGCACTTCGTCCTTCACTCTCGGCTTCCAATACGATTCGTTGGATCGAATGACTAGGGTGATTTATCCTGGCGGCGACTTTGTGGACTACACCTACAACCTGCGTAGCCTCGTGGAGCGAATCAACGGGTTCCTCGACACGATCGAATACAATGAGTTTGGTCAGCGCACACGCATCCGCTGTGCGAATGGGGTGGAACAGGTGGATACGTTCGACCCGCTGAATTTTTATCTGGAGCGCAGCCGTATGACCGGCCCCGCAAGGCCCGAACCCTACTATGATGTCGCTTACTCCTACGACGCCGCGGGCAATCCACTCAGCATGAGCGATGGGGTCAATGTGGCGGGACACATCGCCTATCAGCGGCAGTTCGCTTATGACCCGTTGTTCCGGCTTACACTGAGCGAGGGCACGCACAACGGCACAGTGTTCCGGCATGGATTTTCCTACGATGCAGTCGGGAATTTTCGCCGCAACGAAGAGTTTGCCGACGACGATCTGTTCCTGGTTCCGGGTGGAACCAACCGGATCCGCGGTGTCGAAAGCGGGGGCACGCAAACGCCGCTGTTCGATTACGATGCCAACGGCAACCTAATTTCAACTCCCGATGCGGCACTGGAGTTTGACGCCCGCGGCCGGCTGCGGCGCGTGACGCGCAACAACGGCACCATGGTAGAGTTCACCTATGATCACCAGGGAGAGCGTGTGCGCAAGCGCGTGACTTCCGGGGGCATCACCCGCGAAACCCTGTATGTAAATGGACTTTACGAGATCGACGACGGGCAGGCCACCCGCTTCGTCTTTCACAAGGATGCTCGCGTCGCCACGGTGCGCCCGTCCGGGACGTTCTTCTTTCATCACGACCACCTCGGCAGCGTGGTTATGGTAACCAACTCGGCCGGCGATATCGTGCAGGAGCTGGGGTATCGCGCATTCGGCGCAGTGGCCTTCAACAGCGCGGCAAGCGCGCCTCAATTCGGGTTCCTGGGCAACGAGGCGGATGCGGATACCGGACTGATTTACTGCCAGTCGCGCTATTATGATCCGCGGTTGGGCCGGTTCCTTACACCAGACCTGCTCTTACTGCTCCACCCGGAAACCGTGCTGGAAACACCTTGCGCCCTGAACCTCTACATCTACGCCGGCAACAACCCCGTCAAGCTGGTAGACAAAGAAGGGGCCTGGTGGAAATGGCTGGTGGGCGCCTTAGTGATTGCGGCGCTGGTAGTGGCTACCGTTGTTGTCGGTATCGCCACCGGCGGTGCGGGATTTGCTTTCGGCATTCTATTGATGGCCAGTATCGGGTCATCTCTCGGAGCTGGGATCGGAACATACTCCGCCTGGCGCGCAGGTGGCAATCTAGAAGACGGATTCCTGGTGGGCGCTCTGGTGGGCGGCGCCGCAGGAGCAGCCGCTTATGCAGTAGGCGCGGCCGTGGGTGCGGCGGGACTGAGTGGCGCCTGGGGTTCAGTTCTCGCAGGGGCAGCCGAAGGTGCGATACTGGGCGCGGGAAATGGGGCGATCACCGGATACGCCGGCGGTGCGGGTGACTGGGGGGACATCCTCAAACAGGCCGGCCTCGGCGCTTTGGTCGGCCTGGTGCTCGGTGGACTTTCGGGCTATATCAGCTATCTCAGCGCGCAAGGCGGGGTACTGCAACCAGGAACATTCGAGCGGGCGCTTGGCGAGGGGACCGCCAAAGGAACGGGAGCCTATGGACAGCCGATCCAGCAGACTTACTCCACAGGCCTCGCTCCTGTAGGCCAGGCTCTCGACACGGCCGTCCGTCCTACCCTGAATGCAATCATTTACCACACGGCACATCCGATGGTCTATGTTAGTCTCGGTTCGGTCGTGCATGCGGCAGTCTATCACGATTGGGATGCAATTAAAGCGTGGATCCTGGAAACCTTCGGCGGCGAGAAGCAGGAAGTGATCGTCAACCTTCCAGAAGCTGAATGGGGTTGATGGTGCTCTGCATTCATAGCTCGTTTGCTAACGTAAAGTAGGAAGAAATAGCTTGCCAGTGAAGGCCTTGGTAAATGTGTCCAACCTTACTGGCCCACAAGCGGTTTACGGAAGGAGGCTCAATTTGAGTTAAGCCACTTTTACATTAGCTATAAAGATAGTCACCCCATCATCGTTGTTCCGTCCCCCTCATTGGTGGTCACTATTTTGTCCAATATTCAATAATTGGAAACAGCCTAAATTAAGGAGATAACTAAAATGGCAAGCACTCTAGCTATACTGGAAATTCAAGACCCGGGTAATCTGCAAAACACCATCATTACTATCAAAGGCGCAGATGGAACTTATACTGCGGGAGCTAACGGAATTGCTGGTAAAATCAGTTTAAGAAACAAAGATGGGCATGAAACAATTAATCTGAATGGGCAGTCCGGTGAAATTTCCCAGAGTGGAGATTTGATCTTAAAAGATGAAAACGGAAATGAGAGAGTACGTATTAGCGGAAAATCGGCTGAAATTACTATCAAAACTGTAGCTGGTGTTCCGGTCATGAAAATAAATGGCGCAGGCAATCTGGAAGCTGGCGGCGGTGGGCAAGATGGCGATTTGACGTTGAAGGACAAAGATGGCAAAGCGATCATTTTTTTGGGGGCAGATGAACAGGTTCTCGTTATTCAAAAGGCTGATGGTAATAAAATGGTAGAGCTTGGCAAAGGGGGTAATCTCCATCTCGGCGGCGCCGGCGAAGATGGAGATGTATTTGTAAAAAATGGGGCTGGACAGGACACAATCTGGCTACGTGGCCAGACTGGCGATATACACTTAGGAGCTAATGGCCAAGCTGGCAATTTGTTTGTGCAAGATCAGAATGCAAATATTACCATTCACTTGGATGGCGCTTCTGGTAATGCGGTACTCGGAGGGACAACGGAAATCAAGCAAAACCTGATCGTATCTGAACTGACGACCACTAAAGACTTAACGGTAACTGGAACGGCAAAGATCGAACAAGGACTTGATGCCTCTGAGCTAACAGCTAAAAATATAACGGTAACAAACTCGAGTGGAACTCCAACTATTAAATTGCTTGGCAATGAAGGGGACATTCAACTCTTAAATGCAGATTGTGCCGAAGAATTCGATATAATAGAGGCAGAGAAAGTTGATGCTGGCACAGTTATGGTTCTTGATCAAGCAGGCAGATTACGACAGAGTACAGAAGTTTATGATAAAAAAGTTGCCGGAGTGATTTCAGGTGCAGGTAATTATAAGCCCGGAATTGTTTTAGATAAGCAACACGGACAAGATAATAGGATGCCAGTAGCTTTGATGGGTAAAGTCTTTTGTAAAGTAGATGCCGATTATTCATCCATTGAGGTTGGGGATTTGTTAACAACCTCCCCTACGCCTGGTTACGCTATGAAAGCAGATGACCCCATTAAGGCATTTGGTGCAGTTATTGGAAAAGCATTACGTTCTTTACCAGACGGAAAAGGCTTGATACCTATTATCGTCGCTTTGCAATAAGTGAGCTATATAACATGCGGACAACTTTAGAGACACAGGGTAGAGGGCAGGAAATTTTGGAACTATAGGAGAGTATGATTATGGAAGAATATAGCGATCAGCTACGGCTAATTCACGAAAATCGACGGAAACTGATAATACGTTGGCGTGACGAAAAAGGCCAGGGGATGCGCTCGGAGATTATAGAAGCTTTGCGTGAGCACAAGTCACTTCCAGAAATAGGGGCTGCTGTCTTTGTGACTGGCGATCCTTCATTATTAAGTTTGGATTTGCGCTGTATTGACTTGTCAGGTCAAAATTTGGATGAGGTGGACCTTAGTAAAGCAAAGTTACAAGGTGCTAATTTAGCGCGCTGCTCACTAAAACGGGCAAAATTAGTAGAAGCCGACCTGCGTGACGCATTTCTGCGTAATACCGACTTTACAGAGGCCGACTTAACTGGAGCCAATTTAGGTGGGGCGATTATGGAAAATACCATTTTTTACAGCGCGAAAGTGGATGATGTCTACATCAACAATTCCACAATAATAGCTCGTACAACGGATTTGCCCTCATCTATAAGGCGAGAGGAAATATCGCCCTGGTTCAGTAATAGCTTGCTCAATCCATTTGAAGGGGGGGAATAATGATGTTCAGTGTTAGAGAATTGTTTAGCCGCCAAGACATCACTAAATCCGCAGGTCGGAGCGACGACGAAATTATCAGTGTACGTAACTCACTGGCAAATCACTATCAAGGATTTGAAATAGGGCTTCTTGAAGCTCATAGACGCTTCCTCAAACCTGCTGATGGCGACGGGTATGGACGAGGTTGTAATCGTCCAAGCCAGTGGATTGCTGGCGAGCTAGCCTACGTTGTGCCCTCCTGGGTACCTGCTCACAGTCACGACACTCGCACCGTTGAGGGTATCCTCACCAAAAGCAAAGTTACCCATACGGATTTTCCCCTCAAACCGTGGCACACCTACTATGATTGGAATTTCTTTATTCAAGTTGACAAGCAATATACTTATTATCTCAGTGAAAGCAACATTCAAGACCATCATGGCGATTTCGAGTGCGAATGGGACACCGGTTTTGTGCCGAGTTGGGCATGGCCACAACTGGGTAATCGAATCTGGATGGTTGGCAGGTGGATCTATGATTGCGGTCATCCTGAAGATCATGGACATAAAACCGAAATCCATCCACCAAAAGCTATAGCCTCTTTCCGTACGGAGGCAGTCCTGTTTCCTGGAAATAGTGGGCCTACTCGCGCAAACAACGCCATACTTTACATTGGCCAAAATGGCGGCTATTGGCAGCAGTCTATCAATGACCAAGATTATGCATTTGATCTTTACCTGCCTCCTAAACCCTACTTAGAAGCAATCCCTGTCTGGAAAATTGTCTCACAAACCGGCAACTTGCCCGTTCAACCTATCATTACCCCTTATCCGATCCATGAGCCAAGCGTGTTGCGCGTTGTCATCCCCCTCAAAGGCCTGACGCCACATCCTGACGAATATGGCGCGATTATCTCAGGGGGTTGGAGCGACCCCCGCCAGACCGAGTCGCAACAGATTCGTCATGTGCGGGTTACGGTGATCAAAATCTTTATGGACGGTGACTATGACTTTTTTGGGGATGAGTGGCATGTATACATTGGCATTAACGGTCGGTGGCAGGTCTGGCAAGGTATTGGCGGTGATGAGGAAACCCTGAATTACGCAGTTGATCTTGATTTGCATCCCGGCGATAAAATTCACATTACTGCTGGTGGATTCGAGGAGGATCTCATGCACGATTATATGGGTGATAACAGCGGTTATACTTGGTCGCAAATAAGCGATCCTAATCTCACTGAAAGTCAGCGTGAAGCGATTGAAGACAGCGTTTTCTGGCAGCTTGCCCTATCTTTCAATGATGAAAACGATAGGATCGGTCTTTTTTCGATATTTCACGATTCTGCTGACCGTGGCACTTTTACGAGAGCTTCACAGGATCCAACAGATTATCGGCTCAACTATAAGATTGAGGACCGCTAGTACACTGTCAGGTATAATTTGACATAATGAAATTCTGCTTGATACTACCTCC
>CAZRYD010000127.1:0-16969 GCA_964604225.1 uncultured Caldilineaceae bacterium
CCGGCTAAAGGCCGAAACCTCGTCCATCTCTTCCAACCGCTTCAGCTTGCGGCTGCTGTCCACCAGCACCACCGGTTTGCTGCCGACGCTGCGAATGCTGACATGTTGAGCCGGATAAGGCCGGCCTCGATAGTACCACTTGTCGTGCTCCGACTCGTAGGTAACCACGCCCTGCTCCTCCAACTTGACCATGGCCTCGACAAAGCCCCGGCCAAAGAGCGCCTCGTCTGCCGGGGTGAGGGGGTGTTCGTGGGCAGCACAGGGCAGGTGCTGCTCCAAAATATAGACGTTGCCCGGATCAATCAGAGCGTGCTCGTGGGGGCGGCCAAAAAGTTGGTCGGGGTGACGCATAAAATATTGGTCCAGTGGGTTGTCCAGCCCGACTAGAATCGCCAGCGAGCTGCTGCTGCTGCGCCCGGCTCGACCGGCCTGCTGCCACAGGCTGGCCACCGTACCCGGATAGCCGACGGAAACGGTCGCATCCAGGCCGCCGACATCCACGCCCAATTCCAGGGCCGAGGTAGCGGTCACGCCGATAAGCTGGCCGTGAAAAAGGGCCTGTTCGATTTCGCGGCGCTGCTCCGGCAGATAGCCGGCCCGATAGGAGGCCACCCGCTCTTTCAATTCTGGGTCGGTGCGATCCAGGGCTTGCCGGGCATAGCTGAGAATCAATTCGGCCACTACCCGCGCTTTGGTGAAAGTAATGTTGCGTACCTCCTGGCGAACCATCTCGGCAAAGAGATTGGCGGCTTCGCCGTTGGGGCTGCGGCGGGTTGTTTTTTTGGGGTCAATAAAAGAGGGGTTCCACAGGGCAAACTGCTTGGGCGCTTGCGGTGAGCCGTCGTCGTCTATCACCACTGGCCGGCGGCCGGTCAGCCGCTCAATGTGCTCGCCGGGGTTGGCAATGGTGGCCGAACAGCAGATGAATTGAGGCCGGTTGTCGTAAAGTTGGCACAAGCGGGTCAAACGGCGCAGTACCGCCGCCACGTGACTGCCAAAGACGCCGCGATAGATGTGGGCTTCGTCAACCACCACAAAATTGAGGTTTTTCAAAAATTGGGCCCACAGGTTGTGGTTGGGCAGAATACCAACGTGCAGCATGTCGGGGTTGGTTAAGATAATGTTGGCTTCGCGCCGCAGCCGGGTGCGGCTGCTCTGGGGTGTATCGCCGTCGTAGGAGCCGAAGCGGGGCAAAAAGGGCGGCAGGCCGTTTTTGGGCGCCGACGCCCCCCTGAGCTGATGGACCAGCTCGGACAAGGCCCGTAGTTGGTCTTGGGCCAGGGCTTTGGTGGGGAAGAGATAAAACGCCCGCGCTTCGGAGTTGAGCAGGGCGGCTTCCAGCACCGGCAGGTTGTAACAGAGGGTTTTACCGCTGGCTGTGCCGGTGGCGACCACCACATCCTGTCCCGCCCGAATGGCGTCAATGGCCTGGGCCTGGTGGCTGTAGAGCCGGGCTGTCCCGCTGGCCTTGATGGCTTCGACTAACGGGCGTAATAAGGGCCGTTCCAACGATTCATGGCGCACCATGCGGCCCCCAATCCGCTCGACGTGGACCAACTGATCTTGATAAAAGCTCTGCTCTTTGAGATGTTTAAGAAATTCGGCTGGATTCACGCTCGCACCCGGCCAGGTTTTCACGCCTCTGGCCGCTGACTATTTTACCATGCCCAGCCAAAAAGACGAAGAGGTTTCCCTGCTTGTATAAGTGGGCCGGGTCGAGTACAATTTAAGCGAGAAGATTGGCAATGGTAGTAAAGTAATAGTGCTGACCTGGCTTGGATTGTGATAAAATATTAAAAGTTAAAATTTTTAAAGTCAATTCTTCCATTGGGGTTTAATATGTCATCAACCACTGTTCTCTTGTTAGTTGCTATTGTGGCGATACTCTTTCTGGTGCTGGCCGGGGGGCTTTTTTGGTTTTGGCGGCAGCGCAGCGCCCAGCCCAAAGTAGCCAAAAAGAAGCCGGTCAAAGGTCAGTCCGAAAAACGCCCGGCTTCTGAGGAAAGCCCCGCGCCGACCCAAGCACTCGCCTCAGCCGCCGCCCCTGCCTCCCCCAAGCCGGCCTCTGCTTCTACCCCCACGTCGACAAACTCTAAGTCGCGCAATGAGGGTGATGGCGAAGAGAAAATCCGAATATTGATTGTGGATGATAATCCCGATACTCGCGAAAATGTAGGCCGCCTGCTTTATTTTGAAAAAGACATGGCCGTCATTGGACAGGCGATTAATGGCCGCGAGGGGATCGACATGGCCATCAAACACAAACCGCACATTGTCTTGATGGACATTAATATGCCCGATATGGATGGTATCACCGCGACCCAACACATGGCCGAGGTAGCGCCTTTCAGTCAGGTCATTATTATGTCGGTTCAGGCCGAGCAGCACTACATGCGGCAAGCTATGGCCGCGGGCGCGCGAGATTTTCAGCCCAAACCGTTTACCGCCGATGAATTAGTCAATTGTATTCACCGGGTTTATAGAATTGGCCTGCCCGTCTACCGCCAATTGGAAGCAGCCGGCCAATTGCAGACTCAAGTGACGACTCAAACCCAAGCAGATTCGCCGCAGAGCGAAGGTGCGCCGGTGATTGCCGTTTATAGCCCCAAGGGTGGCATTGGCACCTCGACCATTGCCGCCAATCTGGCGGTAGCCTTACAGCAAGAGCAGGGTGAGGTTGTTTTGATGGATGCCGACTTGCAGTTTGGCGACATCCTGGTTCATCTCAATACCAAAGCCACGCGGACGGTCAGCGATTTAATCCAAAATGATGAGCTCGACGCCGAACTGGTGCCGGAAATCGCCCTGGCCCATAATTCTGGTTTAAAATTACTCCTGGCTCCATCGCAGCCGGAGTACGCCGACTCTATTACCCCGGCTATGGTGTCCGAAATCATCAAGAGTCTCAAAAAGCACTACAAAATCGTCGTTGTTGATACCAGCAGTCATTTGAGCGATAAGACTTTGGTAGTGTTGGATAACGCCGACTACATTTTGGTGGTCACCACCCCGGAGTTGCCGGCCATCAAGAGCACCAAGTTATTTCTTGAATTGGCCGATCAGCTTGAATTTTCACCCAACCGGCTGGGTGTGGTGATAAATCGGTCCACCCTGCCCGGCGGCATCTCACCCGATAAGATGGAGAAGGCCCTTAAACTGCCCCAAGCCTACCGGATTCCCTATGATCCCAAACTGCACCTGGCCATCAATAAGGGCATAGCGCTTAATCAGCAAGAACCGGGTGCTCCTTCGGCTCAAGCAATCACTTATATGGCCCAGGATTTGTGGCAAAAGTTGGGTGAGAGCAAAACTGCACCCGTAGCCGAAATGGCTTAAGACCCCTTTGCTGATAATAAAAAACCCCCGTGCAGACGGGGGTTTTTTTATTTATGGCATAGCTGCCTTCAATTTTTTAGTTCAGCCAATATCTGCCGGGCGCGTTCGATGACAAATTGGGGCGCACGGCTATTCTGCACCAGTAGCTGGAGTTCGCGCCGGGCAGCACGCCGATCTCCGGTTTTGATAAGATACATCGCCTGGGCCAGGTGGGCTTCAGGATTGAGTTGGTCGAGGCTGAGCGCCTTATCAAGGGCCGTTTTGGCCTCCTCAAGCCGGTTCAGATTCATCAAAACGACTGCCTCTCTGGCGTAAGCGTCGGCGAACTCTGGGGCGAGCGTGGCCGCCTGCTCAAAAGCTTTCAGCGCCGCCTCGGGCTGCTCGGCGACCATATAAGCTTCACCCAAGCGGATAAAGGCCTCGGAATTGTCCGGGTTCTGGGCCACCGCCTCCTCCAGCGCGGCAACACTCCCGGCGGAGTCGCCGCTTTTGCGTAAAGCCCCGCTTAGTCCGACATAGGCCGGTAGATAATGGGGGTCGGCGGCAATGGCCTGGCGAAATAAGTCGACAGCCTGGGCCGTCTGTTGCTGGCTCAACGCGGCGATGGCTTGTTGCGTTAAGTCGACAGCCTGTTGGACAGAGGTCGGGCTTGACTCGACGGCACGTGCTGATTGCCCCGATGGCTCTGTCGGTGCCGGCTGATCGGCTTGACTCACCTGAGTGGGTGTAGCGGGTTGAGCTTGTTCCGCCCCACCAGCCGGCTCCATCTGCGTCACCTGAGTCGCTGCTGACTGATTGCGCCGCCAGGCCCGCACTCCGATCAATAGCCCCAGCACCATAAACACAATGATGGCCGCACTACCCGCCCAGACCCACCAGGGCACTTCGCCTTTCTTTTGATCCACCACGGTTTTAGCAGCAGGAGCAGTTTTGGTTGGGCCCGCCTGGCTCACCGTCGAGGTTGTGGCTGTTTGATCGCCCAGAGTGGTTTCGAGGGCGGTGAGCAGCTCGGCTGCCGTGGCGAAGCGGTCGTTAGGGTTTTTGGCCAGGGCTTTGAGCAATAATCGTTCGACGGCCGGATCGAGAGCGGGGTTGATGGTCCGGGGCAAAGGCAGGGGACTGTAGATATGGTCGTGAATAGTGGCAAAGGGGGTGTCGGCGTTAAAGGGGACGCGCCCGGTGAACATCTCAAACAACACCACCCCCAGCGAGTAAATATCGGTGCGGCCATCCAACTCGCTGACCCCCTGGGCCTGTTCCGGGCTTATATATTGGGGCGTGCCGACCATCATATCCTGGGAGAGGGTGCTTTCGCCCGCCTGAACCATCCGAGCCAGACCAAAATCGGTCAAAAAAATGTGGCCGACGCGGGTCAGCATGATATTGCTGGGCTTGATGTCTCGATGCAACACACCTTGCTGGTGGGCGTAGCTCAACGCCGAGCAGATGGGGCGCATGAGGCGTAAAATATCAGCCGCAGGCAGCGGTTCTCCCTGCATAGCCGGTTTGAGGGTTTCACCTTCCACAAAGCGCATCACCAGGTACGGTTCGCCGTGATGTTCATTGAAATCGTAGACCGGGATGATGTGGGGATGCTCCAGTTTGGCCACAATACGGGCCTCGCGCTGGAAACGCTCAAAGAATTGGGGGTCGGCTTTGAAGGCCGGATGCAGAACTTTGATGGCCACGTAGCGATCCAGGGCCGGGTGATAAGCCTTAAAAACCGTAGCCATACCGCCACTGCCCAGTTGCTCGATGACGCGATAAGGACCGACATTTTCTCCGGGGGTGATGGTCATGGAGATTTCCTCTTTCTGCTATCTTCAGAAAATGACAGTCGAATCTGGTTTAATTATAGAGGCTGAATGTAAATGATTCAAGCGACAATTGTAATAAAAGTGTAAAAATAAATTTGAAGCGTATGAGTTCACCAGGCCGAATACTTGGGCATAGCAAACAAGGCTTGCGCGGCGGGGGTCAGAATTTCGGGGCTGTTGGGGTCGGGGCGAAGGATGGAATAACCTGAGGCCGGGTGGCAGCGGTCATAACGTCCGCTAATGGCAAAATCGTAAACAACAAACATGGGGCCCATCCAGGGCCAGTTTTGCTGGGCGTATTGATAAGCCCCCACCAGGTAGTCGGCTTGCTGCTGCGGCGACACCTGCCAGCGGGTGTGCTCGCCAAAGTCGCAGTTAGGTATGCCGGCCAGCCAGCTAAATTCGGTGGCCCAGATTTGGGTGGCGCTATCGCCATACTTTTCCATAATAGCTCGCTGCGCTTCGGCTTTGCGGAAGTAAGGCCAGCCGTTGCCGGCCTCGTCGGTGCCGTTGGGGCGGTCGTAGGGCCAGGGGCCGCCGTAGGGATGGCTGCCGAGCGCATCCATCAAGCCTTTGGCGCCGTTGGCGTACATGGCCTCCAAAAATTTCAGATCGTCGTAATCGCCGCCGGGGGAAGGCGCGCCGCTGACAATCCAGGCGTCGGGATCGGCCTGGCGGATGGCGTCGGAGGTGGCCCGCAGTAAGGTGACATATTCGGCGGGGTTGGGATTGCCGGCCCACTCATAATTGAGATTGGGTTCGTTCCAAACTTCGTAAGCAATGGTGTGGTACATGCCTCCGTAGTGACTGCGAATAAACGCGGCGGTTTTGGCCGCGTTGGTGGCAAAAGTCGTCACTTCCTCCGGGCTGCGGGGGGCAGCGGGCAAGCCGCCCTCGTTCCAGACCACCAGCTTAAGCAGGACATTTTTAGCTCCATACTTGCCCAGCAGGTCACTCAACAAATTGTCGGCGTTGGCGAGATAATTGGTATCTTGGCGCAGGTTGAGATCATGTTTGGCCCAGGTAAAGCCACCCTGAACGGCCAGCGCCATATTTTTGGCTTCGGCCAGTTGGACGCCGTAGCCGAGATGGTTTTGAGGAGGGGCCAGGGGCTGGGGGTCAGAGGTTGGTTCAGTAGCAGGAGACGAGGACACAGGAGAAGATGAGGCATCAGAAGCAAGTTGAGGTTGAGGGATGGCCGGTGGCGGCGTTGGCGAAACATCAAGGACGGCTGTCGGCGGGATAGGGGTCGGCTCTGGGGTCGGTGTGGGCAAGGTGTCGCCCTGGGATTCCACCGGAGTCGGCGTCGTCGTGGGGGGAATGGGGGTTGGCGTGGCGGTAGGCGGCGGTGTGTTGGTGGGAGTGGGAGTATTGAAACGAACCAGCTTGACCCGCGTCGGTTCGGGCTTGGATTCTGCTTGAGGAGAGAAGCTGCCGCAAGCCAAAATAGGCAGCAGCAAAATAGACAAACTGAGAATAAACCTTGGGGCGTCGAGCTTGCTTGGCAATTTAGCCAAGCAAGGTTTGCACGCCAGCTTCGGATACTTGAAATTCACTACCCACCTCGCCCATTCGACCCGGCCAGGGTAAACAAGATGATCTCCGGTGGGCAGAACAGCCGCATGCGCGGGGCGCTGAGACCTTCCAGGCCGATGCCCCGGCTGATGTAGAGGGTAGTGTTTTGCTCGACGTAAGGGCCCATTTCATAGCGCTTGCCCAGGGCACTGCTGGTCAAAATTGCGCCGTACAGCGGGGCGCGGATCTGGCCGCCGTGGGTGTGGCCGCACAGGTACAGGTCAACAGGATAATTCTGGACCACCGGCATCAACTCCGGCGAATGATACAGCAGCACCGTGGTGGAGTCGGGCGGGACCAGTTTGAACAAGTTTTGAAAAACCTGGGCGTCCCCGTCCAGGTCGTGGTCGCAGTCCATGCCAATTAACGAGAGGGTGCGGCCATCGGCAAAGTTGAGCACGGCCACTTCATCGCGCAGTAGACGAATGGGCAGCCCCTCGAACAGAGAGGGGGTAGTCGCTCGCCGGTCGACGGGTGGGCTGCCCAACGTGGCGTAGACTCCGTAGGGCGCAGTAATTTTTTCCAGGATCTTCCGCACTTCTGCGCGGGCAATTGGCTCATCCACATAGGACAGATTGAGATAATCGCCGGTGATGACGATAAGATCGGGTTGGGCTTGCTCGATCAGCTCCAGCAGTTTGGCTTCGCGCCGGGTCAGACGCTCCACGTGCAGGTCGCTGAGGTGCAGCAGGCGCAGCGGCAGGGCGTAGTCGGGCAGGCCGGGCGACTCGATGGGCATGTGCGACGTAGCCAGGGCAAAGGGTTCGCGCAGCGTGCCCCACAGGTACACAACCGTGCCAGCGAACTGCCACAATGCCAGCACCCCCAACAGTAACGCTAATTGGCCCGGTCCAAAAACCCAGCCAAGCAGGGCCATAACAAGCGCCACAGCGACACGGGGGATGGTTTTGACATAGAGTTGGGGGCCAATCGGGCCAAAGGAGCGGCGGGATTGGGGTAGCCACCACAGCAATAACCAGTCGCCCAGAGCAAAAATCAAGTAGATACCGGCTGCCGCCAGAGCTGTGGCTGAGCCAAGCGGCCACCAGGCCAACCCGACCAGCAGCACCGCCACCAGCAGCCCGGCGGCTAATTTCCAGGCCGGCCAGGTGGCCGGAGCATGGGTGAGCAAAAAGACCTGATGCAGCCAGCGATCTTCCAAAATGTCTGCGGCGGGTGGCCGGCGAGGCTCGGTCGGAGCATGATAAGAAACAGTAAAAGACTTGGTTTGTTCTTTGAGCATAATTACTTTCGTCGGATAACTAGCAGAGTGAAATCATCGGTAGGCAGGGCCGTGGCGCTAAAAGCATTGACTGCTTCGCGCACCCGCTCAACTACGGCTTCGGGGCCCTGATCCCAATTTTCTTGTAAAATGGCTTTGAGCCGCTCCTCGCCAAAGGCTGCGGCGGAGGCGTCAAAAACCTCGGTCACGCCGTCGGTATAAAACACCACCCCATCGCCTGGAGCCAGATGGCGCTGATCCACCTCCGGCCGGATGCCTAACTGCACCCCCAGGACCAAGCCGGGCGGCCGCAAGGCTTCCAACTGACTATCAGCCCGAATGAGGAGAGGCGGGTTGTGTCCGGCATTGGCGTAGGTCAGCAGGCCGGTTTGGGTGTCCAGCATGGCATAAAAAAGGGAGACAAACATGCCCCGCTGCGTGTCGGGCACCAGCAGTTCATTCACTCGAATGAGCACGGTCTGGGGGTCAGTTTGGCCGGGTGCAGTGGCTCGCAGCAGCGAGCGGGTCAACGCCATGTAGAGGGCAGCGGGCATACCTTTGCCGGCCACATCGGCGATGACGATACCCAGTTGATGCGGCGTGACCTCGATGAAGTCGTAAAAATCGCCGCCGACCTCCTGGACGGAGCGCCAAAAAGCGGCTACCTCCCAACCCGGCGGGGCCGGCAGGTGCGATGGAATGAGTTTGGCCTGGATGTCGTGGGCCAGGGCTAACTCGTGGGTCAGGCGTTCCTGCTGCGCCTTTTGGTCGTACAGATAGCGGCTTTCAATGGCTACCGCCGCCTGGTGACCAATGCCGGTCACCAGGCGGATAGTCTCTTCGCGCATCGCTGCCGGACTGGCAAAGGTAACCAGCATAATCCCCAGCATTTCACCGTGGGCCACCAGAGGCAGCAGCACCAGGGTCTGGACCCCCAGGCTAGTCACCAACTCACGCGGTAGACGATAGTCATTAGCGGCGTCAACCATAACAATGGGAGCGCGGGTCTGGTCCAGGCGGCGCGCCGCTTTGACCTTGTGGTTAAGGATGGGGTAGCGATAAAAGAATTCCAGTGTGGCTGAGTCAAAACCGGCGGCGGCTTGCGGCTCAAAAACGCCTTCTATTTGCTCTAGCCAGATGGCGCAGCGATCAACCTCGGCGATGAGCAGCGGAATCTGCACAATGGCGGTCAGCACCTCATCTAAATCATTAAAGCTCTGGTCGGCCTCGGCCACCTTTAAAAGAGCGTTATTGATTTGCGCTTCATCCTGGGCCACGCGGAACAGGCGCGCATTTTCAATGGCAATGGCGGCCTGGTTGGCAAAGGCGCTCGTGATGGCCTGGGCTTCAGCGCCGTAACGCCCCGGCTGGCTATGGGTCAGGGTGAGCAGGCCCAACATGCGATTCTGTACTCGCAAAGGAGCCACAATGGCCGAGTGATCGGCGGGATAGCCCAAACGCGTGGTCAGGGGATCCGCCGGATCGCCCTCGCGCCGAATGATCGGCTCGGTCGCTTTAAGTCCCTGAGCCAGCCAGGGGTCTTGATTTGGTTCAAAGTCGGCGGGAAATTTTAGGAGGCTGGGCGCGTCGACCGTGCGCAGTTCCAGTTTTTTGTTTCTAATCATCCAGACCGCCAGGGCCTCCGCCGGCAAATTCAGCTTTAGCTCGGTCAGGATATTCTCAAAAATCGTATTCAAATCTACGTCGGTGATGAGCACGCCCGAAATCCGGCGCAGACTGTCGGCTACCTGCCGCCGCCAGCGTTCCGAATTGTAGAGCGTAGCGTTTCGCAAAGCCACGGCAATATTGGCGGCCAGCGTTTCCATAGTGACCTGGTCATCGTAGCTAAAGGCGCCTAACTTGTCGCTCTGTACATCCAGTACGCCCAACACTTCCTCGTTATAGATCAAGGGGACGGTCAACTCTGACTTGGTGACGGACGGCAAAACCTCTGAGGGGCGATAAGCCGGTTCAATGGTCACATCGTTGACCAGAGCCGACTCACCGCCGCGGGCAACTTTAGGGATTAACCCCTGGGGATCATCCAGGGAATAAACCAGCTCTGTATGCTTGAGCGCCTCGGCCCGCAACCCGCTCCCGGCCCGATAGACCACCTGCCGCCGGCCGTAATGAACGGTAAAAACCTGGACAAAGGGGTAATCAAAGTAGTGGCGCATCAGTTCGGTGACTTGCTGCAGGAGTGTATCAACATCCAAAATAGAAGCGACCGCCCAACTGACCGCGCTGATGGTCGCCAGGTAGTCGCCGCGGCGATAAGCCTGGGCATACAGGCGAGTATCTTCAACGGCCATGGCCACCTGGGCCGCCAGGACGCGTAAGACCAGCAGGTCACTCTCGTCAAAGTTTTCGGGGTAATCCAGTTGGACATCCAGCACGCCCAACAAAATATCCTCAACTTTGAGCGGCAGGGCAATCTCGGCCTGAGTCTGGGGCATGTCGGGGCTGTAACGGAAACGCGGTTCGCGGGAGACATCTCTAACAACCAGTTCCTGCTGCTGCTGGGCCACCCAGCCAATGATCCCTTCACCCAGGGCCACTTCAGCCCGGTCGGTCGGGGCAAAGGCATCATCAACCTTAAAGGAACCGTGGGGACCGGCCTGGGCTTTGAGCAGCAGCACCTCCTGCTCCAGGGTAAAAATTGAAACGGTATAAAATTGAAAGGTTTGATAAATCAGGCCGACCACCCGCACCAACAGTTCATCCAACTCAACGATGGTAGTGACCTGAGTAGCCACCTGACTCAACAGAGCCAGTTGTTCTAAGCGCCACAACTCGCGATGATCGGTTGCGACGATATTTTGGGTCTCACTCATACGTTTGGTTCTCGACGCTTAAACAGAATTAACTGGTTGCCCCGGGACGTACCGAACTTGAATTCGGCCTGGTCCACCAAGTTGCGGATAAAAAACAGGCCCATCCCCCCAGGTTCACGGGCTTGCAGCGGCGCCTGCGTATCCAGCTCAGGCACCTGATTGGGGTCAAAGGCAGCGCCCTGATCATAAATAATTACTTGCAAACCATCTTTTTTGGCCGCACAAGTCAGGTGGATTTCGCCCCTACCTTCACCCCCGTAGGCATGTTCGATGATATTGGTACAGGCCTCATCCACAGCCATATGAATAGCATAGATGCCCCGATCATCCAGCCCGGCCTGCACTGCGGCCTGCTTAACGAAAGCGCCAATCTTGGCTAAATTTTCAAAATTTCCGGCAACTGTTAATTTTTGTTTTGAAGCCATTCTTACATAAAAAAAGAGCCGTCACCCAAGCCGTAAAGCTAGTGATGACGGCTTAATACCAAATGGGTTCATTTGAACCGGGTTAAAAACTCCCCACCGCTTCACTTTCACTGTCATACATGGTAAACAACGGCGTAAGGCCGGCCAAATTAAAAACTTCACGGATACGTGGCGGCACCTCAGCCAGGACCAATTCACCTCGTTTTAGGTATTTGCAGGTATTTTGGGTGTCAATAAGCTCGCTCAGCCCGGCGCTGGAGATATAGGTGACATCCTTCATATTCAAAACAATTTTATGCCGACCGGCGTTTTTTATTGCAGCCAGAGCTTCTGACAAAATTTTGACCGTGGCCGTATCAATTCTTCCTTTGGCAATGACCAAATCGCAGCGACGAAGTTCTTTGGCGGTGACTTCCATGGTACCCTCCTCTATCGAACCTTGACCCTGTGGGTCACACAGGTATTGGATTATATCACGGGCAGAGGAATAGGACAAGAAAAAGTTAGGTTTAAGTGACCAACGTAATCAGTTGGGCCATCTGGTCTCTCCCCCTGATGGCGATCAATTCCTGCCCTTTTTGCGCCCGGCCCAGTTTGGGCAGCGATTTGGCAAAGACGGTCTTGTTATTCCCTTTTTGTGAGAGCAGCATGACTCGATCCCCACCGTTCACTGTAGCTGCGGCGGCCACACTATCTCCAGTAGCCAGCTTCACGGCAATGACCCCCTGGCCATAGCGGCCCTGCTTGGGGAATTCGCTCAAATCGGTCCGTTTGCCTACGCCCTGCCGGGTGACGAGAGCGACATCGCCGCGCGCTTTGACCAGCCCTGCGCCGACGATCTCATCATTGCCGCCCAGTTTCATGCCCAGCACCCCGGCTGCTGGCAGCCCCATCGGGCGAACCTCCTCTTCGGCAAAACGGATGGCCTGGCCCTGGGCGCTAACCAATAACAGCTCACCCTCGCCCGGCGTGGCAAAAGCCGTCAGTAGCGCATCACCCTTATCCAGACCTATAACGACTGCTTCACTCCCGCGCACGGCGTCAAGATCGCTCAACAAAACCCGTTTAATCCGTCCCTGTTTGGTGATCAGACAAAGATACCCGGCATGTTCGTCAACGTTGGCCAGGGCCAGACCGGCCACAATCGGCTGCACCGGGCCGGAGCCGAATTCGCTCAGGCTCGGCCCATCGCCCGGCCCACTGCCGACGGGCATTTGATGCATGGGCACAATCACCGCCCGCCCTGTCTCGGTGAACAGATAAAGCGTATCGCGGGTATGGGCCGGGACGGCCACGGCCAGCGGGTCGGCCTGCTTACCCCGCGCCGGTTCTAGCCCCTCTTCAGCCGGCCAGCGGCAGACCCGCCCGCTCTGGCTGACGGCTACCACCACCGACTCTTCCGGCACCAGATCGCCAGCGGTAACGGGTTTGCCATTGTTGGCCGTTTGATCCACAATGGTGGTCCGTCGTGGCGAGTCGTATTTGGCCTTGAGTTCGGCCAGCTCCTCTTTAATGACGCCTAAAATCTTTTTGGGCGTTTTTAACAGGTCTTCCAGGTATTTGATCCGGGCGAGCAATTCTTTGTACTCGGTTTCGATTTTTTTGCGTTCCAGCGCGGCCAGGCGGCGCAGCGGCATATCCAAAATGGCCGTAGCCTGAACCTGGCTCAATTTGAACTTTTTGCACAGATTGTCCCGGGCTGTTTCCGCCGACTGGGAGTGGCGAATGGTCTCAATCACTTCGTCCAGGTTGGCCAGGGCGACCCGCAGCCCTTCCAAAATATGCGCCCGCTGTTGAGCCTGCTTTAGCTCGTAGCGGCTGCGGCGGGTGATGATCTCCTGGCGGTGCTCGATAAAGAGCTGCAAGGCCCGTTTCAGCGGCAGCAAACGAGGCTCGCCTTCAACCAGGGCCAGCATGTTGATGCTGAAAGTGCTTTGCAGCGGGGTCAGCTTAAAAAGCTGCTTCAATATGTCCATCGGCTCGACGGTACGAGTCAACTCGACGACCAGACGCATGCCCTGCCGGTCCGATTCGTCGCGCAGGTCGGCCAGGCCCTCGATTTTGCCGTCGCGAGCCAGTTCGGCGATTTTCTCGGCCAGGGCGGCCTTGTTGGTTAAGTAGGGCAGTTCGGTAATGACCAGGCGGTGGCGGTTGCGGCTCATCTCTTCGATGTGGACTTTGGCCTGGACGGTGATGCGTCCACGCCCGGTGGCGTAGGCGGCTTTGAGCAAGTCGTTCTCATCGGCTGCTTTTTCGCCGGCATAGCGATAAACGATGCCGCCGGTGGGGAAATCAGGCCCTTTGATAAAAGTCAACAAATCATCAAAGGCGACCTCTTTATTTTTGGCCATTTGGTCCAGCATAAAATTGAGCGCGTCACAGACCTCGCCCAAATTGTGCGGGGGCACGCTGGTGGCCATGCCGACGGCAATGCCCGCCGCGCCGTTGATTAGGAAGTTGGGCGCTTTGGTTGGCAGCACGTCCGGCTCGGTCAGGCTGCCGTCAAAGTTGTCCACAAAATCGACGGTGTTTTTGTCAATATCCGCCATAATTTCGTTGGTTAGCGCGGCCATGCGGGCCTCGGTATAGCGCATGGCCGCGGGCGGATCGCCGTCCACCGAGCCGAAGTTGCCCTGCCCGTCAATCAGCGGGGCGCGCATGGAGAAATCCTGGGCCATACGGACCATGGCCTCGTAGACCGCCGCGTCGCCGTGAGGATGGTACTTGCCCAGCACCTCGCCGACGATGCGGGCGCTCTTTTTGTAGGGCTGGTTGGCCCGCAGGCCCATATCGTGCATGGCGTACAAAATTCGGCGGTGGACCGGCTTCAGCCCATCCCGCACATCCGGCAGCGCCCGCGAGACGATGACGCTCATGGCGTAATCCAGGTAGGCTTCCTGCATCTGCTGGTCTATATCAACCCGGCGAACCACTCCGACTTCCATAAGAACCTCCACAAGAATGGCGAATACCCTAACGGGCACAGGTGAGCGAATGGCGAATCTCTATAATTCGCCATTCGCTCATTCGCAGATTCGCTTGCCCTATATCTGGCACAAGAACATAATTTCTATACAAGATATGCTATCTTCCCACAATTATAGACAGTTTTGGAAGTGATGGCAATAAATCTAAGAGATTTTGTGATTTTTGGTTGATTGTCCTCAAAGAATAGGTATGATATACTTACTCAAGCAGAAATTTCTTCGAGGTTACTGATGAAAGATAACCAGAGCCAAACCGAATCAGGCAAACTCCGTCTCAAAGATATGATAACCCTGGGAAGAATATCCGTTGGCGACAGAATTTTCATTCGCCAACATCCAGATCAGGTGGCTAAGATCGTTGATGGTAATACGGTTGAATTTGAAAGCCAACAGACACCAATTAACACTTGGGGTCAAAAAATAACTGGCTGGTCATCAATTAACATTTATGATCAGGTAATACTAGAACGGACCGGACAGCTATTGGAGTCTCTTCGTGGTGAACTTTAACTCAAAATAAGAGGCACTACATAAAGGAGGAGAAGAATATAGAATGCAAACATACCGCACCGAAACAACGGTTTCAAAGAATGGAACATTAACACTCAAAGAATTACCATTCCAGCCAGGAGTCAAAGTCGAGGTGATTATTCGTAGTTACGAACTCGAACAGACGCCCAGCCAGCGCTACCCGCTACGGGGTCAACCAATTCGCTATGATCATCCCTTTGAAAGTATTGCCGAAGCTGATTGGGAAGCTCTAAAGTGATAGTACTGGATACACATATCTGGGTCTGGTGGGTGCATGGCGATAAACGGCTAACCCAGACACAGATCGAAACCATCACCACCCATGAGACAGACATCATTGGGGTGAGCGCCATCTCTTGCTGGGAGATAGCGAAGCTCGTCGAATACGCTCGTTTAGCGCTCCCCCTTCCGCCGCAGAAATGGTTTGAGCAGGCTCTGAGCTACCCCGGTATTCGCCTACTCGAATTGTCGCCGGAAGTTGCGGTCGAGTCTACCCAACTGCCAGGCGAGTTCCATCGTGACCCTGCCGATCAAATTATTGTGGCCACGGCGCGGTTCTACAACTGCCCCCTGGTGACATCAGATGGCAAATTACTCAACTATCCTCACGTGAATACCATTCCGTAAAACTACTCTCCTATACCCAATTAGGGTGCTTCAGCTTCCTTCGCTCTCTCAGCCCGATGCTTCAGCGTCGGGCTTTTTTCTCCCAGCAGCACCCGCCGCCACATCGTCGGCATAGGGGGGAAAGCGCGAACCGAGCCAGCGATTGTACCAGGTATTGGGGCACAGGCCGCCCACAAAAACAGCGCCGTCGTCCAATAGAATTGTCGTCGAGCCGGGACTATGACCGGGCGTATGCAAAATTCGCCCGTCCAGGCCAAATTGGTACAAGAGCAAAGCTTTTGCCGGTCAAAGCGCAGCTTTGACACTCCCCATGTTTTACGGAGCCAAGTCAATGTAATCCACTTTAAATTGATCTTCGCGCTTGAAGCTGAACTTCTCTAATAACTCGCCGATCAACTTGGCCTTGTGCAGGGCATCCTTGGCCGACCAGGTACGGCTCTTGATTTCGAGATAATAGGAGTTCGGTTCCGGGCTGGAAAGTTGGTCCAGGTTAATGGCAAAATCCGTCTCTTTGTAAATAATGTGGCAGCGCTGGCGGTGTTTGGTCACCTCCCGCTCGGCGGCCGGCTTGAAATATTCGCGGTAAAAGCGTAGACTCTGGCTGGCCGAAGCCGTGTAGCGGGCCCGGGTCAGCAGAATGGAGTTCTCAAACTCTTTTTCGTTGGTTGGCCCCATCAGGGTCATGGTATAAAAGGTTTCTTTCAACTCCCCCCGCTCGTCGCGCACTTCGTCTTCGCGGAAGCGCAGACGGCCCGCTTCCTTGTCCTCAAAGAAAAAGTAGGTGTCGTATTGGTCGCGCAGCGAGGCCCGCTGGACCTCAATCCCGGCCGCTTTGAGCACCGCACCCAGGTCAATCAGTTGGGGCAGGCGCACTTTAACCTGAATCTCATAGGTCTCCTGGGGAATAAAATCGGCGCTGATGGCCAGCAGCTTGGATAAAATGCTGCCTTCGCGAGCCATCAGGAAGGCATCAATGCGCCGGGCAATCTGGTTGGCTTCCTCGACGACCTCGGCTTCGTTCAGGGTCAGCAGTTGGCGCTCACGCATCAAAATCCGGCCGTCTACAATGACATCCCGCACGTCGGTGGCCTTGGCGGCGTAGACCAGTTGGGCGTAAACTGCTTCCGGGTCGCGGGCAAAGTGCGGCAGTTGGTGGGTCGCCTCTGCGGAGATAACCGCAATATCGGCCCGCTTGCCCGGCTCCAGCGAGCCGGTCAGGTGGTCGATGTGCAGGGCGCGCGCTCCCTCGCTGGTGGCCAAGGCCCAGGCGGTTTTGGCCGGCAGTAGAGTCGGGTCGCCAAAAACGCCCTTTTGCAAAAAGGCGGCCAGGCGGGTTTCCTCAAACATGTCCAGATCATTGTTTGAAGCCGGCCCGTCGGTGCCGATGCCGACATGCAGCCCCAGATTGACCATTTTCTGCACCGGCGCGACGCCGCTGGCCAATTTTAGATTGCTGCTGGGACAGTGGGCCACCCCGGCCCGGTGCTGATGCAGGGTGCGCATCTCACTCTCTTCCAGGTGCACGCAGTGGGCAGCGATGACTTTGGCCTTGAACAGGTCGTACTTATCCAGCCAGGGCACCACCGTAGCGCCGTATTGCTGGCGGCTGTTTTCC
>CAZRYD010000128.1:0-1471 GCA_964604225.1 uncultured Caldilineaceae bacterium
CGGAATTGGGCGGGCGCATCTATCAGGCCATCTTCAAACCGACCGGTCATAATATGTTCTATCAAAATCCGGTGCTCAAGCCTTCGCCCTGGGGACCGCCGGAGATGGGCTGGTGGCTGGCCGTCGGCGGCATGGAATGGGGGCTGCCGGTGGAAGAGCACGGTTACGAATGGGGTATCCCCTGGAGCTATCAGGTGACCGACCTGCCCGACGGGGCCATGGTGGAGGTCTGGGATTCGACGGCGCCGGACCGGCTGCGGGCCAAAGTTGCTATCACCCTGCCCGACGATGCGGCCTTCTTCCAGGTTACGCCGACGCTTGAAAACCCGACCAGCCAGCCGATTGATTATAAATTTTGGCTGAATGCCATGCTGGCTCCCGGCCCGGCCAACCAGGTCAGTAGCAACTTGCGGATTATCATGCCGACCACGGAAGTGACGGTCCACTCCACCGGCGACCGCCGCCTACCCGGAGCCTGGGCCGCCGCCGGCTGGCCGGTTCACAATGGTGTTGATTGGAGTTTGCTGGGCAATTGGCAGGAATGGTACGGCTTTTTCCAGCGCCCTCACGCCGCCGGTGACTTTCAGGCCATTTATGATGAAGGTTACGACGAAGGTGTGGTCCGCACCTACGACAGCCGCCTGGCCCAAGGGGCCAAGTTCTTTGCCTTCGGTTCCGGCCCCAAGGCTATCTCGCCCGATCTCTACACCGACGATAACTCCAGCTATGTGGAAATACATGGCGGCGTCGCCCCTACTTTCGCCGACACCCGCCGCCTGGAGGCGCATACAGCCCTAAGCTGGCCGGAGCGCTGGTATCCGGTCGCCGGCCTGGGCAGCCTGACCTGGGCCAATGATCGCCTGGCTTTGCGCCTGGAAGATATAGGCGACCAGACCCGCCTGCGTCTGGCCGTCACCCGCCCAAGTGCTGAGGCGCGAATTTTATTACTGCGTCGCACCACCAATGAAGTGTTGTTCGACACGCGGGTGTCGCTTCAGCCGGGCCAGCCCTATGCCTCGCCGCTGTTGACGCTGCCCAATTTGACCCCGGCGGAGATGGCCGTTTTGGTTTATGATCGGGCCGACACATTGCTGGGGGCTTATCACTATCAAGGTGGTTCGATTTTTACCCCCACCCCCGGCCCCAGCCCAACCGCAACGCTCACCCCGGTTTGGCAAGGCAAATTGGTCCGCACCAGCCCCATCCTCGGCTGGTCCAGCATTGTACGGGTCTGGGTGAGAAACAAAATTGGGCTGCCCGTCACCATTGCAGTAGAAAATGGCACGTGGCGGGCGGTGGGCTATGTAGGCACCAAACCGGAGTACGGCGTGGACGCCCTCGAATTCGCGCCTCTGGCCGCCGGAACGTACCTGATTACGCCTCAGGGCCTGAACACCACTTTTCGTTTGAACCTGCCGGCCAGCACCATCGCCGAAGTGCTGTTTGACACAAGCCAGGCCATTACCCCTAC
>CAZRYD010000128.1:1571-11923 GCA_964604225.1 uncultured Caldilineaceae bacterium
GCCCAACGCCCGGCCCTGTGGCGACAGCCACCCCAACTCCCTCCGCCACCCCGTCACCCCTGCCCACGGCCTCAGCTACGGCTACCCGCCTTCCAACAGCTACCGCCACCCCGTCACCCTCGGCCACACCAACTCCGGCCAGCCCGTCTGCCTGGGTGGGGCGCATCCGGCGGATGGTGCCCATCGCCGGTTGGTCGAGCATCGCCCGGATTTGGGTCAGCGGCCAGAAGAATGTGCCGGTCACTCTGGCCGCGGTCAATTGGACCTGGCAGGCCACCGGCAAAACCGGCTCTAAACCCGAATACGGCCCGGATGCCCTGGAATTTGCCCCGCTGACGCCGGGGCGCTACATCTTGACCGTGCCCAGTGTCTCAGCCCGCTTCGACTTTGATTTACCCTCCGGCGCGCTAACCGAGGTTGTCTTTGAACCGTTGGTTCCGGCCACACCCACACCTACGCCGACGTTGCTGGCGACGCCCACCGCTACCCCGACTCCCACCACCTCCTCAACCCCAACGCTGACAGCCACCCCATCACCAACCCCAACTGAGGAAATTCCGACCGAGACGCCGCCAGTGTCAACCTTGACCGCTACCCCGACTTTGCCCCCAGCGACTCCCGCCGGAACGCCGGCGGCGACGATTTCTCCGACTCTCACGGCAACGCCCCCGCCGACGGCAACGCCAACCCCGCCAAGTCCAACCTGGCGGGTGCGAGTCCCAACCAATGTAACCATCCCCGGCAACTGGTTTGCGGTGATTCGGGTCAGCGTCGAAGGGATGCTCAAGCACCCGGTCCATCTGACCATGGTGACAAATGACCCCAACCCCTATCGCGCCACCTGCTTAACCGGCGCAAAACCGGAGTACGGTCCTTATTACTGCGAGTTTGCCCCGCTGATTCCGGCTAAATACCAGCTCAGCGCCGACGGAGTGGATGTCTCGACCACGCTAGAGGTAGGGCGGGGCGGGGTGGCCGTGGTCATTTTTGAGCGGAATTAACTCGGCCACCCCGAAATGCTCAAAGGGCAGATCGCTATCCGGGAGGGGCATAGCGTCATCGCTAATGAGCGATCTTTAGCTATTAACCCGGTTATGATCTGCGCCTACAACTTCATTAGTTGAATTAAAATCGGCACCAAAATAGCTGTCGCCAGACCATTCAGCCCCATGCCCAGGCCGGAAAAGGCGCCGGCTTCATCGTGCATTTGAAAGGCCCGGGCCGTGCCGAGTCCATGAGCAGAGAGACCCATAGCAAACCCTCGAATGCTATTGTCTCGAACCCGCAGCAGGTCCAGTACCTCTTTGGCCACTGTTGCGCCAATAATGCCGGTCAGAATGACCAGCGCCGCCGTTAATGAAGGCAATCCCCCAATTTGCTCGGATACGCCCATGGCGATGGGCGTGGTAATGGATTTAGGCGCCAGCGAGAGCAGGGTCTCGTGAGACAGCCCCAGCAGCCAGCCCAGCCCCACCGCCGAGACAATGGCCGTGGCCGAGCCAATCAATAAGGCCCCCAGCACCGGGATCAGCAACTGCTTTAACTTGGCGTAATGATTATAGAGCGGAATCGCCAGGGCCACTGTGGCCGGTCCCAGCAAAAAATGAACAAACTGGGCGCCGTCAAAATAGGTTTGGTAAGGGGTTTCTGTGGCTAGCAGAAGCGTGATCAGCGCCACTACAGCAATGGGTACCGGATTCAACAGCGGCAGGTAATTAGCCCGCTGATAAAAAAAGTAGGCCACTTGATACACCACCAGCGTGGCGGTCAGCCACAACAGCGGCGTTTGCGCCAGATAAACCCAGGTATCGGTTAAATTAAGTCCCATGGCTAACTCCTGGCTAGCCGGCGTAAAAAGAGCATGCTTAACGCCGTCACGATCATAGCGATAACGGTGCTCCCGACCAGGGTAATTATCAAGGCCAGCCACTCCTGCTGAATTAAAGCAAAATGGACCATCACGCCTACCCCCGCCGGAACAAACAAGAGCGATAGATGCTGCAAGATGCCGCTGGCTGTATCCTTGAGTTCCGGGGGTGTTGAACCTTTGACCCATAGCCCAATAAACAAGAATACCATGCCTAAAACCGGGCCTGGCACAGGTAAATGCCAGGCCCGGCTGATGATCTCGCCCACAAGCTGGAAGATGAGCAAGATGGTGAGCGCCTTAATCATGCCAAACGTCTCCTCTAAAGATGGTAATTTCAGAGCGCAGCCTACAGCGCTTTTTCAAGCTCATCAATGGCTGTCCTGATAATTTTGGCGCTGGCGCTCAAGGCAGCTTCTTCAGCCTCATCGAGCGGCAGCGAGATCGTGCCCTGGATACCCTGCCGGCCAACAATGTGCGGCAGCGCCAGGGTAATGTCGGACACGCCGACCACCCTGGCTACAGGGCTGCAAACGGTCAGAACGGCCCGTTGATCGTCTAAAACGGCGCTGACAATTCGGGCCAGGGCGCTGCCAATCCCATAATAGGTGGCGCCTTTGCCTTCAATAATCGAATAAGCAGCCTGCCTGACCTTCTGGTCGATAGATTGCCGGAGCGCCTCGTCGAGTTGCATCTTTTGGGTGCGACAGTAATCTTCCAGGGGAATCACCCCCACGGTGACCCGTGACCAGGTCAACACCTCTGAATCGCCATGCTCACCGATTACATAACCGTGCACATTGTTGGCGGCTACCCCCACATGATTGCTGAGCAAGGCTCTAAAACGAGCCGTATCGAGGGTTGTGCCTGAACCGAAGATCCGTGTCGTCGGCACCCCAAATTCCGCCGCAAAACGGGCCGTTAAATGGGTCATAATATCCACCGGGTTCGTTGCCACTACCAGCACCGCCTCTGGTGCATATTTTAGCACTTCGGGAATCATGCTTTTGAAGATAATAGCATTGCGTTCCAGGAGTTGCAGGCGCGTTTCACCCGGTTTCTGGCCCACCCCGGCGGCAATAATTACCACCTGGCTGCCGGTCAAATCGACATAATCTCCGGCGCTGACCCGAATGGGGTGGGCGAAAGGAACGGCATGCAAAATATCGTCAGCTTCGGCTCGGGCGCGGGCCTGGTTTTTGTCGACCAGCACCAACTCGCCGCCAATCCCACGCATCGCCAGGGCATAAGCGGCGGTGGCTCCCACCAATCCTGTACCGACAATACCAATTTTAGACATAGTAAAGCCTCCTTAATATAAAATAGCGGTTAATTTTCTTTAATCAACCCGGCCCGGTAGGCCGTGAGCAAGAGCTGTGCATCCTCAATCTGCTGCCGGAATTCCCGGTTCTGGTCGGTATCTTTGGTGTAGCCGGCGACGCCACTCAAATTATATCCAGCCAGACCGTTTGAAAAGCAGGTAGAGCAGGGCGCATGAGCCAAATGTCAAGGACAGCACCACCGGGTAGCTGTAGGGCCAATCTAATTCGGGCATAAATTTGAAGTTCATCCCGTAAATCCCGGCGATCATAGTAGGCACCCCGATGATCGCCGCCCACCCGGCGAACTTCTTCGACACTTCGTTTTGTGAGATGGAGATCAGCGAGAAGTTGGCTTCGAGCGCGCCGTTCAGCAACTCGCGCGCGTTATCCACCATCTCGTTAAGGCGAATGGCGTGGTCATAGACATCGCGGAAGTAGGGCCGGATGTCCTCGGGAATCAATTCGAGGTCAAAGCGTACCAGCCGGTTGCAGATGTCAATCAGCGGCGAGACAGCCCGCTTGACTTCGAGCAGTTCGCGCTTGAGCTGATAGATCTGCGCGGTGGTCTCGCGGCTGGGCTTTTCATCAAAAATCTTCTCCTCGAGCGCTTCAAGCTCCTGCTCGAGGGTGTCAATGATCGGGTAATATTGATCCACAATTGAGTCCATGATCGCGTAGAGTGCAAACCCCGGCCCCTTACGCAGCAGGTAGGGTGTGCTCTCGCAGTGGGCCCGCACTTCCGTATAAGGCCGGGACGATCCATGGCGCACGGAGATGATAAAGTTAGCGCCGAGGAAGAAGTGCGTCTCGCCGAAATCAACACGACGCAGTTTGTAATTCATCTGCGCGGTGCAGAGTACAATAAAAAGCGAGCCGCCGTAGGTCTCAAGCTTAGGCCGCTGGTGGGCGCAGTGGGCATCCTCGATCGCCAGGGGGTGCAACCCGAACTCGCCTTGAATCTGCAGCAGCAGCTCCTCGCCAGGCTCGTAAAGCCCGATCCAAACGAATCTATCAGGTTGCTTGAGGACTTGGCTGATCTCGTTTATTTCAAGGCTGGCCACACGGCGGCCATTTGAATAGGCCGCACAATTGACAACTGCACTCATCTCCGAACCTCGTTTTATTTTTTTCTTGTCTTTGGCATTTTATAGGTGGTTTCCCTTTCCTAAACGGCATTTGCAATCGCCGGCACAACCTGCTTCTTGCGGGACAGCACGCCGGGCAGATAAAGACCTTGTTCTTGGAGTGATGCCCCGAACGCTTTTTCGACCAGACGGGTGTGACCCACGGCCAGCAGTTCGGTTCCTTCGAGTAGGATGTCGCTGACCATCAGCAGCATCAGGTCGAAATTATGGCTGGCTTGAAAACGGCTCATCGCCTCCAGAATTTCGGCTTTACGGGCCAAAACCGCCGTTTTGTCGGCCACCTCCACCTGGCCAATACCGACCGTCACCGGGCCAAAGACAAAGGTTTTCAGGTCATTGGTGGCAAGGGCTTCAGGCGATAGGGCTGCCAGGTCGAACTTGGCGTTGTACATGCGTCTACCGAAGGCCAGGGGGTCTTCGCCCAACACCTCGCCCAGGTATTTCACAGCGGTGACATCTTCGGCGGTGGTCGTCGGCGATTTCAAAAGCATAGTGTCTGAGAGAATCGCGCCGACCATCAGCCCGGCTATTTCCGGCGGCGGCTTCAGTCCCAGTTCATTGTAGCGACGCAACACCAGTGTGGCCGTGCAGCCGACCGGAGCAATCAGGGCCAGAATTGGCTCCGCCGTTTGCAGGCCGCCCAGCCGGTGGTGGTCCAGAATCTCCAGAATTGTGGCGTGCTCGATGCCGTCAACTGACTGGCTGCGTTCCGAGTGATCGACCAAAATCACCTGCCGCCGCCGCCGGGTCACCAGGTCGCTCTTGGTCAAAACGCCGACCAGGTGTCCCTCGTCATCGTTAACCAGGGCAATGGCCGAGCGGGAGTTGACCAGGTCCGGGCCGATTTCTCTAATGAGCGAGTCGGGAGTGACCGTCAGTACCTCGCTGTCGAGCATGTGCAGCGCTGACACGCTTAAATTGATCAGCCGGGCGGTAGCAAAAGTATCGTGGGGGGTCACCACAATAGCCGCGTTCTGCTCACAGGCCAACTGCTGAATGGCCGGGGAAGGGTCGAAATTGCCGGTAATAATCAGGCAGGAAATCTGGCAGTGGAGCGCCGCCTCCTGAGCATTCTCCCGGTTGCCTAAAATCACCAGGTCGCCCGGCGTTATATAGCCGACCATCGCTTCGGGACTCATGGCCCCAATGACCACGTGGCCGCCCACCCGGCTGGCCAGCTCGCCCCTGACGAGTCGGCCATTGAGCGTGTCAACGATTTTACCCAGTTCAGTCGGGGTCTCGCCTAACCCCTGCACGTGCAGTTCTTTCAAGTAGTTGCGGGCCAGAGCGTGCTCGGTGACAACTCCTTGCACCCGGCCTGTTTCATCCACAATCGGCACGGCGTGGATGTGATGTTCGTTCATTAACTGGCCCACGTCGTGAATGGTGCAGGTGGCCGGCGCACTGATCACCCCGGTCGTCATCACATCTTGAGCGCGGACGAAAATGTGCGGCAGAAAGACCGGTTCGGGCAGGTCAAAAGAACTGAGTACAAATTTGGTCTCGCGGTTGAGGTCGCCCAGGCGCGCCGGGATATGACCCGCGGCTTGCGAATTTTTTAGAAAGGCGTAGGCAATGGCCGAGCAGATCGAGTCGGTATCTGGATTTTTGTGACCAAAGATGTAAATGGACTCCATTGTTTTTGATTGTTTTAAGCCAGGGTATTGACGTTGTTTAACTCTTCAAACGCCTGCTTCAGGCGGACTTTGACCGACTCTTCGCCTTTTCTGAGCCAGACCCGCGGGTCATAATATTTCTTGTTGGGTTTGGCTGCTCCTTCCGGGTTGCCTATTTGGGCCTGGAGATAGCCTGCCTTCTCCTGATAGTAACCCCTGATGCCATCCCAGAAGGCCCATTGCAGATCGGTGTCAAGGTTCATTTTGATGACCCCGTAAGAGATGGCGGCTCGGATATCTGCCGGGCTGGAGCCGGAGCCGCCGTGAAACACAAAGTTGATCGGCTTTTCGCCGGTGCCCAGCTTCTGCTGGATATACTTTTGCGAGTTCAGCAAGATGTCCGGGCGTAGCTTAACGTTGCCCGGCGCATAAACTCCATGCACATTCCCAAAGGCGGCGGCAATCGTAAACTTGTCGCTGACTTTCATCAACTCCTCGTAGGCGTAGCACACTTCTTCGGGTTGGGTGTAGAGCCGGGAGCTTTCGACGCCGGAGTGGTCCACACCATCCTCTTCGCCGCCGGTGACGCCCAGTTCCAGTTCCAGGGTCATGCCGATTTTGCTCATCCGCTCCAGGTAGCGCTGGCAAGTTTCAATGTTTTCTTTGAGCGGCTCTTCCGACAGGTCGAGCATGTGCGAACTGAACAACGGTTCGCCGTGAACTTGGTAAAACGCTTCCCCGGCGTCGAGCATGCCATCCACCCAGGGTAATAATTTCTTGGCGGCATGATCGGTATGCAGAATGACCCGGACGCCGTACAGTTCGGCTAATTGGCGCACATGGTGTGCGCCGGAGACAGCCCCGACAATGGACGCCTGCTGGTTAGCATTACTCACCCCCTTGCCGGCGATGAAGGCGGCGCCGCCGTTAGAAAACTGGACAATCACCGGGGCATTAACCTCTTTGGCCGTTTCCAGGGTGGCATTGATAGTGTTGGTCCCAGTGACGTTTACCGCCGGTAAAGCAAATTGATGAGCTTTGGCCAGGGCAAACAGTTCTTGGACTTTGTCGCCGGTAACGACGCCGGGAGCGATTTTATTTTTTAAGTCTGACATGGTTTTTACTCCTCGTAAATAGACCGCCGACGGCTGACCGCCGACCGCCAAATAATATTTTTATTTCCACCACTACTTTAATTTGAGCATGATCGTTGCTAAAGGGGGCAGGGTCAGGGCCAGAGAGTGGGGCTGCCCGTGCATGGGAATATCCTCCGTTGTTTGGCCGCCCCCATTACCCATGTTGCTGCCCCAATAATGTTCAGAGTCGCTGTTGAGAATCTCGCGATAGTAACCCGGCTTGGGCACGCCGACCCGATAACCCAGTCGTGGCACCGGGGTAAGATTGCTGATGACAACGATAAAGTCAGCGGACGATTTAGCCTTGCGGATGAAGGATAAGGTACTATTGGCGCTGTCATTGGCGTCAAGCCAGGCGAAGCCGGTCCATTCGAAGTCGTTTTCATACAGGGCCGGCTCCTGTTGATACAGTTGATTCAGATCTTTGACAAGCCGCTGTACCCCTTCATGGTTAGGAGCGGTCAGGGCGGCCCATTCCAGGCCGGTGTTAAAATTCCATTCCTGCCACTGAGCAAATTCACTGCCCATAAACAGAAGCTTTTTGCCGGGATGACCCCACATGAAGCCGTAATAAGCCCGCAAGTTGGCAAATTTCTGCCATTCATCGCCCGCCATTTTGTTGAGCAGCGAACCTTTGCCGTGCACCACTTCATCATGCGAGAGCGGCAGTACAAAGTTCTCGTTAAAGGCGTAGAGCAGGCTGAAGGTCAGATCATGGTGATGGTAAGCGCGATGGATGGGGTCTTTGCTCATATATTTCAGGGTATCGTGCATCCAGCCCATATTCCACTTCAGGCTAAAACCTAGCCCACCCGTATAGGTTGGGCGAGAAACCATCGGCCAGGCCGTGGACTCCTCGGCGATAGTCAGCACGCCGGGAAAGACGCCATGAACGACCTCGTTCATCTTACGCAAAAAGCTGATCGCCGCCAGGTTTTCCCGGCCCCCGTACTCATTAGGCACCCACTGCCCCTCTTCACGCGAGTAGTCCAGGTAGAGCATCGAGGCTACGGCATCGACCCGCAACCCATCAAAATGATATTTGTCAAGCCAGAACAGGGCATTGGAAATGAGAAACGCCCGCACCTCGTTGCGCCCATAATTGAAGATGAGTGTCCCCCAATCCTGGTGTTCGCCCTGGCGGGGGTCGGCGTGGGCGTAAAGATGAGTGCCGTCAAAGTAGTTGAGGCCCGACCCATCTTTGGGAAAGTGGGCCGGCACCCAATCCAGGATGACTCCCAGGTTATGCTGGTGACACTGGTCAATGAAATACATTAAATCTTCAGGGGTCCCAAAACGGCTGGTAGGGGCATAGAAACCCAGCACCTGATACCCCCACGACGCATCAAGAGGGTGCTCGGTGATGGGCAGCAGCTCGATATGGGTGTAGCCCATTTCAACAACGTAGGGGATCAATTCAGCGACCAACTCCCGATAACTCAGGTAGCGGCTGCCCCATTTCTCATCTGGAACCTTGCGCCACGAACCAAGATGCAGTTCATAAATGGAAATAGGTTTGTCCAGCGCCTGGTGTTCGGCCCGGCGGCTGACCCAGTCAGCGTCGCCCCAGGCGTAGCGATCAAGGTTGACCACCACCGAAGCCGTTCTGGGGCGCTGCTCCATGGCCAGGCCATAGGGGTCGGCCTTGTCAAAACTCTCGCCGTTTTGGGCCACAATCCGGTATTTGTAGACGGTGTATTCGGCCAAGTCCGGCACAAACAGCGTCCAGATACCACTCTCGCTGGCGTGCAGCGGATGGCTCTCGCCGTGCCAGCCGTTGAAGTCGCCCATCAGAAAAACCTGCCGGGCATTGGGCGCCCACACGGCAAAGTGAACCCCCGGCTGGCCGTCCAGTTCGATCAGATGAGCGCCCATCTTTTCGTAGGTCCGTTCGTGGCTGCCCTCGCCCAACAGATAACGATCAAAATCGGTTAGAAATGCAGTAGTGTTCAAATTTACCTCCAATCTTCCTGCTCAAGCCCGTATAAGGTCTAAAATCCGATCCCGCTTCTCTTCCATCAGCCCCTTGGATTTGGCCTCTAGGTTGAGCCGCAGTAGCGGCTCGGTGTTAGAAGGGCGGACGTTGAAGTGCCAATCGTAATAAGTCACCGAGACGCCATCCAGCCATTCCACCAGGCCATCCTGGAAGATTTCGGCCAGTTCCTTCGTTTTGGCCTTGGGGTCGCCGGAGATACGCGTATTGATTTCGCCGGAGATAAAATATTCGGCTTCCAGGGGTTGCAGCAACTCAGACAGTTTGGCCTTCTTTTTGGACAGCATTTCCAGGATATAGAGTGAGGGTACGAGGCCGGAGTCGGCAAAGAAGAAATCCTTGAAGTAGTAGTGGCCGCTCACCTCTCCGGCGAAAATGGCCTCTTCTTTGGCCATGCGGGCCTTGATGAAGGCGTGGCCGACCCGCTCTATCAAGGGGATACCGCCGGCAGACTTGATCAGGTCCGGCACGGCCCACGAGGCCCGGACATCATACAACACCTTGGACTCAGGATATTTTTCCAACAGGTACGACCCCAGCAGAGCGGTCATAAAGTCGCCGGACACAAACTGGCCCCGGTCGTCCATGGTGAAAAAGCGGTCGCCGTCGCCGTCAAAGGCAAAGCCGACCGCGGCCCTTTCCGCCGGAACCCGCGCCTGCAACTCGGCCCGGTTTTCGGGTTGGAGCGGGTCCAGGCCGTGATTGGGCAGGCTGCCGTCGGGGTCCAGATACATCCCGATCAGTTCGACGTTGGGCAGGCGCTCGTAGACCCGTTTCAGGATGGGTCCGACCATGCCGTTGCCGGTATCGGCAATCACTTTCAGGGGCAGCAGGGCCTCACGGTCAATCAAGCTGACCACATAATTGACAAAATCCTCGCTCAGGTCTATCTCCGTCATCACACCCTGGCGGGTTGGCGTGGAATAAGCGTCGTTTTCAACAATCCGGCGCAGGTCTTGAATACCTTCATCGCCACTGAGGAGCTGTGGCATTTTGCGGACCATTTTGAAACCGCTGTAATCTTTGGGGTTGTGCGAAGCCGTAACCATGATGCCGGCGTGGCCCAAGGTGGCGCAGGCGTAATAGTATTGATCGGTGCTGACCATGCCGATATTGATGACGTCGGCTCCTTGGGCCATCAGGCCGCGGGTAACGGCGTCGAACATCTGCGGGCCGGAGAGACGCATGTCTCGCCCCACGATCACCGTATCCACCTGCAAAAAGGCGGCAAAGGCCCGGCCAATGGCATAGGCCACTTCCTCATTCAACTCGT
>CAZRYD010000128.1:12023-16856 GCA_964604225.1 uncultured Caldilineaceae bacterium
TCAAATCACCGTATTATCAGGGATGACCGCAGTTTTAGGAATCACCACCAGTCCTTCGCGGGCCACCCAGTTCTCGGTTTCGTCATCGGGCCGGTCGGGCAGGTGGCGAATACGAACGTTGCGCCCAATATGCGCATTTTTGTCAATGATGGCCGCCTCGATGATCGAGCCTGCGCCGATGCCGATGTCTGGCCGGCCCAGGCGCTTGTTTTTAGCCAGGTCTTCTTCGGTTTCGTAGGAGTCAGCCCCCATGAGGATGGAGTCCCGAATGACGACGCCCGAGCCAATAATGCTGCGCAGGCCAATTACCGAATTGGTGATTTCGGCCTCGTCCACACGGCAGCCATCGGCCAGCAGCACCTGATCCAGGCGAGCGCCGTGGACCTCGGTGGGCGGCAGAAAGCGGGGGCGGGTGTAGATCGGGCGGTGGGGGATGTTCAAATCAAAGGGACGATTGGGCGAAGCCATCTCTAGGTTGACCTCGTAAAAGCGGCGAATCGTCCCAATATCAGCCCAATAACCATCAAAGACGTAGCCCATGACCCGATAATCGGACAGCGAGTGGGGGATGAGGTCTTTGCCAAAGTCGTCGCCGGGCGTTTCCAACAATTCGGAGAGGAGCTCCGTCGAAAAAACATAAATGCCCATCGAGGCCATAAACGGCTTGTCGGAGTCGGAGACGCTTTCCAGCCCGGCCAAGGCGTCAGGTTTGGGTTTCTCGGTAAAGCTGACAATTTCGCCTTCAGGGCTGCGTTTGAGAATGCCCAGGCCGGGAGCGTCTTTGGCTTCAACCGGCTGCACGGCCAGGGTGATATCGGCGTTGGTATCCACGTGGTATTGCACAAAATCGTGATAATCCATCCGATAAAGGTGATCTCCGGCCAGAATGAGCACGTATTTGACGCCCGAGCGCTGAATTTCAACCAATTGCCGCCGGACGGCATCGGCAGTGCCCTGATACCAACTGGTGCTGCGCGGCGTTTGTTCGGCGGCCCAGATTTGCACCCAGCCCTGGGTGAACATATCGCGGCTGTAAGTGCCGAAAATATGACGGTGCAGCGAAACCGAATTGAACTGGGTCAGAATAGCAATCTTATCAATGCCGGCGTTCAGGCAGTTGCTGATGGGAATATCAATCAGGCGATAGATACCGGCCACCGGCACCGCCGGTTTGGATCGTTTCTTGGTCAGCGGATACAGGCGGGTGCCCTGCCCTCCGCCCAGAATCAAGCCTAACACGTCTTGCATCATCATCTTTGTCATCTCCTTATGTGGCCCGCCCTGAGCTTCAGCTCAGGGCTGATAGCTGAAGTATGCTAAAGCATACTCAATTTGTGGCTTCAAGAGTGCATTTTGAGTCGGCTTGAGCCGACTTGAGATATCAGCCTGGAATTTCAATCCCAGGCGACAGGCGATTAAGCCGTAATATTTAGTTCAACGAACACGCTTGAAGTAGTTGATTAATCCATTGGTCGAAGAGTCGTGGGTCGAAACCGCCTGCTCTCCCTTAAGTTCCGGCAGGATCACTTTGGCGAGCTGCTTACCCAACTCGACGCCCATCTGGTCAAAGGAATTGATGTTCCAGATAGCGCCCTGGGTAAAAATCTTGTGCTCGTACAGGGCGATGAGGGCACCAAGGATTTCCGGGGTGAGTTTGGGGTAGAGGAAAGAGTTGGTCGGCTTGTTGCCGGGGAAAGTTTTCGCGGCGACCAGCCTCTCCAGGGCTGCTCCGGTCAGGCCGGTCGCGCTCAACTCGGCTCGCGCTTCTTCCGGCGTTTTGCCTTTCATCAGAGCCTCGGTTTGGGCAAAAAAGTTCGAGAGCAGGATGGGCTGGTGTTCCCCCAGGGGATTGTAGCTCTGGGCGGCCGCCAGAAAATCGCACGGGATGAGCTTCGTCCCCTGGTGGATGAGTTGGTAGAAGGCGTGCTGGCCGTTGGTGCCGGGCTGGCCCCAGATGATTGGGCCGGTGGTGTAATCCACCCACTCACCCTGGTGCGTGACACTCTTGCCGTTGCTTTCCATATCACCCTGCTGGAAATAGGCCGGGAAATGCAGCAGGTATTGATCGTAGGGTAGGATGGCGTGCGATTGGGCCGCAAAGAAGTTATTGTACCACAAACCCAGCAGCCCCATAATGACCGGCACATTCTGCTCAAAGGGGGCGGTACGGAAATGCTCATCTACGGCGTGTGCCCCGGCCAACAGGGTTTCAAAATTGTCCATGCCCAGGTACAGGGCAATAGATAGCCCAATGGCCGACCACAGCGAATAGCGACCCCCCACCCAATCCCAAAACTCAAACATATTCTCCGTATCAATTCCAAAGTCGGTCACGGCAGCGGCATTGGTAGACAGCGCCGCAAAATGTTTGGCGATGGCGGCTTTATCCCTGGCAGTGGCCAGAAACCAATCTCTGGCCGAATGAGCGTTGGTCATGGTTTCCTGGGTGGTGAAGGTTTTGGAGGCCACCAGAAAGAGCGTTGTTTCCGGCCTTACCGATTTCAGAGTCTCAGCCAAATCGGTGCTGTCAATGTTGGACACAAAGTGGACCCGTAAATTGGGGCTGCCATAAGGCTTAAGCGCCTCCGTGACCATTTTCGGTCCAAGGTCCGAGCCGCCGATGCCGATGTTGACCACATCGGTGATGGCTTGGCCGGTGTACCCTCGCCACTCCCCGGAACGAACGGCCTCGCTGAAGCGCCGCATATGAGCCAAAACGTGGTTGACTTCGGGCATCACGTCCCGACCATCCACCAGAATGGGCCGGTTGGCCCGATTGCGCAGGGCGATGTGCAGCACGGCCCGGTTTTCGGTCGTGTTGATTTTTTCGCCGCGGAACATAGCCTCAATCTTTTGGGCCAGGTTGGCCTGGCGGGCCAAATCCATTAAGAGCGACATTGTGGCTGCGGTGATCCGGTTCTTGGAATAATCAAACAGAATGTTCCCCAGCCGCAACGAAAATCGCTCGAAACGCTGCGGGTCGTGGGCAAACAGGTCGCGCATATGGACGTTGGCCAGCTCTTGTTGATGCTTTTTGAGGGCCTGCCAGGCGGGTGAGTTGGTCAGTAGAGTCATCATTCCCTCCTTATCTTTTTGGATGTGAGCAGACCTGACAGGTTTTCGCGGAGCGAGCCTGTCAGGTCTCCAGGGTCAAGACACTACTTCCCCGCTGGTGCGACGGCCCCGGCTGGTATTGTTTCGAACAACGGTTTTTTGAGCAGGTACAACGCTCCGGTCGTCACCAGCGTCCCGACCAAAATCGCCACGATGTACATCGGCAAATTCGTCACGGCGTTAGGAATGGGCAGGACGAAGATGCCGCCGTGGGGAACGCGCAGTTCGCAGCCAAACAACATCGACAATGCCCCGGTCACGGCGGAGCCGGCCATAATTGACGGGATGACCCGGAACGGGTCGCGGGCGGCAAAGGGGATGGCTCCCTCGGTAATGAAAGAAATCCCTAGCACGGAGGCGGCTTTGCCGGCTTCCTGCTCGTCGTGGGTGAAGCGATCTTTGAACAGGATCGAGGCCAGGGCCAGGCCCAGCGGCGGGGTCATCCCGGCGGCCATCGCCGCGGCCATCGGCATGTAAAGTTCGCTGGCCAGCAGCCCGGTCGAGAAGGCATAGGCGGCTTTGTTGACCGGGCCGCCCATATCAAAGGCCATCATCAATCCGATAATCAGCCCCAACACCACTGCGCTCGATTGCTGCATCCCCTGGAGCCAGGCGGTCAGGGCATCCAGGGCTAACTTAACGGGTGTGCCGACGACATAGATCATCAACAACCCGGTCACGGCTGCGCCTAACAGGGGCAAAATTAACACAGGTTTTAAGCCAGCCAACGTGCTTGGCAACTTGATGACTTTGTTGAGCCAGTTGGTGCTATAGCCGGCAATAAATCCGGCCACGATCCCGCCTAAAAACCCGGCCCCGATGCTGCTGGCCAGCATCCCACCAATCATGCCCGGAGCCAGGCCGGGCCGGTCGGCGATGGAGTAGGCAATAAAGCCGGCCAGGATGGGCACCATCAGGGCAAAGGCGGAGGGTGCGCCAATCTGGAAGAGCGCCCAGCCGAAGGTGTTTTCAGCCTCATACACGTAAATGCCGCCAAAGGCAAAGGCCAGAGCAATCATCAACCCCCCGGCGACCACAAAGGGCAGCATATAGGAGACACCGGTCATCATGTGTTTGTAAGGGCCGGTACGGGTAGCCGAGCGCTGCTTTTTGAGCTGTTCTACTTCTGTGGCCAGATCGGCTTTGGCCCCGCCGCCCCCTGGAACCGTGGCCTCGGCCAGCGCTTTTTCCACCACCTCGGCCCCGTTGTGGATGGCGGCTTTGGTCGAGGTTTCGTAGATGCGCTTACCGCCAAAACGGCCCTTGTCAATCTTGGTATCGGCGGCAATCAGCACTATATCGGCCTCCCGAATCTCCTGCTCGGTCAGAGTATTCTGGGAACCGACCGATCCTTGCGTCTCGACCTTGACCCAGTGGCCCAACGACTCGGCCCCCCGCTTGACCCCTTCGGCGGCCATAAAGGTATGGGCAATGCCGGTGGGGCAGGAAGTGATGGCCACGATTTTCTTTTTCTCGCCGGTAGTTTCTGCTTTGGGCAGGGTCGGAGCCGGCTCAGGCGGCGGGGCGACGATGTTCTCCTTGGCCTCGCCCAGGGCAGCCTCGATGACCGATTTGGTGAAGCGAATAGCCTCACTGGTCGAGGCCGCGTAGATCGGCTTGCCGGCAAAGCGGCTCATATCCACGTGGATATCGGAACTGATAATGACCACGTCGGCGGCGGCAATCTCGCGGTCAGACAGCACATCCCGCGCCCCTTCG
>CAZRYD010000129.1:0-16855 GCA_964604225.1 uncultured Caldilineaceae bacterium
TATCTTTGTCTTTGTCCTCATTTTTACCTATTTTGCTGTACCGGCCTTGTACCAGCACCGGGTACTTTTCTGGGGTATTATCGGCGCTTTGATTATGCGCGGCATTCTGATTGCCGTTGGTGCGGCTCTACTCAAAGAGTTCCATTGGGTTATCTACATCTTCGGCGGCTTCCTGATCTTTACCGGCATCAAGATGGCCTTTCACCGCGACGAAGAGATTCATCCAGAAGATAATCCGCTGGTCAAACTGTTCCGGCGCTTCATGCGAGTGTCACCCAAATATGCGGGGGATAAATTTTTTATTCGCCAGGCCGGAATCTTGATGGCCACGCCGCTCTTTTTGGTGCTGCTCATCGTTGAGAGTACCGACCTGGTTTTTGCCCTCGACTCCATTCCGGCCATCTTTGCCGTGACCAATGATCCTTTTATCATCTACACTTCCAATGTTTTTGCCATCTTGGGCCTGCGCTCACTCTATTTTGTGCTGGCAGGCGTGATAGATAAATTCCATTATTTGAAGTTGGGTCTGTCTGTTGTGCTCACTTTTGTGGGAGTGAAAATGGTGATTGTAGATTTTTATAAAATCCCCATTGGCGTATCCTTGGGGGTAATTGCCGGTATCCTGGCGGTTGCCGTTGTCGCCTCATTGGTGCGCACGCAACGACTGACCCAGCAGAGTGCCCCAATCGACTAAAGCGGATTAGTTTAAACTGGCCCGCGCCTAAACTATTGGCTGAATTATAAAGATTGTGCTAAACTTATAGCCGTAGTACGTGATGCGTGATGCGTAACGAGGAAGTTACATTCCCCATTTAGGCATGACGCATCACGTTTTATAAGACCCAATTTTATGCTGCCAGGAGAGTCAAAACTTTTCGATTTAGATCGAGGTATAGCCTATGTCAACCAAGGGACATCACCCCAAAACACTGTTTGAAAAAATCTGGGATAACCACGTTGTTATGGCCGAGCCGGGCAACCCGACGGTGCTTTATATTGATCTGCATCTGGTTCACGAAGTCACCTCGCCCCAAGCCTTCACCGGCCTGCGCGAGAAGGGGCTGAAAGTGCGCCGCCCCGAAAAAACCGTGGCGACGATGGATCACGGCATTCCCACCACTCCGCCCAACATCCCTATCAGCGATGTCATGGTCATCAAGCAGATTAGCCAGCTTGAGAAAAACTGCATCGAGTTTGGCATCCCGCTACACGGGCTGCACAGCCCCAATCGGGGTATTGTCCATGTCATCGGGCCGGAGCTGGGGCTAACCCAGCCGGGCATGACCATCGTCTGCGGCGACAGCCACACCAGCACCCATGGCGCCTTTGGCGCGCTGGCCTTCGGCATCGGCACCAGCGAGATCGAGCATGTGCTGGCCACCCAATGTCTGCTGCAAAACAAGCCCAAAACCTACGCCGTGCGGGTCGAAGGGACGCTGGCTCCGGGCGTGTCGGCCAAAGACATCATCCTCAACCTGATTTCCCGCATCGGTATCGGCGGCGGTACCGGCTACGTCTTCGAGTATATGGGCAGCGCCATTCGCGGCCTGACGATGGAAGAACGTATGACCATTTGCAACATGTCTATCGAAGGCGGAGCTAGAGCGGGCATGGTCGCCCCGGATGAAACAACTTTTGAGTACGTTGTCGGTCGCCCTCATGCGCCCAAAGGCGCGGCCTGGGACACGGCGGTGGCTCACTGGCGCACCTTACCCACCGACGAAGGGGCGACCTTTGACCAGGAAATTGTGATTGACGCCAACTCCCTGGGGCCGATGATTACCTATGGCACCAACCCCGGCATGGGCATGAAAATCACCGAGCCGATTCCCGACCCGGCTGCGATTAAAGATGTCAGCGAGCGGCAAACCCTGGAAAAAGCCCTGGCTTACATGGACCTGCGGCCCGGGCAATCGCTGTTGGGCCAAAAAGTGGACGTCGTTTTCCTGGGAAGCTGCACCAACTCCCGCCTCAGCGACCTACGCCTGGCGGCCAGCCTGATCAAAGGCCGCAAGGTAGCCGACGGGGTGTACATGATGGTCGTGCCCGGCAGCCAGCAGGTCAAAAAGCTGGCCGAGGCTGAAGGGTTGGACAAAGTGTTCAAAGAGGCCGGGGCCGACTGGCGCGAGGCCGGCTGCTCGATGTGCATTGCCATGAACGGCGACCAGTTGGAGCCGGGCCAGTATGCCGTCAGCACCAGCAACCGCAATTTTGAAGGTCGGCAGGGCAAGGGCGGCCGCACCTTTTTAGCCAGCCCGCTCACGGCGGTGGCCACGGCCATCAGCGGCAAAATCACCGATGTGAGGACAATACTGAACTAGCTGTAGTCCATGGTGAGGGTGCGTTAGAGTACGTGCCACACAGCACGTTTTACAAAGGACATGTAAATCATGGAAAAATTCACTACTGTAACCGCTACAATGATCGCTATTCCCACCGAAAATGTGGACACCGACCAGATTATCCCGGCCCGCTTTTTGAAAGTGACCGATAAAAAGGGGCTGGGTGACAATTTGTTTTGTGATTGGCGCTACGAGGCCGATGGCAGCCCCAAGCCGGATTTCATCTTAAATACCGAACAGGGCCAAAAAGCCAAAATCCTGGTGGCCGGCGACAACTTTGGCTGTGGCTCCAGCCGCGAGCATGCGCCCTGGGCCATCATGGGCTACGGTTTTCAGGTGGTCATCTCGACCAGTTTTGCCGACATTTTCCGCAACAACTCGCTCAAGCTGGGACTGGTGCCGGTAGTGGTTGATAAAGAAACCCACTATCAATTGCTGAGCCTTATTGAAGAGGAGCCGAATACCCAAATCACCATTGACCTGGCCAACCAAACCGTCCAACTGCCGGACGGCCGCAAAGTTGAATTTCCGATTGATAACTTTAGCAAAACCTGTATTCTCAACGGTATTGACCAACTCGGCTATCTGCAACGCCACGCTGCTGCTGTGGAAGCCTATGAGGCGACTCATGCAGACCGGGTGAATACGCTGGCGGCGGTTTAATGGGCCGCGTGACAGGTGACATCTGTCATTTAATTAGAGGACGTTTGCCACTTCTAAGGCTTAATTAAAAGTCTTAGGATAAGGGGGATTTTTTAGTTTTCATTATCTTTGAAAGGATGAATTACCATGTCAAATCAGATTATTGACCTACTCGGCGATAAAGCAGATGATCTTTTAAGTTTCGTTTGCAAAGGCATCCCGAAAGAGTCACTCCACCTACCCGGCCCCGATTTTGTTGACCGCATCTGGCAGCCTTCGGACCGCAACCCGCAAGTTTTGCGCAGCTTGCAGAGCATGTACGATCACGGCCGCCTGGCCGGCACCGGCTATCTTTCGATTTTGCCGGTTGACCAGGGTATCGAGCACACGGCTGGCGCTTCTTTTTCACCCAACCCGGCCTATTTCGATCCCGAAAATATCATCAAGCTGGCCATCGAGGGCGGCTGCAACGCCGTCGCCTCGACCTTTGGGGTGTTGGGGTCGGTGGCCCGCAAGTATGCCCACAAGATTCCCTTCATTGTCAAAATTAATCACAACGAACTGTTGACCTATCCCGAAAAATATGACCAGGTCATGTTCGGCAGCGTCAAACAAGCCTGGGATATGGGCTGCACCGCCGTTGGGGCCACCATTTATTTTGGCTCAGAGGAGTCTAACCGCCAGATTGTCGAAGTGAGCGAAGCCTTTGCCTATGCCCACGAGCTGGGCATGGCGACGGTGCTGTGGTGCTACCTGCGCAACTCGGCCTTCAAGAAAGACGGCGTGGATTACCACGTGGCCGCCGACACCACCGCCCAGGCCAATCATCTGGGCGTGACCATCGAAGCCGATATTATCAAGCAAAAGCTGCCTGAAAATAACGGCGGTTTCAAAGCCATCGGCTTTGGCAAATCCAGTTCCAAAATGTACGGGGAACTCTGCACCGACCATCCGATCGATTTGGTCCGCTGGCAAGTGGCCAACAATTATATGGGCCGGGCTGGCCTGATCAACTCCGGCGGCGCATCGGGCAAAAATGACTTTGCCGAGGCCGTCTTTACCGCCGTGGTCAACAAACGGGGCGGCGGCATGGGCCTGATCTCCGGCCGCAAAGCCTTCCAGCGCCCCATGGCCGAAGGCGCCAAGCTGCTCAATCATATTCAAGACGTTTATCTGGACAAAACCATCACCGTAGCCTGATATACGACCGCCGACCGCAGACGGTAGACCGCCCATAATTTTCGACGGTCCTCGGTCTGCAGTCGGCGGTCATGCTAAAATAAGGTCTTTTTTTCATGTGTAAGCAACCCAAATATTCTACAGTCAACAGAGGTATCAATCGGGCGATAGCCGAATTTGTGGCCGTCGCCCGTCGCATTGGAACCCGCTGACGCGCCGGCGAGGATAGGGGGAAAAGTTAAGGCTGAAGCCGAGAGCATCTAAATAATCTTGGCCTGCTATTTTGCCCCCTCGCCTTAATCCTATCCTCCTCGCGTCGTCAACTCAGCTCCCACCGACTCAAAAAATAAAACTCATAACTAACCTGTGGAGGTTCCAATGACCCAGATATTTTTATACGATACCACCTTGCGTGACGGCACGCAGGGTGAAGGCATCTCGTTATCTTGCAATGATAAACTCAAAATTGCTCAAAGACTGGACGAGTTTGGGGCGCACTACATTGAAGGCGGCTGGCCTGGCTCCAATCCCAAGGATGCCGAATTTTTTGCCCGGCAGCATGAATTAGACCTCAAACACGCCAAAATCGCCGCCTTTGGCAGCACCCGCTACAAAAACACCACCTGCGACAAAGACGCCAACATCCAAGCGCTGGTGGAGGCGAACACTCCGGTGGTCACCCTGGTGGGCAAAAGCTGGGATTTACACGTCCACCACATTCTGGAAACCGACCCGGAAGAAAACCTGGAGATGATTGCAGAGAGCGTGGCTTATTTCAAGGAGCGCGGCAAGGAAGTTATCTACGACGCCGAGCATTTTTTTGACGGTTACAAGGCCAATCCCGATTATGCCCTGTTAACCCTTCAGGCGGCGGTCAAGACTGGGGCCGACTGCATCGTTTTGTGCGACACCAACGGCGGCTCTACCCCGTGGGAAGTTGAGGAAATCACTAAACGCGTCGCAGCTCGGTTTGAGGGCCAACAAATAGGGATTCACCCGCACAATGACTGCGAGTTGGGCGTCGCCAATGCTTTGGCCGGGGTGCGCGGCGGAGCCAGACATGTCCAGGGCACGATCAATGGCTACGGTGAGCGGGTCGGCAACGCCAACCTGATCAGCATCATCCCCGATTTGCAGCTAAAAATGGGCTATGCGTGTGTCAGCCAAGAGCAGTTAGCCAGTTTGACCGCCCTGTCACGGTATGTAGACGAATTGGCTAATATGACCCCCAACGATCACCAGCCTTTTGTTGGCCACAGCGCTTTTGCCCACAAAGGCGGCATCCACGTGGCCGCGATCCTCAAGGTGGAAGAGAGCTACCAACACATGGACCCCACCCTGGTCGGCAACGAGAAGCGAGCGGTGGTTTCTGAGCTATCCGGGCGAGGCAACATCCTGTATAAAGCGGCGGAGTTTGGTCTAGACACCAGCCGCGAAGAGGCCAGGCAAGTATTGGAGCAGATCAAGGAATTGGAAAATCAAGGTTATACCTTTGAAGGCGCGGAAGCCTCGGTCGACATGATGCTGCGCCGGGCCACCAACGGTTACAAGCCGCCCTTCGAGGTAGTCGACTTTATGGTCATCACCGAAAACCGCCAAAAACGCGGCCTCTTTACCGAAGCCACCGTCAAAGTTAAGGTGGGCGATGAAGTTCGCCATACCGTAGCCGAAGGCAACGGGCCGGTTAATGCTCTCAATCTGGCCCTCCGCCGGGCCCTGAAACAGGATTTCCCGCAGTTGCAGAAAATTCATTTGACCGATTACAAGGTCCGCATCCTGGATAGCGATGCGGGCACGGCGGCAACTACGCGGGTGATGATTGACTTTCAAGAGGAAGGGACCGCTCACTTTTGGACCACCGTTGGGGCTCACTCCAACATCATCGAAGCCAGTTGGCGAGCTTTGATTGATAGTATGGAGTATGCCTTGTTGAACGGCAATCGAGGGAAGTAACAGGTCGCAGGGTAGCAAGTCGCAAGGTAGCAGTTTGCGACTCTGCAACTTTGCTACCCTGCCGCACAGCTAAATTTTCATGGATAGACACGTGATGCACCCCACCGCCAAAAGAGTCGCCGCTGCCGCCCGTGAGTTAGGGTTGGACCTCACCATCAAAGAATTTACCGAAACTACTCGGACCGCCGAGGATGCAGCCAGGGCTATCGGCTGTACCGTAGCCCAAATCGTCAAATCGCTGTTGTTTGTGGTAGACGGTCAGCCGGTAATAGCCCTGGTCAGCGGTCCCAACCGGCTGGACGAAGCTAAACTGGCCGCTCTGTGTGGCGTCGGCAAGAAAAAAGTCAAGCGTGCCGACGCCGACACCGTCCGTGAAGCGACCGGCTTTGCCATCGGCGGGGTACCGCCGTTTGGTCACACCACCAAGCTACCGGTCTATATTGACCATGACTTCTGGCAATTTGAGGTTATCTGGGCCGCCGCCGGTACGCCCAATGCGGTTTTTGCTATTACCCCAGATGAGTTAGTACAGGTCACTGGGGGTATAAGAGCGGATTTGAAAGCAGTGTAGATAACTCTGATTCCTGGCAAAATAGTAAAAAGCCGGTTAGGGCCATTCATAAGCCTTGATCGGCTTTTTCTTTTAGGAAGTGTCAGACCAGGCCGCTTTAGCACTTCCTCGGTCGCAAGAGCCTACACTCTGCTTACTTCTCAAGAGAATTAACATAATGTGCAAAATCTGAAGGATAGGGGTATAATACGTTATTGACATAACACTTAATGACAGGACTTACGCGGTGAGCATCCCTTCGGCAAGCTCAGGACGCAGCCTGAGTAGCCCTGCGACCGAAGGGAGTGGGCGTATCGAAGGGTGCGAACTGCGCAAAACGCCGCTTCGATACGGCTAACGCCTACTCAGCATGCGTTTTGCTTACCCTACCGCGTAAGTCCTGTTTAATGAGGCCTACAGCCATGCAGCGACAGGAACTACCCCTCGATCAAATCATCCAGGGCGATTGTCTTAAGGTGCTCAACGCTCTGCCTGAAAAGAGCATCGATTTAATATTTGCCGACCCGCCCTATAACCTCCAATTGCAGCAAGAGTTGTGGCGGCCTAACATGACCAAAGTTGACGCCGTAGACGACGAATGGGATCGTTTCAACAGCCTGGCCGAATATGACCAGTTTACGCGAGACTGGCTGCAAGCTTGCCGGCGCGTCCTCAAAGATACAGGCACCATCTGGGTCATTGGTTCGTATCACAATATTTATCGGGTTGGAACCATTTTGATGGATTTGGGCTACTGGATTCTCAACGACGTCGTCTGGGTCAAAACCCAGCCCATGCCCAATTTTCGCGGGGTTCGTTTCACCAATGCCCACGAAACCCTGCTCTGGGCGCAGAAGAATCGTGGCGCGCGCTATACCTTCAATTATCACGCCATGAAAGCCCTGAATGGCGACCTGCAGATGCGCAGCGATTGGGAAATTCCGCTCTGTACCGGCAAGGAAAGAATCAGGATCAACGGCGCCAAAGCTCACGCTACCCAAAAACCGGAAGCTTTGCTCTATCGAGTGATCCTGTCCAGCTCCAATCCAGGCGATGTGGTGCTTGACCCATTTTTTGGCACCGGCACTAGCGGTGCAGTGGCCAAGAAACTCCACCGGCATTGGCTTGGCATCGAGCGGGAAACTGTCTACGTGCGCTTGGCCCAGGAGCGCCTCGAGGCCATTCAGCCGCCGCCCTTTGTCGAGGAGATTTTTGTCTTCAAGAGCAAGCGCGACCGTCCGCGCATTTCATTCAGCAGCTTGCTGGAGCGGGGCTTATTGCAGCCGGGACAAAAGCTTTATCTTGGCAAAAAGGGAGAAACCTCGGCGACCATTCTGGCCAACGGCCACGTCAAAGTCAACGGGTACATCGGCTCCATCCATCAGGTGGGCAAAGTGCTGCACAATGGTCCTTGCAATGGCTGGGAACACTGGCACTATCTCGACGAAACCACCGGCGAGCGAGTCGCTATTGATGAATTGCGCGAATTGATTTGGGCCGAACAACAAAAGTGAGGCAGAATTCGGCTAGCAGTCGGGGTTGGTATAACTGTCAGAAAAGTTTTGCCGGGATTGGGGGATTAAAGCATTTTTTCCTTATTTTTAATCCCCTAATCCCGGCCCGCTATCTGGCTGACTAAATCAGCCTTACGTTTCCGGTGACACGGCGCAGCGAAAGCCGACGTTATTGTAAAATTGAAAATCGCCATCCAGCCGCGAGAGACAGTTGGCTACGCTGGCATCATTCATCCAAGAGGCCCCGCGCAGCACCCGAAACCCCTGAGCTTGACGACTTTCCCGCCCATCATCAGGATTGTAAGGGAAGGGCTGGAACAGGCTGTTGGTCCATTCCCAGACATTGCCCACCAGATCAATCACGCCTTCCGGGGTGTCGCCAGCCGGTGAGAAGTAGCCCACCGGACTGGTTTCGTCTAAACCAGCCTCTTTGGAATTACAACACTCTACGGCAAAGTCATTGCCCCAGGCGTAACGTCGGCCGATGAGACCGCGTGCGGCGCGTTCCCACTCAGCTTCGGTGGGCAAGCGCTTGCCCGCCCAGGCGGCATAGGCCATGGCATCGGCCCAGGTGACCAGCACCACAGGATGGTCGGCCTTGCCTTCGGGATACATACGGGTGTGGAGGTCCCAATTGTAACCCTGGGTGTTACACCAACTAACCTGGTAGTTGGGCACGTCATGACCGGTTGCGTCCACAAATTTTTTATACTCGGCGTTGGTCACCGGCCAACGATCAAGGTAAAAATCAGCCACAAACACTTGATGTTTGGGTTGGTGATTGGGGTTGCCATCATTGCTGCCCATAATAAACAAGCCGCCGGGAATATAGACCATTTCTTTGCCATCATTAGGCCAAACAATGATAGCAGTGGCGGTTTGGTTGAATGTCGATGATGGGTTTTGGGTCATATTTTTCTACCTCTTGGATTAAATTGCCACATCATAAGCCAGCACACAGCCGCCCAGCCAGATGTGATCGCCGGGTTTTAGCGGGACAGCCTGGCCGAGCAGCAGCATTTCGCCATTGAGGCGCGTACCAAAGCCACTCCCCAAATCTTCTACGTAAGGCGCACCATTCCGCCAGGTAATAATGGCGTGGCGGCGCGAAACCCGAACAGCAACCTCGCCACAGGAGTTAAGGTCAAGGTCCGGGATAAAGTCCACATAACGATCTGAACGACCGATGACGATGTCGCTGGGGGGGGCTACGGCTAATTCTTCCCCGGTCGGAGTCGTAAGCACATGTTTGACCCGCGCGGTAGCGGTAATGATCAGGCGTTCAACCGGAACCAGGTCATAATAAAGCTTCAGATTCCCCAGGCTAATTTGATCGCCCGGCTGAAGCGGGCGCGAGGGTCTTAAATTAATTTGCTCGCCATTAAGAAATAGACCGTGGCGGCTGCCCAAATCTTCAATGGTATGGCGTCCATCCGCACCCATAATTTTGGCATGCCGGCGTGAAACCATTCGGGCCCCACCATCTTCATACGCCAGATCAACATCGGGCGGCAGGCCCAGATTCGGATCGAAACGCCCCAGCACCAATTCGCCGGAGATAGGCAGAGCAATATGGCGATTACTTGAACTGACGGTCAACCAGTGAGGCTTGGGCTGGCTGGCTGCGTTTTGTGGTTTATTGGGTAAATTCTTCGGCAGAGCCTCGACTGCGCCAATGATATCCGGACGGGCTTCTTCCGTTGAAGTCCCCGTCCAGGCCGATGCTTCGGGCGGCAGGTGGCCCAATGAAGAGGTTTCCCAGCGTGACTCAGGTTTGCTTGAAACATTCGGCTGCTTTTCCTCCGGGGTAACAGGCTGGCTAGAGGAAACGGGTCGAAGATAATCGGGCCGTTTTAGCGTAGGTTTTGGGGCTGGGGCCGGAGGCGTTCCTTCTTTAGACTCGCGGATTTGGCGCAATCGACGGGCCAGCATCGATTCTTCCTGAGGACTTTTTTGGGCGCGCTCCTCATCTGCCTTTATCAGCAGACAACTTCTTTGCAATAATCCCCAGGTCGCATGGGTATCAGTCCGCGCGGCAAAAGCATTACGAATCATGCTCTTAATGCTGGGCGAGTTGTTGCTCTCCTCAATACAGCGATTTCGAATGGGGCATTTACGGCAATCGTATTTAAACACTGCCCGGCAGCCTTCCTCTCCATCCTTCTAGTTAAAGTATAGCACTGGGTAGAGGGGCTGTCAACGGGGTTAAGAAGGATATTGGTTTGAGGGGTCTCAACTATGCCCGCAGTTGTGGAAACCAACCAGATAACCAGCCTGATGCGCCGCCGCGATGCACTCTTCGTCGTAGGGTTTTATGAACTCGCGGAACACCGCCGGAGCCAGACCCTTTTACCTTCAAATTGACAAAGTCGTAGCAATAAATTATATTCGGGCTAATTCTATCAGTCGGTCTCTGGAGGCCAATTCAATGTTGCAAATTTGTCGCTTTTTTGAACCCGGCGTTGGCCCGCGTTTGGGGGCAGTCCTCGATGAGCAGATGTACGATCTGACCGCCACCGGGGAAGCCGCCTTTGCTTCACTCAAGGCCTGGCTGGGCTGGGTCAACCAATATGGGCCGGCCTGGTCCGGTCCACATCTGGCCGAAGTCGTCGCCCGCCTCAAACCGCTTTATCGCTGGGCCGCCCTGCAACGCCGGCCCGACCCCACTCAAGCCCATCTCTTGCCACCTCTGGATGCTCAGGAGGTGTGGGCCGCCGGCGTGACGTACCTGCGCAGCCGGGAGGCTCGCGAGGAAGAGTCGAACAAGATCGGCATTTATGACAAAGTTTACGACGCCGCGCGTCCGGAGATATTCCTCAAGGCGACGCCGCATCGAGTGGTGGGTTCCCATGACTTTATCCGCGCTCGGGCCGATGCCCATTGGAGTGTCCCCGAACCGGAATTGACCGTACTCTTCTCACCAGGTTTGCAGATTGTGGGCTATACCGCCGGCAATGATGTTTCTTCGCGCGACATCGAAGGGGAGAATCCGCTCTATTTGCCCCAGGCCAAAATTTACTCGCGCAGTTGCGCCTTAGGCCCGGCCATCACCCTGGCTTCTGACCTGACCGGTCCGGTCCAAATCGAATTGAGCATCCGCCGCGCCGGAGAGGTCGTCTTTGCCGGGGCCATCAGCACCGCCCAGATGAAACGCTCGATGGGCGAATTAGCCAGCTACCTGGGGCGAGAGAACGAGTTCCCCGATGGGGTCTTTCTGATGACCGGCACTGGCCTGGTGCCGCCGGATGATTACACGCTGCAAAGCGGCGACATGGTCGAAATCGGCATCGAGCGGATTGGCCGCTTGGTCAACCCGGTGCAATAGACATTTAACCGGAGGTTTTGGACAGGACCTACGGCAAGATTAACAGGATTGATTTTGGCTATTCCCATCTTGTAAATCCTGTCAAATTTTTACTTCCAATTAGGTCCGCGAGGCTACAGGATACTCTTTAAAGTCTCCAGACTGATATTGGCCCCGCAGATAACAATAACCACGTTTTGAGCGCGAAACCGCTCGGCTGTTTTGAGATAGGCGGCAACAGCTACTCCCGCCGCCCCTTCGATGAGCATGTGTTGGCTTTCGATGACCAGGCGCATGGCCGCTTTGATTTCTTCTTCGCTCACCAACACATAATCATCCACCCACTTCTGGCACAATTCAAAGGTGATGGCCCCCGGCTCGATGCCTCCGGCGCTGCCGTCCGACAGGGTCGGCTGCGACTCCAGCTCGATGATCTTGCCGGCTTTGATCGACTCGGCCATCACCGGCGAGTTCTCCGGCAGACAGCCGATGATGGTGACCCCAGGATTGACCGCTTTGAGATAGCCGGCAATCCCGCTAATCAAGCCACCGCCGCCGATGGTCACAAAAACCGCATCGATTTGCCCCAGTTGCCGGGCCAGTTCCACCCCAATGGTACCCTGGCCGGCGATGATCTGCTCGTCGTTGTAGGGCGAAATGTAGACCAGTCCGTACTGGCCGGCGTAGTCGCGGGCGTAGAGTTCGGTCAGACCGCTGTCGTGACCGTAGTGGTGAACCTGCGCCCCAAAACGCCGGATCATGGCGACTTTAACGGGTGAAGCGGTTTCCGGCACAAAGATCTGGCCGGGCAGCCCCAGGCGTTTGAGACCATACGCCACCGCCGCCCCGTGATTGCCCGAAGAGGCGGTCACGATCCCCTGGGCGCGCTGCTCCGGGCTGAGACTGAGCAGTTTGTTCATAGCTCCGCGGAGTTTAAATGAGCCGGTATGCTGGAGGTTTTCCAGTTTCAAATAAACGTTGCTCTGACCCATTTCGCTCAAAGCCAGCGCGTGATCCAGCGGCGTTTCGCGCACATAGGGCCGAATCCGCTGTTCGGCCTGGCTGGCTTCGGTGTGAAGGTTCATTAGGAACTCCTGTAAATTTTTACGCACCACATTCTACGAATCACGCGTTACACTCTACGCTTCACGTTTACACATCCCACATCACTCACATCTCATATCCCATGTCACCCTAAATTAATCACGCACTTGATCGTCTCCGGCGAGGCCAGGAGTTGATCAAACAGCTCCGGCCCTTCGCTCAAAGTGGCCCGCCGGTTGATGAGTTGGGCCGTAGGAATGTGGCCGTCGGCCAGCATACGCAGCGACCGTTGGAAATCTTCGTCATTCATGCCGTATGACCCGATCACATTCAACTCGCGAGTCACAATGGCTTGCATGTCGATTTCGATCATGCGCTGGTTGTTGCCAATCCAGATTACCGTGCCCTTGTTGCGGGTCACTTCCAGGCTCTGTTGAGCGGTGGCGCTCAAACCAACCGCCTCAAAAGCGAGGTCAACGCCGCTGCCGTGGGTGAACTCATTGACCACCTGGCGGGGATTTTGCCGGGTGACGTTGATGGTGACTTGGGCTCCAAGGGCGCGGGCCATTTCCAGCCGAGCATCGCTGGCGTCACTTACCGCGATTAGATTAACCCCAGTCAATCTGAGCACGGCCAGAGTCAACAGGCCAATTGGCCCCGCACCGACAATGAGCGCAGTGTCGTAAGGCCGGATATGGGCCAAACTGACCGCGTGCACGGCCACAGACAGCGGCTCGGTCAGAGAGCCGTTTTCGTAAGACAGACTGTCGGGCAACGGAAATAGATTCGACGCCGCCCAGGTGACATATTCAGCATACGCGCCGGGAGCGTTCATACCCATCAAGCGCCGGTTTTCGCACACATTGCGCCGCCCGGCCAAGCATTGCGGACACACCCCGCAAAATTTGACCGGCTGGACGGCCACCCGGCTGCCAACAGACAGGTTTTCCACGGCGTCACCCACGGCCACCACTTCGCCGGTGACTTCATGGCCCATAATCAGCGGCGGAATGCGCCGGCCGGTCTGGCCGGTATAGCCGTGCAGGTCCGACCCGCACACCCCCACCGACTTGACCTTCAGCAGCACTTCATCGGGTCGGTCAAGGGTCGGGATCGGTACGTCGAGCAGTTTGTGTTCCTTGATGGCGGTGAACATCAAAGCCTTCATTGAATGAGTGTTTGTCATAGTTGCCTTTGTTTTTTGTTCTATATTTTTAGTTTTTGTACGAGTTACGCAGTTGAGTTGTAGTATAGGGCCTTGTGCCCGTTTATGGCCGCCCACAAGGGGCTAAACTACCTTGAACTGCGTAACTCTTATTTTGTTCAAAATTTGCCCTACTCATGCCGGTGTAGCCTTCGTACTGCCTAGCCTTTGACACCTCCACCCACCAACCAGCCGCCGTCAACCACAATCGTCTGGCCGGTAATGTAGTCGGAAGCATCAGAGGCCAGCAGCACCGTCGCCCCGGCCAAATCGGAGGGAATGCCGGGCCGGCCCTGCGGAATCACGCTGACAGCGCTCTCGTAAAGTTCCTCCTTGGAGAAGACCGCATCGGTCATAGCCGTCCAAAAGCGCCCTGGTGCGATGGCATTGACATTGATGCGGTGCTTGGCCCACTCCACGGCCAGAGCGCGGGTCAACTGGCGCATGCCTCCTTTGCTGATGGCATACAGGGCAATGTTGGGTACCACAATTTCAAAAGAAAGCGAGCCAAGATTGATAATTTTGCCTTTGCCCTGCTGCCGCATCACCTTGGCCGCTTCCTGGCAGGCAAAAAAGACACCCTTGAGGTTGACCGCCATCAGTCGGTCCCAATCGGCCTCGCTGAAGGTATCCACCGGCTGGCGGATATTGATGCCGGCGCCGTTAACCAGAATATCCAGGCGGCCAAAATGCGCCGCCGTCTGCTGCACTGCGGCCCGCACCGCAGCTACGTCGCTCACGTCGGTGGGCACGATGAGCGCCTGCCGGCCCGTAGCTCGCACCAGTTCAGCCGCCTGTTCAAGCTGCTCGACCGTGCGCGCGGCCAGAGCTATGTCAGCCCCGGCGTGAGCCAGGGCCAAAGCCATGCCCAGGCCCAGGCCGCGGCTGCCGCCGGTCACCAAAGCCACCCGGCCATCCAGGCGCAGACTGGGCATCTCAAATTCATCGTCACGAGGTCGTCGTCTTGGTTCGGTCATGGTTATCTCCGGTCACTATAGTGCAGAGTATCAGCAAGTTAAAAGTTTCTTACCGACCCAGCGCCCGCCGGCCTGCTTCCAGCAGCTCGATAATCGCCTCGACATCATAAACGCAGCCACCCCAGGTGCCGCCGCTGGCGTTTTGCAGCGCCGCCCACAACCGGGTGTCGGCGGGCAGGTTGGGGTCAGGGGCCAGGTCAGGGTGGGCAGGTCGCGAGGCCAACACCGCTGCACCTTGCTCCGGGCTGTAGCGCTGCCCGTCGTGGCCGATCAGATCCAGGCTGCCGGTCAGGTTGACCCGATCAATAATGATCTGGATCGTATCCCCTTCCTGGACCCGGCCAAGTGGACCGCCAGCCAGCGCCTCTGGGCCAACGTGGCCGATGCACGCGCCGGTGCTGACCCCACTGAAACGGGCGTCGGTGATCAGGGCCACGTCCTTGCCCCAGGGCAAATATTTGAGGGCGATGGTAATTTGGGCCGTCTCCTCCATACCGCAGCCCAGCGGTCCCCGCCCGATCAAGACCATTACGTCGCCCGGCTGGATGCTCTGCCCTCCCTGACCTTTGACCGCCGCAATGGCCGCCCGCTCGCTGGTAAAAACCCGCGCCGGCCCGATTTTGCGATAAACGCCATCGACGTCAACTACGGACGGGTCAAGCGAGGTACTTTTGACCACCGAGCCTTCCGGGGCCAGGTTACCTCTGGGGAAGGTCACAGTGCTGGTCAGACCGCGCTCCCCGGCTTTTTGAGGACTCATAATTACGTTGTCAGGGTCAACCTGATCCTGGTGGTAGAGCCACTCCCGCAGCCGTTTGCGCCGCTCGCTCAGCTCCCACATGTCCAGCAGCTCGCCGAGGGGCCGGCCTTGCACGGTCAGCGCGTCGAGCCGGAGCAGTCCCAAAGCCCGCAAGTGCAGCATCACCTCAGGCACACCGCCGGCCAGAAAAACCTGAACCGTGGTGTGATTGACCGGTCCATTGGGCAATACGTCCACCAGCCGCGGCACCTGGCGATTGAGGCGAGTCCAGTCGGCCACGCTAGGCCGGGTTAAGCTGGCGGCGTGGGCGATAGCCGGCAGGTGGAGGAACAGGTTGGTGCTGCCGCCAAAAGCAGCGTGGGTGACCATGGCGTTGTGCACGGCGTCTTCGGTCAGAATGTCGGCCAACGTGATTTTGGCCGCTTCCAGGCCAATCAACGCCTGGGCGGAGCGTCGAGCCATATCCAGCCAAATGGGCTGGCCGGAGGGAGCCAAGGCGGAGTGTATCAATGATAGCCCCAGGGCTTCGCCGACGACCTGGCTGGTGGCTGCCGTACCCAAAAATTGACAGCCGCCGCCGGGGCTGCCGCAGGCTTTGCAGCCCAATTCGGCCGCCTCTTCCAGGCTGATTTCGTTGTGGGCAAAGCGGGCGCTAACTGTCTGGATTTTGCCCGCGTCCTCGCCGTGGGTGGGGGGGAGCGTGACACCGCCGGGGATTAAAATGCCCGGCAAGTTGGTCTGACCGGCCAGAGCGATCATCATGGCCGGCAAGCCTTTATCGCAAGTGCCGATGGCCATCACCCCGTGGCGGGTCGGCAGCGAACGAATCAGACGACGCAGGACGATAGCCGCATCGTTGCGGTAAGGCAAGCTGTCCATCATCCCGCGCGTGCCCTGGGTGCGGCCATCGCAGGGGTCGCTGACAAAACCGGCGAAGGGAATCGTCCCTAAGCGCTTGAACTCTTCTGCCGCCGCCTGCATCAGCAGGCCGACTTCCCAATGGCCGGTATGGTAGCCCAGCGCAATTGGGCTGCCATCGGGCGCGCGCACGCCGCCCTGGGTGCTAAGGATGAGAAACTCTTTGCGCCGCAGTAGGCTGGGGTTCCAGCCCATGCCGACATTTTGGGTCAGGCCAAAAATGTCGCCGCTGGGCGAGTTGAGCAGAAAATCGGCGTCCAGGGGCAGGCGTCCCCCTGGTCCCTCGGCATGGGTTTGGATTTGGTACAGGCTGAGATCGGTGGAATCGATGGGCACAGGGCTTTCAGGCAGAGCTTGGGCGGTCATCATTATAACTCCTGATTGATACGAGGCTGTAAAGATGAGCGCTATCTGGAGGTAATAAAAAACCTGCTGTCCCCCAGCAGGTTTATGAGAATAGGTGATAGC
>CAZRYD010000130.1:0-16768 GCA_964604225.1 uncultured Caldilineaceae bacterium
CGACCGACAGCCTGATTCAGATGATGGTGGGACGCACCCTGGCCGACATGTTTCCCAAACAGGCGGTTGAACCCGGCCCGGTGGTTTTGCAGGTCGAAAAACTGGGCCGGGCGGGTGTTTTTCAAAATATTTCGTTTGAACTGCGCCAGGGCGAAATCCTGGGCATGGCCGGACTGGTCGGCGCGGGTCGCACCGACGTGGCCCGCGCTATTTTTGGGGTCGCTCCGGCCACAAGCGGAGTCATCAAAATCAATGGCCAGGTGGTCCACATTACCAGCCCACAGCAGGCAATGCAACTAGGGCTGGCCTATGTGCCGGAAGACCGGCAGCATCACGGTTTGGTGCTGCCCTTGGCTATCTCGAATAATATTACCCTGCCGATTCTGTCAGAGTTTGCCCGGGGTGGGTGGATGGACAGCCAAAGAGAACAACAAGCGGCCCAAAAGGCCGCCACCCAGTTGGAGGTCAAAGCGGCCGGTATGTGGCAGAAGGCGCGGGAGTTGTCGGGCGGCAACCAGCAGAAGGTGGTGCTGGCCAAATGGTTGAACACCCAACCGCGCATCCTCATTTTGGATGAGCCGACGCGCGGCATTGACGTGGGCACCAAAGCGGCCGTCCACGGTTTGATGAGCCAACTGGCCGCGCAGGGTATGGCCATTTTGATGATTTCGTCGGAATTGCCGGAAGTGCTGGGCATGAGCGACCGTATTCTGGTGATGCGTGAAGGTCAGCTAACCGGCCAATTCAGCCGGGCTGAGGCGACCCAGGAAAAAATCATGTTAGCCGCCACCAGTACAGCCCTTAATTCAGTTCAGGGGTGATTAAATTGACAACATCAACACACCAAGCCGATAAACCAAACATTTTTTTTACTCTGGCGGCCTCGCGCGAGTCGGGTATTATTGTTTTCATTATTTTACTGGTCATTTTGGTCAGCCTGCGAAGTGGGTCCGCCTTTTTAAGTATCGATAATTTTCGCGATATTTTGCTCAATATCTCCATCCTGGCGATTGTGGCCTTGGGCCAGACCATGGTCATCATCACCCGGGGGATTGATCTGTCGGTCAGCTCAATGATCGGCCTGGTGGCCATGATGGTGGCCTTTGTGGTCAAAGCCAACCCGGAGCTTTCACTGGGCCTGGCCGTCGCACTGGGCCTGGTCCTGGGATGCGTGCTGGGCAGTTTTAATGGCCTGTTGATTACCGTGGGTAACGTACCGCCGATTATCGCTACGCTGGGTACGCTGAGTATTTACCGGGGAGCAGTTTTCCTTTACAGTAACGGCACCTGGATAAATGCCTTTGAAATACCGCAAAGTTTTAAGATGCTGTCTAAAGGTACGCCGCTGGGGTTGCCCAATCTGGTCATTTTTGCCCTGGTTGTGGCGGCCATTATCTATTATTTCCTCAACTACACCCGACTAGGTCGGGACATTTACGCCGTCGGCAGTAACCCGGCGGCGGCTCAGGTGGCCGGAATCCGGGTGCAGCGGATCATTTTTATGGTTTATCTGATTTCGGGCCTGTTGAGTGGCTTGGCCGGGGTATTGTGGGCTTCGCGCTTCGAGTCGGCCCAAACGAATACAGCCCTGGGTTTTGAGCTGCAAACGGTGGCTGCTTCGGTGGTGGGTGGAGTCAATATCTTTGGCGGTAGTGGTACAGTGACCGGGGTTTTATTGGGAGCCTTCCTGTTGGGTATCATCAACAATGCTTTGACCCTGGTGCGGATTTCGCCCTTCTGGCAGCTAGCCGCGCAGGGCCTGCTGATTTTGCTGGCTGTCGTGGTCGACTCCTTAATTTTGCGCCGAGTCCAGCGCACCTTAACCGTGAGGAAATTAACATGACTACGCCATCCGAATCCAAAATGTCGGTCACACCCGGGGGAGCCAAATCCGAAGTGGTTTGGTCTGCCCCGCCCCGTTCCATGACCTCGTTTTTTATGCGTTGGGAGTGGTTCCTGGTGCTATTGATCATCCTCGCCGGTTTTGTCAATAGCCTGCTCTCACCTTTCTTTTTAGAAGCTAACAACCTGTTTAGAACAGCCTCAGACTTTATGGAGTTGGGGCTAATGATGCTGCCGATGGCCTTTATTATTATTACCACCGGCAGTGTTGATCTGGCCGTGGCCTCAAACCTGGGCATGTGTGCTTCGTTGATGGGCTGGCTGTTCAACAGTGGCTGGAATATCTGGCTGGCGGCCGGCGCCGCTCTGTTGCTGGGGATGCTGGCTGGACTGTTTAACGGTCTGCTCATTACCCGGATTAGATTGCCGGTTTTGGTGGTCACCCTGGCCAACTACGCGCTCTACCGGGGTATTGCTTTTGTGCTGCTGGGCGACCAGGCGGCGCGCGGTTACCCGGACTCATTCACCTATTTGGGTCAGGGCAAGTTAGGCAATACTCCTGTACCCTTTTCCATGCTGCTGTTTGCGGTTTTGGCCATTATTTTTGGCTTGGTACTGCACAAAACCACCTTTGGCCGCCAGTTGTACGCCATCGGCAGTAACGAAGAGGCCTGCCGTTACTCCGGCGTGCCGGTTGACCGGATCAAACTTATAATCTTTACTCTGTCCGGGTTTATGGCCGCGCTGGCCGGGATTGTGTTGGCCGCGCGATTTGGCAGTACCCGTCCCGATATTGGTCTGGGCCTGGAACTGGACGTAATTACCGCGACCGTTCTGGGCGGGGTTGATATTGCCGGTGGAACCGGCACGATGATTGGCGCGGTTTTGTCGCTCGTCCTGATTGGTATCTTGCGCTTTGGCATGAGTTTGGTCAATATCCAAGGGCAGGTGCAGGGTATCGTCATTGGGCTGCTGCTCATTCTGGCAATTTTGCTGCCGCGCCTGGGGCGGACAATCACCGGCGGCGGTCTCAAGTTGAGTCAAAGTTCTGTCCTGGGTGGCGTGGTGGCAATCGTCGTTGCGCTGCTGTTTGGCGGCTTCTTTTCCTGGTCGCGCAACCTGGTGCTGGTCACGCCCGAACCCACGCCTGCGCCCCCCACGGCTACGCTGGCGCCTGCGGTGGTCTTGAAACCAACGCCTACATCCGTTTCTTTGCCGCCCACGCCGACTCCGCGCCCGTCGCCAACCCCCCAACCCACGGCCACGCCCGCCCCGACCGATGAGGCCAGCCAGGCCCCAGCCGTCACCCCCACTCCGACCGAGCCGCCCAAACCAATCGAAGATATGATCGAGATTCCGGCGGGCCCCTTCACCTTTGGCGACGATAAGGGTGAACCCAACGAAGGCCCGGCCCAAACCATCGATCTGCCGGCCTACCAGATTGACCATTTTGAAGTAACCAACGACGACTTTACCATGTTTGTTAATGCCACCGGCTATCAAACCGAAGCAGAAAAGAAGGGGGCCAAGAAAACCTGGCGCAGCGATGCCGCAGGCAAAGGTAATCATCCAGTGGTCAGGATTACCTGGAACGATGCTCAGGCCTTCTGTGAGTGGCTGGATAAACGCCTGCCCACCGAGCAAGAGTGGGAAAAAGCGGCTCGGGGTGACAAGGGCAATCTTTTCCCCTGGGGCAACACCTTTGACGCCAACAAGGCCAATTTGAAAGCCAGTGGCATTCGTGGTACAGTGGCAGTGGGTAGTTTTCCGGCCGGAGCCAGCCCTTACGGGGTGGAGGATATGGCCGGCAATGTTTGGGAATGGACCGCCGATCCTTACCAGGCCTATCCCAATAGTACCTATCAGGATAAATTCTACAGCGACCAGCTTCGAGTTACACGCGGAGGCGGGTGGTTTGACGATGAGCCTCAAGCTCGCTCAACCAACCGCTCTGCGGCTGCGCCCGACTCTGCCAACGACGACCTCGGCTTTCGCTGTGTGAAATAAGACCGCCGCCAACTGACCGCCGACAGTTACAAATAGGTATCTTCTGACGGTGGTCAGTGGTCTGCCCCCTGGAGGGTCTTTAGCTCTCCTTGGCGGTCTGCAAAGTTTGAGACAAGGAGGATTGTCTATCGAAAAGGAGTGTTTATGCAACAATATGAATTGCCCAAAGGGCACGATGTCAAAAACCAAAGTTCCAAAATCTAAAATCAAGTTGAGGAGAATCTAAAATGCTAAAAAATTTAACCAAAGTATTAGCAATTGCACTTTTGGTGGCTTTGTTGGTGCCAACAGCAACAGTCGTTCTGGCCCAAGAAGCTGTGGCTTGTGACCAGGATTACAGTGTCCAGGCTGATGACTGGCTGAGCAAGCTGGCCGACAAGTTCTATGGTGATGTGCTGGCCTACCCGGCCATTTTTGATGCCACCAATGCTGCCGCCAAAACTGACAGCAGCTACGCAACGATTGCCAATGCCGACATCATCGAACCCGGCTGGAAGTTGTGCATCCCCAGCGCGGCTGATGCCCAGGCGATGATGGGTGGTGCGGCCCCTGCCGAAGCTCCGGCAGCAGCCCCAGCGGCCGGTGGTGGCAAAAACTATGTCTTGGTTCCCAAAAACCTGGGCAACCCCTACTTTGACGCCGCTAACAATGGCGCTCAAGTTGCCGCTCAAGAGTTGGGTGTGACCGTGACTTATCAAGGTTCCGCTACGGCTGATGCGACTGAGCAGATTCAGTTGCTGAATTCGCTCATTGCTCAAAAAGTGGATGGCTTGGCTATTTCTGCCGATGATTCCGACGCGTTGGTGCCCACCGGCAAGGCGGCCCTTGACGCTGGTATTCCTGTGGTGACCTGGGATGCTGCCATCGCCCCTGGTGGTCGGACTGTCCACATCAATCAAGCCACTGGCGAAGGAATTGGCCGCAGCCAGATTGCTCTGGTCTCCCAACTCATTGGCGGCGAGGGCGAAATTGCGATCCTTAGCGCTACCTCCACCGCGCCCAACCAGAATGAGTGGATCAAGTGGATGAACGACGAGTTGACCAAACCTGAGTATGCTAATGTCAAGTTGGTGGCTACCGTGTACGGCGACGACGACGATGAGAAGAGCTACAATGAGGCTCTGGGCTTGATGAAAACCTATCCTAACCTCAAAGCTATCATCGCCCCGACCACCGTCGGTATTGCTGCTTCGGCCCGCGCGGTTCAGGATCAGGACATGATCGGCAAAGTCGCCGTCACCGGCCTGGGCCTGCCCAGCCAGATGCGCGACTACGTCAAGAGCGGCGCTTCTCCGGCCTTTGCCCTCTGGAATCCAGAAGACTTTGGCTACCTGGCTATTTACACGCTCCACGCCATTGCCAGCGGCCAAATTGAAGGCCAGCCCGGCGACACTTTCACCGCCGGCAAACTGGGCGAATATACCATTGACGAAAAGGGCGAACTTGTGCTTGGCCTGCCCTTCACCTTCGATGCCAGTAATATTGATAACTTCAAATTCTAAAGTTTTGATCTAAGGCGAGGTGTGGCGTACAGTTCATCGGTGCGCCACACCCTCTTCTGAACCATCAACAAAGAAATACCTCAAAATATAATTATTCACTATTTACAATTGACCATTAAAAATGACAAGTGAACTCCTGACTCAGCTTATAGCCCTATCGAATAACCTGGGCAACCCTAGCAACGATTATGTGATTTTAGGCGAAGGTAATACCTCGGTAAAAGTGGACGAGGAAACCTTTTGGGTCAAAGCCAGCGGTACGGAGCTGCGCACCGTCGGCCCGGAGGGGTTTGTGCAGGTTTATTTTGAACCCATTTCAGCTCTGCTCACCGGCCCTGATTTGAGCGATGAGGCGGTCAAGCAAGCCCTCAGTGCAGCCAAGGTTGACCCGCAGGCCAAAGGCCATCCATCGGTTGAAACGGCCCTGCACGCCATGTGCCTCAAATTGGAGGGGGTCAACTTTGTGGGCCACACTCATCCCACGGCCATCAATATGATCACTTGCTCCGCCGCCTTTGAAACCGCCCTGAGCGGCCGCCTCTTCCCCGACGAAATCGTGTTGTGTGGTCCGACTCCGGTGTTAATTCCCTATGTTGACCCCGGTCTGCCCCTGGCTCGCGAAGTTTATCACCGCATCAACGCTTATATTGATACCTACGGCGAGCGGCCTAAAACTATCCATATGCAAAATCACGGTTTCATCGCCCTGGCTCCTACCGCCCAACAGGTCGAAAATATTACGGCGATGGCCGTCAAAGCCGCCCGAATTTTGGTCGGGGCGTATGCGGTGGGCGGTCCCCGGTTTATGACTCCCCAGGCCGTTAACCGGATCCACACCCGCCCCGACGAGCATTATCGCCAGCGGGTGATTGGCAAAAGATAAACCTTATGTCATTCCGACCGAAGGGAGGAATCCTCCTGACATTGTTGTTAAAACAGTCTGGCTGGCTACCTTTATGTGCCCGCCACGTCTGGAAATAAGGTCAGTTTCTTGGATTTCTCTCCTCGTTCGAAATGACATAAAGTTGCTTGGTTAGGATGGACTTTCCTCATGGAGCAAAAAATTGCCGCCCTCGAATCCAATCTAAATGACTTCAATCCTGCTGTCCGCACCGAAGCTCTGCAGGACCTATTTACACTAGCCCGGCAGGGCCACATTGAACTCCCACCCGCTACGGACATTGCTAACATGCACTGCCACACCTTCTTCTCCTTCAACGGCTATGGCTACTCACCCACAGCCCTGGCCTGGCTGGCCAAACGACGCGGCTTCAAGCTCATCGGCATTGTTGACTTTGATGTGTTGGACGCGGTGGATGAGTTTTTAGCCGCCTGTGAGGTGGTCGGTGTGCGGGGCAGCGCCGGCATCGAGACCCGCGTTTTTATCCCTGAGTTTACGACCCGTGAGATTAACTCTCCCGGTGAGCCGGGTGTCTATTATCATATGGGCATTGGCTTTACTTCCAGCCAGGCCCCGACTGACGTCGTCCCTATCCTGGCCGATATGCGCCGCCGGGCCATCGAGCGCAACCGGGATATGCTGGCTCGGATCAATATCTACCTTAATCCGGTGTTGATAGATTACGAGCGAGATGTTTTACCTCTCACGCCTCAAGGCAATGCGACTGAACGCCATATGCTTCAAGCCTACGTTCAAGCCGCCGAACGCACCGTTACTGATTTGGCAGCTTTTTGGGCCGATAAGCTCAAGCTGACGCCCGCTCAAGTGGCTGCACAGATCGGCGACGGTCCCAAATTTCAGAATATTATCCGGACCAAGTTGATGAAAAAAGGCGGGGTCGGCTATGTCCAGCCAGGCCCAGACACCTTCCCTTCGGTCGAAGAATTTCATCGCCTGATTGTGGCTTGCGGCGCGTTGCCCTGCGCGGCCTGGCTGGATGGAATTTCCGCCGGCGAGCAGGCTATGGCAGAACTGCTGGAATTGCTGATTAGTAAAGGCGTGGTGGCCTTGAATATAGTCCCTGATCGCAACTGGAACATCGCCGACCCGGAGACAAAACAACTCAAGCTGCAAAAGCTCTACGAAGTGGTTGAACTGGCTCAAAAATTGGATTTGCCCTTAAATATTGGTACAGAAATGAATGCCTACGGCCAGAAGTTGGTGGATGATTTCGATGTGCCAGAAGTGGCCCCGGTTCGGGAGGCCTTTCTGGATGGTGCGTATTTCATCTACGGCCATACCGTAGCCCAGCGAGCGTTGGGCTTGGGCTATCAAAGCCAGTGGGCCGAAACGCATCTACCCAGCCGTCGCAAGCGCAACGCCTTCTACACGGAGTTGGGGCGGCGCGTCGAGCCGGGTGCGGCGAGTCTGGCCAGGTGGCAGCAGGTCAAATCCGCGCCGTTGCCGGCCGATATTTTAGCGGTGTGGTCTTGAAAGACAATATATGACAGGTGTTTACTTTTTTAGGGGGATTTTAGCCAATGAGTAATTTTAGTTAGCCCATGCGATAAGGAAAGAATTATGTCTGACAAATTAAGGCGTTTTCGCCAGCCGGCCGATATTTCAAAAAGTAATCGCCTCTGGCCCCTATACGGTGCGGGCTTTGAAAACTTGGGCCGCAACGGCCAACCCATCGAGGTAGACACGCCGGCCTATGGTCCTGATGAGTTGCTGGTTCGCCACGATGCCTGTGGCATCTGTTTTTCCGACATCAAGGTCATCAACGCCGGGGAACAACATCCGCGCATTTTTCGGGATATGCAGAAAGAGCCAGTGGTGCTGGGCCACGAAGTCGCTATGACGGTGGTTGGGGTGGGTGAAAATTTGCGTGACCAGTATAAGGTGGGGGACCGCTTTATCGTCCAGGCCGATATTTACGTGGGTGGGGTGAATTACGCCTATGGTTACATGATCCAGGGCGGTATGTCCCAATACAATGTGATTGATCGGCGCGTGCTCAGAGGAGACGACGGCAACTATCTGATCCCGGTGCAGCCGCAGACGGGCTATGCCGAAAGCGCCCTGGCCGAGCCGTGGGCCTGTGTGATTGCGGCCTATCATTTGCGCTATCGTACTACGCTTAAGCCGGATGGCCTGGTCTGGATCATCGGCACGGCTGAGGCCAGGGATGACTATTTCTTCAGCGCGGGCTTCGGGGCGCAGTCCCATCCCCGACAACTGGTTTTAACCAATGTACCGGCTAAATTGGCCAAACATTTACAGGAGCAAGCCGCGGCGCTGGGCATCGAGGTGCTGGAAAAATCTCTGGCCGACGTGCAACAGGACGCTCCCGGCGACGCAGTGGCCTTTGACGATATTATCATTCTCGGCGCTGACCCCGACCTGATCGAAGCCGCCAGCCCATACCTGGCCGATTTTGGTATTGTGGCCCTCATCGCCGCTAAGCCCCTGGCACGGCCGGTGCAGGTGGATATGGGCCGGGTGCATTATAACCGCTGGACCTATGTCGGCGGGCCAGGGCCCGATATTGCTCGCGCTTACAACGACCATAAGATCAGGTCGGAATTGAAGCCGGGCGGCAAAACCTGGTTTGTCGGTGCAGGTGGGCCAATGGGCCAGATGCACGCCCAGCGAGCCGTCCAACTGGCTGAGCCGCCGGGTACGATTCTTTGTACCGATCTGGTGCAAGAGCGTTTGCAGGCCCTGGAAGAGATGTTGGGGGCGGAAGCGCGGGCCAGAGGGATCAATTTTGTCTGCCTGGGGGCGCAAGAGCCGGATTATCAACAACGGCTGGTCGAGCTGGCCGGTACCGGTTTTGACGATATCATCGGTCTGGTGCCGGTGTCGCCAGTCATCAGCGACTCGGCGGCGTACCTGGCTCCGGCGGGGGTGATGAACGTGTTTGCCGGGGTGAAGCGAGGCACCATGGTCACGCTCGATTTAAGTGCGGTATACCTGGAAAATAAACGTTTTATCGGCCATACCGCCTCAACAATTGACGATTTGCGGCTGATGCTGCACGAAACCGAAACGGGACACCTCTCGCCCAATCGTTCGGTTGCCGCTGTCGGTTCGCTTGAAGCGGCCAAAGATGGCTACCTGGCGGTGCGAGATGCCAAATTTCCCGGCAAAGTGGTCATCTTTCCCCAGATCAAGGAGTTCCCCCTGACGTCTCTGCCGGAATTGAAAGAAAAACTGCCCAGCGTCTACGCCAAGCTCAAAGCTGGTCATGAGTGGACGGTTGAGGCGGAGGAAGAATTTTTGGAGTTGATGCTGCCATAGTGACCGCCGACCGCTGATCGACCCCCTCCCTGCCCTCCCCCTATTAGGGGGAGGGTTAGGGTAGGGGTGGGTCAGCGGTCTTTTTGGAGGAAAGATGACCAGATTACTGCAAGACCGTATCGCTCTTGTCACCGGCGGGGCGCAAGGATTGGGCCAGGCTCTCTGCCAGCGTTTGGCCGCTGAAGGCTGCCACGTGGTGGTGGTTGATGTGAACATCGAGGCCGCCGCAGCTACCGCCGCCGAAATTGCCGCCACTACCGACCGGCAAACCCTGGCCCTCAAAGTGGATGTGACCGATGAGGCTCAAGTGGAAGCTATGGTAGCCCAAATTCTGGCAAAGTTTGGCCGCCTGGATATTGCTGTTTCCAACGCCGGTATCCTCATCGCCGAGGAGATCACCGAGTTTCCGGCTGAAAAGTGGCGGGCGGTGATGAATGTCAATTTGTTTGGCTATTTTCTCACCGCCAAACACGTCGCCCGGCCCATGAAAGCCCAAAAAAGTGGCGCGATTATTCAAATCAACTCCAAATCGGGCAAAAAGGGGAGTTTCAAGAATTCAGCTTATGCGGCCAGTAAATTCGGTGGAATTGGTTTGACCCAGAGTATCGCCCTGGATTTGGCCGAGTTTGGGGTGCGGGTCAACGCCGTTTGCCCCGGCAATTTGCTCGACTCGCCCCTGTGGGTCAACTCTTTGTATGGCCAATATGCCAAAAAATGGGGCATCACCGAAGCCGAAGTGCGCCAGAAATATATCGACCAGGTGCCGATGAAGCGCGGCTGCACCTATGAAGATGTCTGCAATGTGGTGGTCTTTCTGGCTTCCGATCAGGCCAGCTACATGACCGGCCAGGCTATCAATGTGACCGGCGGCCAGGAGATGCGCTGACATCTTCGACCGATGGCCGTAGACTGCTGCTAGAGTGATTACAATGTTAGGAGTTACACAGTTCGAAAGTCTAAGGCCAAATTTTACCGCAGAGGCGCAGAGTTCGCTGAGTTTTTATAAACAGGACTTTCGCTCGTATGTCATTTTGAGCGACCGCAGGGAGCGAAAAATCCCTAAAACGTCGGCTTGCAATCGAATATTTGAGGGATTCTTCACTTCGCTCCGCTCCGTTCAGAATGACAAGCGAAAGTCCTAATGAAATTTCTCTGCGGTGATTTTTTCTTCACCATAGTTCAACTGCGTCAGTCCTAAATATAATAGTGAGGGACGGTGGTCTGAGGTCGGTGGTTTTTGCTGCATTAAATCTGCTCAAAGGGGAATTTTCTAAGATGAGTGACAAGTTAGAGAGGTATCGCCGGGCTACGGTATTGGGTCAAGAGAACAGGCTGTGGCCTTTGTATGGCGCGGGTTTTGAAAATTTGGGCCGTGATGGCCGGCCAATCACCGGGGAGATGCCTACTTATGGGCCGGATGAACTCCTGGTGCGGCACGATGCCTGCGGCATTTGTTTTTCCGACATCAAGGTCATCAACGCCGGGGAGGAGCATCCGCGCATCTTCAGGGATATGCAGCAAGAGCCGGTGGTTTTGGGACACGAGGTCACCTTAACCATCGTCGGCGTGGGTGAAAATTTGCGTGACCAGTATAAGGTGGGGGACCGCTTTATTGTTCAGGCCGAAATTTACGTAAACGGGGTAAACCTGGCTTACGGCTATATGCTCCAGGGTGGCATGTCCCAGTACAGCGTCATCGACCGGCGAGTTCTCAAAGGTGACGACGGCAATTATCTGCTCCCCATCCAGCCGCAGACCGGCTATGCTGAGAGTGCCCTGGTCGAGCCGTGGGCTTGTGTGGTGGCGACCTATAACCAGACCTATCGGACCGGGTTGAAATCGGGCGGCGTCACCTGGATCATTGGCACCCCGCAGGCCAGGGATGACTACTATTTTAATGCCGGATTCGATGAGCAGAGTCACCCGGCCCGGCTGGCTTTGACCAACGTGCCGCCCACTTTTGCCGCCTGGTTGCGGGAGCAGGCCGCCCGGTTGCATATTGAACTGGTAGAGATTCCCCTGGACCGGCTGAAGCTAGAGGACGAGCGACTGCGGCACGAGCCGGGGGGCGTATTTCTCGATCCATTGCCGCCCGGTTTTGACGACATCATTGTCCTCGGCCCTGATCCGGATATTATTGAAGCGGTTAGCCCGCACCTGGCCCACTTTGGTATTGTCGCGATCATGGCCGATACACCGCTACCTCGGCCCGTGCAAGTGGATATTGGTCAGGTTCATTATCATCGTTCACTGTACATCGGCGGTTCTGGGTCTGATATTGCCCAAGTCTATCGCCGCCAGCCGGTACGCTCAGCATTAAAAGCGGGCGGTAAGACCTGGTTGGTTGGAGCCGGGGGACCAATGGGGCATATGCACGTTCAGTGGGCGTTGCAGTTGGACCGGCCTCCGGCGACGCTGCTCTGTACTGCCCTCACCTGGCACCGGCTGCGGACTATCGAAAGTGAATTTTGGGCCAGGGCTTTGACCGAAAATATTAATTTTACCTGTCTCAGCGGCGACGGCGAGGCTTATCGGGAACGATTGGCTGAGGTGGCTGGTGATGGTTTTGACGATATTATTGTCTTGGCCCCCTCAGCCGACGCTGTTGCGGATGCTGCCGCTTACCTGGCTCCGGGTGGGGTCATGAATGTCTTTGCCGGCCTCAAGCGGGGTACGATGGTCACACTTGATTTGAACCTGGTCTGCCAGCGCGATATTCGCATTATCGGCCACTCCGGCTCAACCATTGCCGATATGCGTTTGATGCTGGAGCAGGTGGAAAGCGAGCGGTTATCGCCCAATCACACCGTGGCCGCCGTTGGCTCGCTCGAAGCGGCGCGCGCCGGATATTATGCGGTGCGAGACGCTACCTTTCCGGGCAAAGTCGTTATTTTTCCTCATATCAAAGAATTACCGCTGACCCCTTTGACCCAGTTGAACGATATATTGCCCACCGTTTACGCTAAATTGAATAAAGGCCGGGAATGGACCCTTGAGGCGGAGCAAGAATTTCTCGAGTTGATGTTACCCTGACTTTGCTAAAGCTAGTCATTTACCACCTTAGAAGTTTTAAGATTCATGGCCGTTCAAATTTAAGACTCATTCTTGACAAGCGGAAACTTTTGTGCTAATCTTGTTGCGTAACCGCTTACGTAAGCGGTTACGCAGCGCGTCAGACAACCTCCTGTCTTTACGGATACAAACAATACTACAAGGATGTAGTCACTCGATGGCTAGAGTCAATATTAGAGATGTGGCCGACCGGGCCGGCGTGTCAACCGCAACCGTCTCTCATGTTATTAATCAAACGCGTTTTGTTAGCGACGAAACGCGCCGCAAAGTTTTGGAAGCGGTTGAAGCCCTAAATTACCACCCCAGCGCCATTGCCCGAGGACTTGCTACCAATACCACCCAAACTATTGGTCTGATTATCTCAGACATCACCAACCCTTTTTTCACCGCCGTTGCCCGTGGCGTTGAAGACGAATTTACCCAGTACGGTTACCACACCATATTTTGTAATACGGATGAAGACCCCGCTCGTGAGGATGAGTACCTCCGTTTACTGTTTGCCCACCAAATTGATGGCTTGATTATTGCCCCCACCGGTTTTCCTTCCGATCGGCTGGCGCATATGGCTGAAGCCGATGTGCCGATTGTTTTGCTTGATCGAGGTGCGCCTAACCTCACGGCCCCCTTGGTTGAAGTTGATAACGAATGTGGCGCTTATGTAGCCACTCGTTACCTTATCGAGTTGGGCCATCGCCGCATCGGTATTCTAACCGGCATGGAAACTATCTCTACCTTGAATATGCGCGTTAATGGTTACAAGCGCGCTTTGCAAGAGGCCGGTATTCCGATTGACCAGACTCTGATCATCCGGGCCGATCCCCGTTTCCATAAAAATCAACTCTATCAAAACGATTCCCTCATGTTAGGTTCGATCACCAATCTGCAAATGACGCCCAATGCTTTTCTGGCTTTGCAAAAATTGCTGGATTTGCCTGATCGTCCGACTGCCCTGTTTGTGACCAATAATCAAATGACCTTGGGCACACTGCATGCCTTTAGAGAAAGAAAGCTGCGCTGTCCTGATGATATTTCTCTGGTGAGTTTTGACGATCACGACTGGGCGCCTTTGTTTGAGCCACCCTTGACCGTGGTGCGCCAGCCGACCTACCAACTCGGCCAAACGGCGGCCAAGTTGCTGCTAAAACTGATTAACCACCAAGAGGTTGAGTACCCCACGCCTCTGCCCGTTGAGTTGGTGGTTAGAGAGTCTTGTACCAGGTTGTAAGATGCACAATATGACCCAAATGTGACGTGTCGAAGGCAAATTGTCAGCAGGAGGTGAACGATAACATATGGATAAACAGTTAGTCTTGATGGAGGGGATAGAAAAAAGTTTTCCCGGCGTCCATGCGCTCAGCCAATGCCGTTTTGAGTTGCGCCCCGGTGAAGTGCATGCCCTGGTCGGTGAAAACGGGGCCGGCAAATCCACGCTGATGAAAGTGCTCACCGGTATCTACCCTAAAGATGCAGGCCATATCTATTATAAAGGCAAGGAAGTCGAAATTCTCAACCCCAGAGCGGGACTGCACCTGGGCATCAGCATGATCCACCAGGAACTCAACCTGATGCCTCACCTGACGGTGGCCCAGAATATTTTCATCGGGCGGGAGCCGCGCAAAGGCAATTTTTTATTGGATGAAAAAGCAATCAACGAAAAGACGCAGCAGTTGCTCGATATGATGCATTTGAAGCTGAACCCGCGCAGCAAGGTGGCGGATCTGACCGTGGCCATGCAGCAGATGGTAGAAATCGCCAAGGCCCTGTCTTTCAATGCCGAGGTGCTGATTATGGATGAGCCAACGGCGGCGTTAACCGATACGGAAATAGAAGAACTCTTCCGCATCATCCGCCAACTCCGCGATAAGGGGGTGGGCATCATTCATATCTCCCACCGTCTGGAAGAACTCAAACAAATTTCCGACCGGATCACGGTTATGCGCGACGGCCGCTATATTGATACTGTGCCAACTCAGGAGGTCACCATTGACCGGATTATCAGCATGATGGTTGGCCGGACGATATACGAGTCTGCGCCCGAAGTCCCGGAAAATCCCAGCCAGGAGGCTGTGCTTGAGGTAAAAAATCTCAACCGAGGTAACGTCCTCAAGAATGTCAGCTTCAATCTGAAAAAGGGCGAAATCTTGGGCTTTTCTGGATTGGTGGGGGCCGGGCGCACGGAGGTGGCGCGGGCAATTTTTGGAGCCGATAGCGTTGACACGGGTGAAATTTATGTCCAGGGTCAAAAAGTTCGGATTAAGAGTCCTACTGATGCGGTCAAGTACGGCATCGGCTATCTATCCGAGGACCGGAAGCGCTACGGCCTGGCCCTGGGCCTGGATGTGGAAACCAACATTGTGCTGGCGACCTTAAAAAAGTTCCTGGGGTTTCTGGGTTGGGTGAATCAAGTGGAGACGCGCACAACGGCGGAGCATTTTGTCGGTGCGCTCGCCATTAAAACGCCGGGTTTGCAGCAGCAGGTTAAGAACCTTTCCGGCGGTAACCAGCAGAAGGTGGTCATTGGTAAGTGGTTGACCCGTGATTGCAACGTCCTGATTTTCGATGAACCGACGCGCGGGATTGATGTGGGGGCCAAGAGCGAGATTTACCGGCTGCTCAACGATTTGGCCCAACAGGGCAAGTCAATTATCATGATTTCTTCGGAATTGCCGGAAATCCTGCGCATGAGTCATCGCATCATCGTTATGTGTGAAGGCCGCATCACGGGCGAGCTAAGCAGCGCCGAGGCCACCCAAGAAAAAATTATGACCTATGCCACCCAACGTGGTGAAGCCACTTTAACTACGACATTAGGGAGTGCCTAACTATGGAAACTACCGTCACCCCGAAAAAATCTCTGTTTCGCTCGGATGCTATGCAGCGGCTGCTGGCATTTGGAGCCTTAATTCTTTTGTTTGTCGTGTTTTCTATAGCTTCGCCGTACTTTTTTACCTTCGATAACGTCATTGGTATCTTTCTGGCTACGGCGGTTAACGGCTTGTTGGCCCTGGGCGTCACCTTTATCATTATTACTGGCGGTATTGATTTGTCCATTGGAACAGTGATGACGCTGGCCTCGGTCATGGCCGGGGTCATCATCACCTTCTGGGGTCTGCCTGTACCCCTGGGGGTGTTGGCCGGGTTAGTCACCGGCGCGTTGTGCGGCCTGATCAATGGAGTGATTATTGCCAAACTGAAAATGCCGCCCTTTGTGGCTACCCTGGGCATGTTGTATGTAGCCAAGGGACTTTCCCTGGTCATTTCCGGCCTGAAGCCCATTTATTTCGATGAGACACCCGCTTACCGGATGATTGCCATGGGTTCGATTGTGCCCGGCATCGAGATTCCGAACGCAGTTCTGGTTTTATTCGGTGCTGCCATTATAGCCAGTCTAATCCTGACCCAGACGGTTTTGGGCCGTTATACCTTTGCTCTGGGTAGTAACGAGGAAGCGACCCGCCTCTCCGGGGTTAATACCGGTACCTGGAAGATTATCGTCTACACGCTGGGCGGCCTTTTTGCGGGCCTGGCCGGCGTCGTCGTTTCGGCCCGTATCAACTCGGCCCAGCCCTCGTTGGGGCAGGGGTATGAGTTGGATGCGATCGCGGCGGCGGTAATTGGCGGCACCTCTCTGAGCGGTGGTGAGGGTACTATTCTGGGGACGATCATTGGCGCGTTCATCATCAGCACGCTGAACAACGGCCTGCGCATCCTGTCAGTGCCGCAAGAGTGGCAGATCGTCATTACCGGGGTCATCCTGATCCTGGCGGTATATCTGGATATCATCCGCCGCCGCCAAAAATGATGTCTTTCAATCTCGTTAATCTCATTCCCAAACTCAGGTTGGGAACGAGATTAACGAGATCAAAGATAATTTGGTTAATCGCTCCACCAGGAGCTTAACAATAAAAAATTAATTTTTTCAGAAGAGGAGATTAGTAATGAAATCCAAAAAGTTGTTTGTTCTTTTAGGGCTGCTGCTTGTGCTGGCGTTGGTAGCCGCCTGCGGTGCTCAACCGGCGGCTGCGCCTGCCCAGCCATCGGGCGGTGACAGTTCGGCGGGGGCTAAGCCCTACATCCCGGTGATTTCCAAGGGCTTCCAGCACCAATTCTGGCAAGCGGTTAAGCTGGGTTCCGAGCAAGC
>CAZRYD010000131.1:0-16694 GCA_964604225.1 uncultured Caldilineaceae bacterium
CGCCGCCGCTGCCGGTCATATTTTCAATGTAAAAGAGCGGCGGGTTGAGTTGGTCGGTAACGACCACGCCGTACAAGGTGGCGCTGAGGGGTGTAGCCGGGACAATCAGGGTGTAAGTGACCAAACTGCCCAGGGTGGCCGTCGGCGGCGGGCTATAGATAACGGTTTTGGAGATGCCGCCGTTGGGGGTCAGGTGGAAGACGGTGTCCGAACCGTCCGTGTAAGTGCGCTGGGTCGGGGTCAGGCCGGTTTGCGGGCCGTCGTCGGGCTGGCTGTCGTAATAGGTGATGGCGGCAGTGTTGGTCAGACGCAGGTTGGCGCCGATAGTATCGGTTATGCGGGCAACAACGGTGATGGTAGCGACGCGGGCCGTCCCGGCGATATTGGGATCGCTGCCGCGCAGTTCGTTCACTTGCCAGGTGATGAGACCGGTCGCGCTGATCGGGATGAGAGGGGAAGTGAAAGCGATGGTCGGCGGGGTTGTACTGGTGATACTGCTGCTGACGTATTCCAAGCCGGCCGGTAGGGTGTCGCTGATAATGAAATTGTAAGCCGGGGTGCGGCCATCGTTGGTGATGGTCAGGGTGTAGGTGATAAGGTCGCCAGCATTGACGGTCGAGCCGGAGGGGGGGGTACTGTTCTTGTCCAGGCTCAGGCGAGGCTGGCCAATGCGGCTGTTAGCGGTAGAGAAATCATCAATCACCGGCGTCGTGGACGTGTAAGTTCCGACATCACGGGTGTTCCACAGCAAGTAGGCGAGATTGTCCACAGAGACTGAGCTTGTCTGATTGGGCCAGACGGTTGCGCCCAGTAAATTTACACCAACCAATTGGGCCTGGAAGGTGATCGTCACCAGGCCGGTGGTGACGCGACCGGCGTTATTTAAGGGCTGGAGCCACCATTCGATGGCTTGTTGGGCCGGAGCGTTATACCGTGCGCCGACATTGGGATTGAAATTGGCCGTAGCCCCTAAAACCCCCAGGTCGGCGGACAGATCGCTGCGGCTGACAAAGGGCGGGGTCAAGGTATCGGTCAGGCTGACGCCGGCAAAGGGCAGGTTGGTGGTCACGGCAAAAGTGCCGGTGACGTAGCGAAAGCCGGTGGGCAGGTAATCGAACTGGTAAGGCCAGGGGATGACCAGGCCCGGCGGCACTTGGTCTACGATGGTGTAAGTCACCACATCGCCGACGCGCAGGTTATTGGTGACGCTGCTGGCCGGGCTGACCGATTTCTGAATATTGGCCTGGGTCGTGCTAAGGGTGGCCGTGGCCGTGATGGGGCCGTAGAGTCGCTCCTGGCCGGGCGGCGGATTGTCGGGCAAGCTGGTATAGGTAGCGCTGACCCGGTTGGTCAGGGTGACCGTCTCGTTGACAGTGTTGCCGCTGGCCGTGGCCCTACTGATCCGGGCGGTGTAGGTTAACACCAGCGGATTGTTCGTGCCGCCGGTAGTATTGCTCATTACGCCAACAAACCAGGTGAGCACGTTTGGTCCCTGTACCGGCGCGCTACGGCTGTCGCCGCCGAAGAGGGCAGTGACGCTGATGCCGGCCGGCACGGCGTCGGTGATGACCACATCGTAGGCCGGGCTGGTTCCGACGTTGGTGATGCGAACGGTGTAAGTCAAGAAGGCAGCGCCATCTAAATTATTGAGGCTACCGGTGGAGCTTTGCCCATTTTTGCTGATAATCAGACGCGGCTCGATGATGTCTACCTGGGCCGTATCGGTGAAGAGGTACGGCTGACCAAGGTCAATATAGGTCAGACTCAGACGGTTGGTGCGGGTGACCCCGTTCTGGTTGGCGGGGATATTTTGGATAACAGCGGTGATGACGCCGTTAATCAGAGTTGAACCGGGCAGGTTGCCCAACTGCCAAACGACGTTGCCGGAAGCAAACGCGCCGGGGGTCAGGGTGGGAGTGCTGGAAATTAAGGGTGTGCCACCACCATCCACGTCAGGTGTATAAGTCAGAACAGAGGAAACGTAGCCCAGGCCGGTCGGCAAAGTGTCGGTCAGGATCAAGTTCTGGTACAGAGCATCAATATCGGGCAGGGAGGAGGTAAAGGTGAAGACGACCAGGCTGCCGATGGTGCCGGTCTGCACGGTGGGCGATTTGTCAAAGTCGGTCAGCAAGGTCACAAAGGCGGTGTCGCTGATACTGCTGGCGTAAGCGCAGCCGCTGCCGCAACTACCGGCCGCCTCAACCGTGTTGGTAGGTATACCGCTGCCGGCGGGAGCCACTGTAGCGGTAACGAGCGCTTGCCAGCGATCCCCTGGGGCAATGGTAATGGCGGGTGTCCAGGTAATCACCTGCCCGTTAATGGTGGGCGTGTTCGTTTCGTCGGCGTCGCCGCCGTTGCTGGCGCTTAGGCCGGTGAAACCGGAGCCGACAATATCGGTAATCAGCACGCCAATGGCATCGCCGGGGCCGGTATTCGTTACCGTGACCGTCCAACTGACAACCTGGCCCACGTCGGCCACGCGGTTGAGCGGGGATTTATCTATGACCAGGTTGGGATTCTGTACAGTGATGGAAGAATTGCTGGTGGTGGTGTAAGGGCCGGTATCGGTACAGATGGAGTTATCATCGAACGAAATAGCCAGGTTATTCGGACCGCTGACCGGGGTGCCACAAGCGCCGGTGGTGGCGCTGTTAGCCACCTGGAAGGTCAGTGTAGTCACGCCGGTAGGCAGAGTGATACCGCCCGTCCAGGCAAAAACGGCTGTTGTTGCGCCCGCCGTCGGCGAGATGTTTGGCGTGGTGCTGGCCGAGATTAATTGCTGGTAGGCAAAGCCGTTGGGCAGGGTGTCGGTCAGGAAGACATTATAGGCCGGCGGGCCGTCGTTGGTCAGGGTGACGGTCATCAAGCCGCCACAGGTATTGAGCGGTGTAGTATTGAGGGTTTGCGCGGTAAGGCTGGGTTGGGTTTGCAGGTTAGCGGTGGCTTGCAAGGGTTGGGCCGTGCAGCCATTATCGCAGCCATAAACCAGCGTGGCTCTATTGACGGTAGTGAGTTGGCAGGCGTCATCTTCAGGGTCAATAGTGGCGGTGATGAACATAGTGCGGTTTACACTATCGGCGGGCAAATCGCCAAGATCCCAGGTGACGATTCCGGCTGCGGGTGTGACCACGCCGGTAGAGACACTGGCCGACGGAACAGCAGCGTTCATGTTGGAGGGCAAGGTGTCGGTGACCAAGACATTTTGGGCAAAATACGCGCCGGTGTCGTTGCGAGCGGTAATCCGCCAGACCACCTCATCGCCCGGTTCGCCGAAAACGGTATCGGCAAAGGCGACGTCGCCTTTGGTAACGTTGCGTCCTTGTTTAAGCAGCGTAATATCCGGCTGCTGTTTGGGCAGGGTGACGGCATTTTCAACACTGCTAAAAAAGCTGCCGCACGAGTGAAGCCCCGCTGCCTGGGAACGAACCAGGGTCAGGCCGGGCAAACTGCAATCGGTTTGGACCACAAAGCGGATCGTAATCAGGTCTTCAGCGGCCCGGTCGGTTAAAATTTGGGTTTGCGATAGGGTGATGCCGGGGTTGGTCAGCCGCCAATTGAGGATGGTATCCGCGCCAACGGTGGTTGTCACCGGCTCAAAGGGGATATTGGCCAGCCCATTGATAACAGCGCCGCTTTTATCGGTAACGGTCATGCGGGCTGAGCCGGAAATATACTCCAGGAATCTAAGAGATTGGGTAATAAGCAATTGGTAAACATGGGCCGAAGCCGAAGCGTTTTTAACCGTCAGAACAACCTCGCCGGTATCGCAGAAGGGCAAATCGGCGGTTTGGGCGTTGGATGTACGAATGGCAAAGGGCGGGATTAAGAAACTGACCGAGTCGGATTGGAGTGGGGTACAACTCGCATCCCCCAAACAGCCGGAACTCATGCTGATGGTGGTAGTCAAGGGATCGCAGGCGACCACCTTCACCGAGGCGACATCAATCCGCGCTTGCTGGCTGGGAGTCAGGTTGAGCACCTCCCAAACCACGTCATCGCCGGGATTGTAAGGGCCGGGGGTCAGCAAGTTGACTTGCCCGGTCAGGTTGGTGGTGTAGGTAATAAATTGCAGGCCGGTGCTAAGGGTATTGCTAATCAGGGTCCGGCCGGCCATGCCGGCGCCGTTATTTGTGGCATATATACGCCAGGTGGCTTTGTTTTCGTTGACCGTAAATTGATCAGGCGTGACAAATAGAGACACATTGGGCGGCAGGGTTGTGCCGGGATTGGTGTCGGTGTTGCCGTAGCCAATCCCGCAGCGGTCGGTAAAGCGCACCCCAGCGCGAAGTGGGGGAGCCGTGCAACTGCGGGTCATGCTAAAGCTAATGGTCCCGGTGGTTGTGCCGGTTTGAGTGAGCGGGTTTTGGAAAGTCCAGGTGATGATGTTGCTGCCGGTGGTCACCGTGACCGGGTTGCCGACAAAGCCGCCGCCATAGGTGTAGCCGGAAATCGTGCCAAAATCGGGCGAGCCAACATTGAAGGTGACGACAATATTGCGAGCCACCAGTTGGTTAGAAACCAGGGCAGGATCAGAAACCGTCAAAACGACCGGAACGGTGGCGCAACTATCGAAGCTGCTGGGGGAGATGTCAATTTGCAGATCGGCCCGGCGCAGGTCAACCGGGATGCCCTGGAAGAAGGTGTCGCCACCCGCACAAATGGCGCTGCCGCCCGCGCCGGGCACGGTAAAGATAGACCAATCAAAGAAAGAGATGCTTGGATTACCGGATAAAATCCCATCTGAAATGTCAAGGGTATAGGCAATAGTGATGCCGTGCGTGCCGGTGGGGACAGTCACACCGCCAAAATTCAAGATAAGTTGGGGCGAGGTTTGAGTGATAGTGACTTGTGAGGTGCGATCGATTCCATCAATCAGTACTACCAGGCTGCCCGGCATATAGATTAGCGTGTTGGCAGGCACATCATCGCCGGGAATACCATCATTACGCCCCAGGGTTTCGGTGAAAACAACGCCGCTCCAGGTGTTGACCGGCATCGAGTATTGATTGGTGAGGGTAATCAAACCACACACCTGGCCGTCGGTGCTAAACTGTTTAGGTAAAGCAGTCCCAACAATATTCTGAACGATCACTGAAGCCGAGGCCGAGTCGCTTAAAGGTGAGCAAGTGGCGCATCTAACCGGGGCGCGGCCTGCGGCGGTATTGGTCTGACTGCTGTTGGTGCCGCACCCACTCGAAGTGTCCAGGGCAAGCGTGGTGATGGTCAAGCGCCCGGAAAAAGCGCCGGGACCAGCCGCGGCCGGGATGGTCCAGGTGACCACGTTGCCGCTGCGCACAAAGCTTCCCAGGCCAGGGGTGACAGTTGTCACCGTAAAGGCTGAAGGCACAATATCGGTGATGATGATGTTGCCGCTGATATTTTGAACATTTTGGACATCAAAATCCACAAAAAATTCAGTTGTCTGTCCGGCAAATACGGTGGTGGGGCTGGCCGACTTGGTCAAGTCAAAGGTGGGCAATTGGCCGGCGCCGTAAGTGTAGTCAACAGTGGCGTTGGGGCCGGTAAAAGTCAGGCCGCAGGCATCTTGATAAACTGCCAGGAAATTCAAACTACCGCTGCCGGGGGCGTTACAAACATCAAAGGTAGGAGTCACCACAAAAGAGAGCGTGACTGCTGTGGTGGTCAGGACGCCGCCGTTAGCAGTGCGAGAGAAAACACCGCTGGCCGGGTTGTAGCTCCAGCCGGAGGTTGGGCCAACAGTGAAGGGCTGGCCTTCCAGATTGCTATCTAAAATAAAATTGCGGGCGGCGCCACCTGAGTTGGTGGCCGTGACTACCACAGTTTGCGGGGTGGGGGTGCAGTAAGCAAAAGCCAGCGAATTAGCCGCCAGACTGATATCGGGTTCTTCGAGGAGGTAGACAATATCGGCGGTGTCGCTGGCAGGATTGGTGATCAGGCCGTCGCCTTCACTGTTACCAATGCTCCACCAGGCTTTGGCTGTATCGGTTAAGTTATTGCATGAGTTGATGGTGCCGGTGACGACAAAGCTACGGCGCTCGCCAATGGCCAGGTTGAACGGGGCCACATTCAATTGGCCCGCATCGGTGTTGATGTAACCGCTGCCAAATGTATCGCTGACCGTAGCCGAGTAAACGGTGCCTAGACCGGTGTTGACCGCTTCAAGCGTCCAGGTGACAACATCGCCAAATGTGCCATCCTGTGTGGTTGGACTTTTGCTGATGACCAGGTTGCCGCGCCCCACGGTGATGTTGACACCGCCATTGTTGCTACCCGGCGAGCCAAGGGGGTTTTGGTAAACGGCGTTGCCATCCAGGCGTTGGCCGGAAATAGCGCTGCCGTCAGTCGTCAGGCGGAAGGTCAAGGTAACTATCTCACCGGGGAGCAGGTCGTCGGTCGTCACGGGGGTCCAGGTGACAATCGGATGGCTGTAACTGTCGGTAATAGCCACGGCGCCGCTGAGCGAACTGACCATTACCCCGCTGCCGGGCACATAGGCAAAGCCGGCGAACGGGATGGCGGCAGTGATGAAAAAATTAAAACCAATGGTCGAGGCGCTATTATTGCGGACTGTGATGGTATACGTATCGCCCAAAAAGTTGCCGGCGCTGACGCTCGAGGGTGCGGACACGGTCACTTGCACCTGCGGGATCGGCGCTCCCAGCGGGCGGAGCGGGGGCAGGGCGAGATTAGAAATTAGCGATTTTGGATTTGAAGATTTGGGTAAAAGGGTGAACCAGTCGGGAAAGACCGGAGACGGAAGGCCGAAGGCCGGAACGGAGGAAGGGGGTTCAGTCGGACTACTGAACCAGTTCGGGAGAATCTTGGTATCCGGTTCCTCTGCGCTCGTTGTATTGGGTAGGGAGTTTGGTTGGGCGAACCAACCAGGCAGAATATCCGCCGCCGGCAAGCGATTGACCACTGCAACAGAAGCTGAAGCTTTAGCCGGAATTGAGGCTTGGAACCAGCCGGGCAAAATATCTGACTCTGGTTGAGGGTTGTCGGTTAGAGCCGATGCCTTGAACCAATCAGGTAAAACGGCGGTCAGCGGTCGGTAGTCGGTGGTCGTTTCAGGTAGGGGCCATTCCGGCAAATGGGCAATGGCGGCAGGTTTGGCTAAAGTTAATCCTGCCGTTTGGCTAGAATCTATAGGCGCAGGGGCGAGTGGCTTGAACCAGCGCGGTAAAACAGCATCAGGACGGGTGCTAACGTAAGTTAGGGGCTGTTGGTCGGAAATGATAACCGGGATTGGGCTATGGTGCGCAGCCGTGGCTGGAATTAATTCCTCTGCATGGGCTTGCGCTAATGGCGCAGGTGGCAGCAAGTTTACAAGCAAAGCAAAAAGACTCACATATGAGCTTAATTTCTGCTTGATTGAATTGGCCATGGCCTCTCCTCCTTAGTGATGTAGAAAGTGGCGGGGTTCAGGTTTCAGGTTAGCTCACATTTCAAATGTGACTTATTCGGGCGGCAAATTTTTTATAATTGTCTGATCATCTGGCCGATCACCAATATTTTGTCCAATGTACGACCAGGTAATCTGGCCGGATTTGTCAATGATAAAGACTGCGGGCGTGGCGACGCCGTCACCCAGCAGATTATAAACTCCATAACTATCCGCAACCCGGTGATCTGGGTCGGCTAAAATGGGAAAAGAGGCCTTGGCCCCACTGGCCGAGGCTTGGGCCCCGGCTTGATCTTGAACGGCTATGGCGATGGCTTGGGTATTTTTCTGGCGAAACTGTGGTAGATCTGCTTCCAACTGACCCAGTTGTTGGAGGCAAATGCCTCAGGTGTGGCCGCGATAAAAAACAAGCGCGACATGGCTTTTAGTTCGATAATCCTGGAGGGAAATAGTCTCGCCGTTAGCGGCAGTGAGGGTAAAGTCGGGGGCGGAAGGCAGCAGGGGCGCAGAGGTGCTGAGGGGCAGGGGAGATTCTTCTTGATTACTCCCCTCTGCTCTCTCAGCTTCAGCCGCCAGCAACGGCTTTAAATAGCCATTAATGGCCGCTTCGTCCAGGGGGCCGATATGGCGAGCCGTGACAACGCCGTTGGCGTCAACAAAAACGGTGGTGGGCAAGCCACGTACTTCGTAGGCGATGTTGCTCACCTGCCCATCCGGGTCTAAAGCGATAGGAAAGTTCAAGCCCAATTCTTGGACCAAGGCGGTAACTGTGGCAGGGTCTTCTTTAACATTAACGGCGATGAAGCCAATTTTATCTTTATAGGCGCCATAGGCAGCTTGCAGCGCCGGCAACTCGCGGCGGCAGGGCGGACACCAAGTGGCCCAAAAGTTAATGAGCGTCGGTTTGCCCCTTAAAGCACTTAAGGTGAGCGGCTCGCCTTTGAGTTGGGCCAAAGTAAAATCAGGCGCAGCATTTTGCGGATAGGGGGAGACGGCCATGTCGGCGGGTGGGGCAAAGATAGGCAAGGGAGCGGGGGCGCCAGGGGGCAGGGGAGAGGCTTCGCTCTCCGGCTCCGCAGCGGTTTGAGTCTGCTCACTTGGCGTTGTTGTCCTTTCGGTCAGCAGCGGGCGGTATAAACCGATTTCGGCAGAAGCACGAGCCTGGCTTAGCCAGGCGTTGAGATCCGTTTCTGTCGTCGCCAGTTGATTGAGGGCGGCTTCAACCTGAATGAGATGGGCCACCCGGTCCGTTAAATCCGATCGCGTCAGGTCAGCTTTGGCCAGAGCCGCGACGAGCGCTTCGTCGGTGATATTCCAACCTGTTTCCAGTGTCTGAATTCTGGCTTCAATTGCTGTTGTGGTCACTTGTGGCGGCGCGGCAGCGGCAGCGAGGACGATGATTTCGTTAACAAGCCGGTCGAGCGTCTCTTCGGCGGTGGGGATGGGTTGAGAAGCCAGTTGGCTCATCACTGCATCCAGGCGGGTCGCTTGCTGCCAGGCTTGCTGGGTAATGATTTGGTCATTAACCGTGGCGACAGCCTCATCGAGGCCAGGTAGGCCGGAGGTATTTGTAGCCACCGGCGTTTGGGCTGACAGGGTCGGGCGACTATCAGCCACCGATGCAGTTGGCGATGTAGCCAGTTGACTCATCAGCAGCAATAAACCTGCCACGGCCACAACAGCCACAGCCAGAACTATCAGTAAAGTCTGGATGCGTCTGCTGAAGGGAATACAAGGTATCAATTGAACCTCTTTATCATAAATTATGTGGTCTAAATCAATAACATTTTGCGGCCAACAGGCAGGCAATGACGTTTGTAGCGCCTAAACCATTGGCAACGCCGCCGGTAGCTACTCACTTCGATTTGATCTTACCTTAGGAAAAATCAGATTATGACAAATTTTCTACGGGAAGGTCAGAGGAGAATAGTGAGAAAAATTCGGTGGATTATTAATGAGCGGAGAAAAGCTCAGCATTCAATCTTTTACCAAGTATAGTAGGAACTGTAATATAAATTAAGGGGTGAAAGTCACCAATAAGGCGGGACAAAAGTACCTTTTAATTTTCCCCAAACGTCAGGTCCTATAATGATGCTGCATTTGTCCATAATAGCCATGCTAGAGCCAAAACATTACAATTTACATTACGCTGGCTCGGCTTGGATCGGTTGATCAGCAATGGGGAAAGTAAGGTAAAAAGTTGTGCCGCGGCCGAGTTCACTCTCAAACCAGATACGACCACCATGCAGTTCTATCAATGAACGGGCAATATATAAGCCCAGACCGGCGCCTTTGGCTCCCATAAGCTGGGAACTGCCAGCCCGGAAAAAACGGCTGAATAGTTTGGCTTGGTCCTCAGCAGCAATACCCACGCCGGTATCTGCTATGGAGAGTTGAAGAAACCCCTCTTCTTGAGCCAGACTCAACTTAATTGAAATCTGTCCGCCGGAAGGGGTGTATTTATGGGCGTTGGTCAACAGGTTGCCGATAATTTGGGCGGTTCGGGCTTCGTCACCAAGGGCCGGGGGGAGGCTCGATGTCGCTTCAATGGTTAGGCGCTGAGCCTTCGCTTCTAACTGTAGACTATATTCGGCTGTTACAGCTTCAATCAGGGCTGACAAGTCTATTGGTTTGAGCACTAACTCGACCCGTCCCATTTCAATACGGGTGATGTCCAGTAATTCATGGGTCAGGTGCAGTAATCGTTGGCTGTTGTGCTGGATAACCTCCAGATAGTCACGCTGATTTTGGGCCAAGGAACCTAAATCCTCATCCAAAAGAACTTCGACATAGCCACTAATCAGCCCTAAGGGGGTCCGTAGTTCATGGGCTGCCACCGAGATAAACATAGATTTGATCTCGTCCAATTGCTGTAATTCGGCGTTGACCGCACCCAATTCCACATTTTGCCGGGCCAGTTGGGCCTGGAGCAAGCGCAGCTCATTGCGCTGTTGGGTCAACTGCTGCTCAACCTTACCCATTTCGGTCACATCTTCGGCCACATGAATCAGGCCGGTAATGCGTCCGCTGCGGGTTTGGCGGGGCAAATGGACCAGGGTTAGATAAATTGTCTGGCCGTCGGCGGTATCCCGGTTAACCCAGCCCATTTGAAAACGAGGCAATTCCCCGGTCAAAATGTCGGCCAGGACACCCTCACTGCCAATCAGTTCCGGGGCTAGCTCTAAAAGCGAACGCCCCAACCAGGTGTGCTGATTCGGAGAAAAGATATTGGCTGCCCCATCCACGGCGACAACATTCAGGCTGCGGTCGGTAATGGCATAGGCAATCTTGCGATCTTGTAAAATTGACTGAAATAGGGTTGAGTTCATTGATGGCACCTACATATTCAAGACAATAAAAGACTCCCCAGCCGGCGAAAGAGGGTATTAACTTCCGTGCCAGTTTTAGCACTGGTAAGACAGCAAGGGGCGTTGAAGCTGGCAGCAAAAGCTTCAATCTGGGTCGTGGCCAGCTCGTGTTGATCGGAGAGATCCAGTTTATTGGCCGCTACGGCGAGTTGGGCATTGGGATTGATAGAGCGCAAGTTATCAGCATAGACCTGCAGGCTGGTCAGAGTTTCAGAGCGGGTCAGGTCGCAAACGAGTACCGCCCCGGCTGCACCCCGGAGGTAACTGGCCCGGACCTGGCTAAACTCTTCACTGCCGGCCAGGTCCCATAACATCAAATTTAACTCGACCATGCCGCCGTCAGCGGGAACGGTCAACATTTTGCGGCTGACTTTTACACCGATGGTACTTAAGTATTTGTCGTCAAAAAGGTTATAGACAAAACGGCGTACCAGGCTGGTTTTGCCAACGGCAATATCGCCCAGTAAGCAGATTTTTTTACTGATGGTTGTTACGGCCATGGACTTGTTCTACTCCGCTAATCTATTGGTGGGGGTAATGAGGTGGGCAGGAATAGGAGTCAGGGTTCCAACCCATTCGGCTGGGATCCAGCCAATCACTTCAACATCGGCTAGCGGGGCCCAACGTATTTGATACCAATCATTGTAGCTGGCCAGAATTTCTACTTTTTCCCCTCGTTCCAAAATCAACCCCAGGCGAATAGCCTCAAATGCCGGCTCTTGCCGCAGCCAGACATTGCCAGTCATGACGCCCATGGGCGGAGTGGGCGTGAAGGTAGCGGTCGGCGTAGCGGTAGCAGTGGGCGAGGGCGTCGATGTTGGGGAGGGGGTAGAGGTAAAAGTAGCGGTGGAGGTAGCGGTAGCGGTGGCTGTAGGTGAGGGGGTCGGGGTAAAAGTTGGTGTAGGCTGGACAACAACAGGAACCGGTGTAGGAGTCGGCTGCAAAGCCTGCCAGGCCAGGGTTCCAGCCACACAACTCCCGATAAAACAGATACCGATAATCCCGGCCACTCCGGCCAGAAAACGCTTTTGCCACGGGCTTAGTTGCGACGACTGGCCTGTTTGGGCCAGCGAACGGAGCGGTTTATCGACTGGGGCCAGGGGGGTGGGGTCGCCTTCATATTGGCGCAGAGTTTTTTCGTAGGTATGCTCAACTTCAATGACCCGCTCGCGCATCTCGGCCCGAAAGCCGGCCGGTTCAATGCCGTCAATCACTACGGCCAGGTAGGCATGCTGGGCCGCTTCAATCAGAATCCGCCGCTCACCGTATTGAATCTCGTCAAGTTGACCTTCTTCACCGTGACCAAAAGCCTCCTGAGTAAAATCGCGGATAGCGGTCAGCATACTGCTGATAAGGTCTGAGTCGGGCGAGGTATCGGGATCACGAGAGATGTGCCAGAGCAAAAGGCCGCTCTCCCGGTGGATGAGAAAGATTTCGGCCACATCAAAAGGTAACGAATCGCGCAGCAGCATCTCGGCGCTGGAAACACCGCTGGCTTGGGCTTGCAAGCGCCGCCCCAGCCCGCGCGGGCTGAGAGCATAGCGGGTTTGCGCATCGAGGGTGCGGGCCAGGTCGCGCATAGCCTCGGAGACAGCTCGCACGGTGGTTTGCCCAATGATGGGGTAAAGGGCTTCAATCATCTCGTCGCGAGCATCACGAATACTGCGGCGGATGGCGCTGCCCAACACCGGGGTAATCATGGCCACAAAAGCGTCTTTGTCGGTGACACGCCGCTCCAGGTCAGCCAGCTCCCCTTCCAATTCGGCAATCTGTTGGCGGTAGCGGCTGAAAAGAATCTCGCGGAGGAGTTCTATTGATGAGTCGTCTGAGGAGGGCGGGGGAGAGAGATTATTGCCACCGCCGGCTGCAGACGACTCACCGGCATGTTCATCCGGTGAGTGTTTTACAACCACAGGATAGACCTTATGAATTGGGGGTGGTGAACCCCTTCAAGATATCAACCAGTGACCCGCCAGCCTTTAAGTGCTCGCCTAACTCAATGAACAATTCACCCAGGGCCAGCCGGTCAACTTTTTCATCGGTCAACTTTTGGGCGGTTTGGCGGAGTTCGCGGCGCAAATCATCATCGCCCTGACGCGTCTCGCGGTGAAGATTCTGTAACTTTTTGAGCTGGTTACTATCCTGATCGGCCAATTGTTCGGTCAGGCGGTCAAGCTCTTGCTGAAGCCGCTCAAGGTCGCCTTGGAGGGTCTGAAATCGCTGCTCGTAGTCTCTTAGGTGCGGGCCAAGAATAATGTCCCGCACACGATCGACCTCACGGGTGGGTTCTAAAGAGGTGGGGTCATTTTGTTCCTCGGTCATTTTATCTTGCTCCTTGTGTAATTTTTATGGATATGTTGAAGTTAACAATGCAGTGGAAAGGTGTAACCTACGCCTCGTTCGGTGATGACATAGCGCGGCTGAATAGGCATATCTTCTATCTTCTGGCGCAAGCGATAAACGTGGACACGTAAGGTGTCTTCAAATACCTCTTCCTGGGGCCATAGGCGGCGCAACAAAAAATCGGTCGTAACGGTACGGCCGGCATTGCGCATGAGCAGGTAGAGCAGCTTGGTTTCAAGCGGGGTCAACGAGACAGGTTGTCCGGCGATGATAGCCCGTTGGTGGGCAAAATCTACGGCCAGATGATCATCAACCTGAGTCAAAGGTTTAAGAGTATAGGCAAAATCGCCAATACGGCGCAACACCCGTTGGACCCGGGCGACTAACTCGCGCGGGCTAAAGGGCTTGGTGACATAATCCTCGGCATAATGCTCAATACCCCGGATGACTGTCTCTTCCTCGTCTATGGCTGTGAGCAGAATTACCGGTAAATCACTGAATTGCTGCACAATCCGGCAAAATTCAAATCCATTCATCCCTGGCATATTAATATCAACAATAGCCAGGTGGGGCAAGCCCTGTTGTTTGACCAGTTCTAAGGCCTCCTGACCGGAAGTAGCCGTAGCAACTTCATAGCCAGTTCGGTCAAGTTTATCCTTAACCAGACGCAGTATTTCTAAATCATCGTCAACAATGAGGATACGCTGAGAATTGCCCAGAGTGTCGAGCATAAAACTTTCCCATAACCGAATCCAGCCCGATCTGCTGAGATAGACGATGCCACAGCTTGGAGGGAGGAAAGGGACCAAAAAGTTTTTTCTTCTGGGCCAATTATACACCGACTCGCTAATTTATAACACTTTTGAGTGTTTATCTAATACCTCGCGGACTTTAAAAGCCAATAATCTGGGGGAGAAAGGTTTCTGCAAAAAAGCGCCTTGCTGCAATAGATGGTGATCAGTTATGGCGTCGCTACTATAGCCAGAGATAAGGAGTGTTTTGAGATCAGGTTTGACTATTTTTAGTTGATCTACCAGCGAATTGCCGCCCATTTGAGGCATAACCACATCAGTTAACAAAAGTTGTATATTCAAGCCTGATTGGTTCTGAGCTAAATCCAGTGCTTCTTGACCGTTTTGCGCTTCTAATACTTTGTAACCTTGTTGGCGCAGTATTCGAGCGGCCAGGTCTCGTACTGCGAGTTCATCTTCAACCAATAAGACCGTCTCTGTGCCCTGGGGCAACTGAGCACTTTGGGCGGTGGCAGGTAGGGGGCTGGTGGCGGTTTCAACGCGGGGCAAGAAAATTTTGAAAGTAGTCCCGTGCCCCAATTCGCTGTTGACCTGGATATGTCCCTTTTGCTGTTTGACGATGTTATAACATGTAGCCAACCCCAAACCAGTGCCTTTGCCAATATCCTTGGTGGTGAAAAATGGCTCAAAGAGGCGCACTTTAACGTCTTCACTCATACCGTGACCGTTGTCGCTGATGGAGATCAGGATGTACTCACCTGCCGTTATATCGGAGTAACGGCGGGCCTGATTTCGATCGAGGGTCATATTCGCTGTTTCAATGCTCAGCTCACCCCCGCTGGGCATCGCATCGCGAGCATTGATAGCTAGATTCAGGATAATTTGTTCAAACTGGCTTGGATCTATTTTGATCCGGCCCACGTCCAGGGCCAGCTTGGTAATCAGCTCAATATCCTCGCCTATAAAATGGCGCAGCATCTTGCCTATATCCAAGATAAGATCGTTTGGATTGACGATTTTTGGCTCAAAAACTTGCTGCCGGGCAAAAGCTAACAACTGCCGGGTTAGTTTTGTGGCATGCTTGGCAGATTTTTGGATACTGTGAATATCGTTTTTGGCCTGGTCATCGGCGGGTAAGGTTTGTAAGGCTAACTCGGCATGCCCTAGAATGACGGTTAACAGGTTGTTAAATTCATGGGCAACTCCACCGGTCAACGCACCAATTGCCTGTAATTTCTGAGCCAGCTCCAATTGTTCTCCTAATTTAGCCCTGGCTTCTTCCGCCTGTTTATACGCAGTAATATCACGCTGTATCAAGATCCAGTGATTGGTTGCCTGGCCTTTTTTCAGGGAAACCGGCACCAACTTAAGCTCTACCCAATATTTGGCGCCAGCCTTATGATAACCAGCCAGCTCAATCACCATAGAACGCTCATCCCGGAGAGCGGCTTGGATTTCTACCAACACGGTCGGGTCTGTTTCCTGTAAAATATGGGGGGTGTGGTCCAGAACTTCCTCGGCGCTATAGCCGGTCAATTGGCTGAACGCCTCATTGAGATGAAGAATGTGGGCGGCCAGAGGGTCAATCGAGGTAATCTCGACGACGAGGATGGCATCATTGGTATGGGCCACAACAGTCTCAAGTATGCGAAATAGTTCTTTCACTTCTCTTTTCCTTCCTATGCCATTGTTTCTAGCTGAGTTAAGTTTGGCTGGTGTCGAGGGAATTTAGGCCGAATAGCGGCCATCTACCTAGCAGTGTAAATTAGGAACATTACAATGCGAATTACGATGGAAAATTAACTAGCGAAGACATTGTGTTTTGAGAGAAACTAAGGGAGACAAGAAAATAAAAATCCCCGTTCTCGCGGCGAGAACGGGGATTTTCTTTAGCTTTTATGAGCGAATTTTGGCTTTAATCTTTGTGGCGGAAGCGAATAACCGCTCCAACACCGCCCAGAATCACCAACAGCAGGCCGCCAATCACCGTCCAGTCCTGGAAAAGATTTCCTCGCAGGCCCGTTTCCGGCAAGAAGGCCACCGGCAACACCTGAGTAGGAGGCGCCGGCACAACAGCTACCGCCGCAGGGGTGGAAGTTGGTGTGGCTGTGGGCACGGATGTAGCTGACGACGGCGGATCTCCATCATCGCTGCTTGGAGGCTTTGTAGGAGTCGGGGACGGGGGCACATCCGTAGGTGTAGGAGAAGGTAAAGGTGTGGGAGAAGGAGGCGGAGTAGTAGGCGTAGGCGTCGGTGGAGGCGTAGCAAAGATATTGAGGGTGGTGCTGATAATATTGCTGGGGAAATAAGTCCAAATATCCAACCCTTTCCTGTCGCCAAAGCCGGTAGTGGTTCCATTGCCGTAAGCACGCTGGTTGCTGGTGGCGGTATCAAAGCCGGCCAGAGGGTCGCTCCGGTCTGTATTGGGTGGAGTATTGCCTGGCAGAATGGTACCGGGTGTACCCACATTGGTGCCGCCTGAGGTAGTATAACCTCGGTCATCATAGAAAGCGGTCGTACAACTGGGTGCACCACCATTGAAAGTTGGACACCCTCCTGGAGGATTGGTTAAAACGTAACGTGGACCACCCTGGCTGTTTTCGGCGTCGAGCAGGGGAAAATGATATTCGCCGGCCCGGACGATGAGCTTCACCGGATAATTGGTGCCCACCGGAAATTGGGCGCCGGAGTTATCCAACCCATCCCAGCTTACGTTCTGGCTGGGAGCCGAACCCAACCCCCGTAAAACCCGGTTGGCCGGCAAGGTTGGGTCAAAATCGAGGCCATCACGACTGATAATCAGTTCATAGATGCCAGCCGTATTGCTCTCATAAGTAAAAGTTCCCC
>CAZRYD010000132.1:0-2834 GCA_964604225.1 uncultured Caldilineaceae bacterium
GATTTCCGGCCCGACTACCTGCAAATCGGCCCCATCTGGCAGGCCATGGGCCAGCCAACCTTGCTGGCGACCACCGCCACCGCCACGCCAACGGTGCAACAAGACATCGTCAAGCTGCTGGGCCTGTCCAACGCCCAAACTATTGTGACCGGCTTCAACCGGCCCAACCTGACCTTCCGGGTCAAATTCACCCCCGACGCCCGGACCAAGCTGCAAACCCTGCCCGCCCTGCTGAGCCAAAGCGAGGGCAGCACCATCGTTTACACCGCCACCCGCCGCAACGCCGACGAGGTGGCCGACTTCATCCGCAGCGCGGTCGGTATCCCGGCCCAGGCGTATCACGCCGGGCTGGATCGCTACCTGCGCGACCAGGTCCAAACCGATTTCATGGCCGACCGGCTGAAGGTGGTCGTCGCTACCAACGCTTTTGGCATGGGCGTGGACAAGGCAGACGTGCGCAACGTGATCCACTACAACCTGCCGGCTACGGTCGAGGCGTATTATCAAGAAGCCGGTCGGGCCGGACGCGATGGTCTGCCTGCCGAGTGCTTGCTGCTCTTTGCCCCGGACGACCAGGGGTTACAAGAGTGGCTGATCAACAGCGACACCCCGGCCTATGAGGACCTGCACCAGCTTTACACCCTGCTCACCCGCGTGGCCCACGACGGCGAGGTCTACGCCGCCCAGCCCGAATTGGCCGACAGCACCAGCCTGCACCCGATCAAAATCCGCGTCACCCTGAGCGAGTTGGAACTGGCCGGGGCCATTTTTCATCTGGGCGACCAGGGCGGCTACGGGCGCTGGAAAATCCTCCCCCTGGCCGAGCGCGCCCTGGAAAAGCGCGCCGAAGCCATCGAGAAGCGGGCCAGGATTCGCCACCAGTTGCTGGACAGGATCATCCAATATGCTCAATTGACCACCTGCCGCCGCCAATTTTTGCTGGACTACTTCGGCGACGCCACGCCGCCCCAATCACCCCGCTGCTGCGACAATCATGCGGCGGAGCGGATCGAAGATTTGCCCAGGGCCGTGACCGCCCAGGAGTGGTTCCCGTTGATTGTGCTGGAAACGGTGCGCAGCCTGCAACAGCGGCCTATCGGGCGCAGCCGCCTGGCCCAACTACTCAACGGCTCGCGAGCACGGGAGATGCAGCAATTTGGCTACGAGCGCCACAAATTCTACGGCAAGCTCAACGGCCTCAGCCAGCGCCAGGTGGTCGAGTTGATTGATGCTATGATCGAGACTCGCTATTTATACCTCAGCGGAGGCGACCTGCCGGTGTTGAACCTGACTCCGCTGGGCCTGCAAGCCCTGGAAGTGCGCGCCGCTCTGCCCATTCGCCTGGCCAGTCTGGCCGGCGCAGCCGAGTCTGTAGACCGTTGGCAAACACGGGCTGAACGCTCGGACACGGTCATTGTAACCTATGAGTTGTTCAAACAAGGGTTGACTCCGGGCCAAATCGCTGCCGAGCGTAACCTGACCGAGATGACCATCTACAATCACCTGGCCCGCCTCATCGCCGACGACAAAATTGAACTGCATCAAATTGTTCCCCCTGAAGTTGAAGCCCAGGTGCTTCAGGCTGTCGCCATCGTGGGCAGCGCCACTCGCCTTACCCCGCTCAAAACCATCTTAGCTGAGGATATTTCCTTCGACCAGATCAAATGCGTCCTCGCTGCCCATCCCGAATTACCCAAGGAAAGCTCAATTTTGGAAACTGATGCTAAGCCAGAGCAAGCTGTCCTGTCCCCTGCGCCCCCACTCCCCAGCCCTCCGGCTTCCTCTCCCGACGCCATCATCCTCGAAGCCGTGGCTAAATTAGGCGGCACACTGGGCCGGACGGGGCTGACCCAGTTCCTCACCGGCTCGAAGGCGAGTTGGCTGGAAACCTTTGCCCAACATTCCTCCTACGGACAGTTGGCCTCGCTGTCACAACAAGCGGTGCTGGATATTATTGATGCGCTTATCACCGACGGGCGCTTGGTCACGACGGGAGGGAATCGGCCCAAGGTGGTGTTGGTGGGGCAGATAGAGGCAAAGACGAGGGAAGAGAGTCCGGCCAATGAGACAGCTCAGGGTGAACGGTTTAAGGAAGTCGCTGCTGAGACCGCCCAAGAAGTCATTGTTCCGGCCCCGGTGCAGGTTGAACCCGATTCGGCGCTACTGGAAGCGCTGCGGGCCTGGCGCACCCAGCAGGCTAAAAGTCAGGGTGTCCCGCCTTACCTCGTCTTTTCCAACAAGGTTTTGGCAGCCATAGCGGCACGGCCTCCGGCCACTTTGGTCGAATTGGGCCAGATTTCAGGCGTGGGGCCGGCCAAGTTGGAGCAGTATGGGGCAGCCGTGATGGCCTTGGTCAGCCAAACCGTGGGTGATGAGAAAACTCAGAGGATGGTTCGAGATGAAAAAGAAACGCTCCAGCCACTGGCAGCAATCTCTCAAATGCAAGATGAGGCCGGTATCTTCCAGGATGATCTGACCGAATCCAGCCATGATCCAGCCATAATCCAAAACCTAAAATCCAAATCCCCAAATCCCCTCAGCGCTATCCTTAGCGTCGTCTCAGACCTGGACGGTTTATTGTCGCTGCACGGCCTGGCCCAACTGTTGACCACCGGCCCGGGCGAGGTTGTCCCCTTCGGCGACCATAAACTCTGCGGCCTTTTTCATGGTCAGCTAGCCCTCGAAACAATGGAGATACACATCCAGGGAGCGATTCAAGCTAAATATCTGGCATTAACCCCGCAGCAGCGCTTGATTCTGGGGAAAGAAGTAGTCAGTAGTCAGTAGTCAGAAAAGATTGACCTTTCCCTCTCTGCCGATTACTGTCTACCGCC
>CAZRYD010000132.1:2934-5889 GCA_964604225.1 uncultured Caldilineaceae bacterium
GTCAGTAGTCAGAAAAGATTGACCTTTCCCTCTCTGCCGATTACTGTCTACCGCCTACTGGTTGTTAGCCTCCGCCAAACAAACCGGAACCACCTTTGACGGTTTCTTTTTCCTCATACCCGTCGCGAGAGCAGCGCCAGATGATGTGCATCACAAAGGCGTTGGCTTTATCGCGCTCCGCCCCGATTTCTTGCAGTGGACCGTCACACTGGGGGCAGCGCCGACCAATCACCGCGCGGACGGCGAAGATAGCTCCATACAGCAGGGCAAAAACATAGACAAACTGAAAACTGATAAAAAATGTAAAAAAACCAGCGATGACCAGCAGCGGCAGCAGCAGCTTGGGACTGCCCAACACCTCGCGCAAATCATACGAAATATGACCAGTGCGAATCATCTTAATTCTCCGAGGGTCATTTTAGGGGTAGCTGTCGTTAAGAGACAAGCATGCTATACTGGTTTTGCGCTTAAGCCAAACCAGGCCGTGAGAAATTTGCGCTGCGCCGTGCCCTATCAATTACCATCGCTACTTCTTTTTCCGTTTCACCGGTATCAAGTATAATCTACAATTCATACTCGTCATTACCTGGGTGAGGTTATCATAGTGATACGGAACCAACTAACTGAATTAATTACCACAGCGATCCAAGCAGCCCAGCAGCAGGGCGACCTGCCCGCCTTCGACTTACCGGAAATCGTTGTTGAGCGGCCCAAAGACCCAACTCACGGCGATTACGCCACCCCTGTGGCCATGGGTTTGGCCCGCATGGCCCGCATGGCGCCGCTCCAAATTGCCGCAAAAATCATTGAGCATCTACCGGCAGCCGATTACGTCGGTGGAGTCGCGGCGGCGGCGCCTGGTTTTATTAATATTCGCCTGGCCGAAGCGTGGCTAGCCGGGCAAGTCGAAACCATCCTGGCCGAAGGCGATCATTTTGGCCGGGTCAGCCTCCCCTCTTTTCCCCCCCAAAGGGCGGAAGATAAGAGGGGGGTAAAAGTTCAGGTCGAATTTATCAGCGCCAACCCAACCGGCCCCCTGGTAGTCGGCTCCGGGCGCAATGCGGTGCTGGGCGACACCCTGGCTAACGTGCTGGCTACCGCCGGATACACGGTACAGCGGGAGTATTATGTCAATGATGTGGGCACGCAGGTAGACAACCTGGGCAAGGCCATGTTTGCCCGCTACGTCCAGGCGTTGGGCCAGCCTGAGCCGGACCCGGAGGAGTACCAGGGTGAGTACCTGGTCGAGATGGGGCAAGTGGCCGCCCAACAGTTTGGCGACCAATACCTACACCTTGACCGGGCCGAGGCGCTGGCCTTTATGCGCCAATATGCCCTGGACGGGATTCTAGCTGGCTTGAAAGAAGACACCGCCTTGATCGGCGTCCATTTTGATAATTGGTTCTCCGAACAAAGCCTGTACGATAACGGCACGTATGGACTGGCATTTGCTAAACTCCAGGCCAAAAATATGACGGTAGAGCGCGATGGGGCCATCTGGTTAAAAAGCGAGGATGAGGACGACAAGGAGAATGTGATTGTCCGCTCCGATGGCCGCCCCACCTATTTTGCCTCGGATATTGCTTACGTGTGGGACAAACTGGCGAAACGCAGCTTCGATTGGGCCATTTATGTTTGGGGGGCCGACCACCACGGCCACGTCAAGCGGGTCAAAAACGCGGCAGGGGCGCTCGGTTTGGATGCCGAAAAAGTGACCATCATTCTGTATCAATTGGTGACCATCACTCGTGACGGGATTCCGGTGCGGCAGAGCAAGCGGACGGGCAATTTTATCACCGTGCGCGAGGTAGTTGAAGAAATTGGTCCGGACGCCTTCCGTTTTATGCTGCTGACCCGCTCCGCCGACAGCCCCATGGAGTTGGATCTGGCTCTGGCCACCAAGCAGAGCAACGAGAACCCCGTTTTTTACGTGCAGTACGGCCACGCCCGGATTGCCAGCATTTTCCGCAAAGCCCAAGAGGAAGGGGCCTCGCTGGAAGGCGGAGATGTGTCTTTGTTGACCCATCCCGCCGAAATGACTCTGGTGCGGGAGATGCTGAGGCTGCGCGAGATTGTGGCCCATGCCGCCGAAAACCTGGCCCCTCACCACCTGACTTATTACGCCCAGGATTTAGCCACCGCTTTCCACGCCTTTTACCGCGATTGCCGCGTGGTCAGTGAGGACTCCGCCCTGACCGCCGCCCGGCTCAAATTGGTCAAAGCGGCGCAAATCACTCTTGCTAATACCCTAAAGCTTATGGGGATGAGTGCCCCGGAGCGCATGTAGAGCTCCTCTTTTTTTGCCACGAATTTTTACGAAATATTTTTTAGATCGAGAGAGGGACTATCTGGAAAGACACTATGACAAAAAATTCCAGGCGAAATATTGCTACCGGCACGCCCTGGGAACCGATTGTAGGCTACTCGCGGGCAGTGCGCGTGGGCAACGTGGTGCACGTGTCCGGCACTACGGCCACTGACGCCAGCGGACAAATTGTCGGGCCGGGCGACCCCTATGCCCAGACCGTGCAAATATTGTGTAACATCGAAGCAGCTTTGACCAAGGCTGGAGCCAGCCTAAATGATGTGGTGCGGACAAGGATGTATGTGACCAACATCGACGATTGGCAACACATTGGGCGAGCACACGGGGAGTTTTTTGGCCAGATTCGCCCGGCCACAAGCATGGTCGAGGTGAGTCGCTTGATTTCGCCGGAGATGCTGGTGGAGATTGAGGCCGAGGCGATTCTGGGGAACGATCCACAGATGGTCCAGATAGACACAGATTAGATAAAGGGATGATTGGCAAAGCTACCAAAAAGACCGGCGAGAACTTGTGGTTCAGCGCCGGTCTTTTGTTTAACCTGAGTTCGACATTTTCACATAAATTGACAGGATTTACAGGATTAACAAGATTTTTGAGCCTTCTCATCCTGCAAATCTTGTTAATCCTGT
>CAZRYD010000132.1:5899-16612 GCA_964604225.1 uncultured Caldilineaceae bacterium
AACGTCGAACTCAGGTAGATAGGTTTTTGGGGGTCCAAAGCCGGGCTTTGGACTCTTTTTGTTTCTTTGTGGTTACTTTCTCGGCACGCCGCTTTTGACCCAGGGATCGAGCGCGTCACGCAGCCCATCGCCGATGAGATAGATGGCGAGGGTGGTCAGGAAAATAAAGATACCGGGAGCAAGCACTAGCCAGGGGGCATCGGTGAAGTTGCCCAGCGACCCCTGCATCATATTGCCCCAACTGGGATTGGGCGGCCCAATACCGACGCCCAGATAGCTGAGGCTGGCCTCGCCGATAATCGCCCCGGCTACCTCAAAAATACCGACCACAATGATAATCGAAGAGACGTTCGGCAAAATATGGCGGAACATAATCCGCCAAATAGAGGCGCCAATGGCCCGGCTGGCGATGATATATTCTCGCTCCCGGATGGCGAAGATTTGGCCGCGCAATAGGCGGGATAGCCCCATCCACCCCAGTATTCCAAACAGCAGCGATAGTCCTTCTGGGGTGCGAAAGAAGGGAAAAGTACCGGCCAGGATAATCAGCAAAAAGAGTGAAGGGATGCTGCCGAGAGTTTGAATAATGGCATTAATGATGTCATCCACAAAGGTAGCAGCGTAATAACCGCTAATCAACCCCATAATGATGCCCAACGTGAGAGATAGACCGGCTACGTAAGAGCCTATGCGCAAGGAGATACGCCCGCCATAAATACCGCGCGTTAAAACATCTCGACCGGCATCGTCAGTACCCAGCCAGTGGCACTGGCTAAAGGGGGCGGTAAAACAGATCTGGCGACCTTCGGCAGTGACCCAGGTGGGCGGCTTGAGACGGGTCCGCAGGTTGGTGTCAATCGGGTCAAAGCCCAACAGGTTGGCGGCAATCCAGGGCGCGGCCAGGGTAATGATAATGATAAACAGGAGCAGCATGATGGCAGACATGGCGATTTTATCACGCCACAACTTGGTTGTCACCGCGCCCCAGTAGGTTTGCTCTTTAACCTCCGGGATAGTTTTAATCACCCGAGGAGGGAGTCCCAGGGTGGCATCAGCCTCCCGCAGAGCCGAGCGGCCTGTGACGCCGGCATCAGACGCAAAAAGCGGCAGAAGTTGAAAACCTGTCAGGGTGTGGAGGGTCATAATTGGTTCACCATACAAAGCAGTTTGATTTGGGTAGCGAAATTACCATCGCATAAAACCGGCTAGCGACTTACATCGTACTTGACTCTGGGGTCAACAAAACTGTACAGAATATCAACCACCAACAGGCCGATAATACCGAAAAAAGAACCAATGACAAAAATAGCCATCATGACCGGATAATCCCGGCTGTTAATGGCCGTGATAAAGAGCCGGCCCATACCCGGCCAGGAAAAAACCGTTTCAAATAGGACCGAACCCGATAGAAACAGCACAAAAATGCCGCCAAAGCCGGTCACAAACGGCATCAGAGCATTGCGCAGCACATGGCGGAGCATGACCCACCGCTCAGCCAGTCCTTTGGCGCGGGCGGTGCGGACGTAATCCTGATTCAGCACTTCCAGCATTTCAAAGCGCAGAATACGGGAGTAGCCAATCCAGCCGCCGGTAGCGGCCACCAGCGCCGGTAAAATCAGGTGATGCAGCCGGTCGAGCAGTGAGCCATCGCCAATGGTGTACATGCCGCTCAGGGGAACGAGATTCAGATAGCCACCCAGAAAAATCAACAGTAACAAACCTAACCACCAGTCGGGGACAGTATTAATAACGACGGTGGTGACGCGGATCAAGTGGTCAGGTAAACGGCCCCGATTGAGAGCCGCCAAAATACCCAAGGGGACGCCAATGACCATGCCCAAAATGAGCGTGGCCACGGCCAGGGTCAAGGTGGCAGGAATACGTTCAAGAATGGGGTCAATGGCCGGTTGGCCTTTGTAGAAGAAAGAACGGCCAAAATCCAAACGAATAATCCCCCGGCCGCATTTGGTTTCATCATTCAAACAGCGCCCACTGCGCCAGGTCTCATTTTTGGGTAGCCAATCTTCCCCGGTCAGCCAGGCGATGTATTGGACCGGGGGAAACAGTTTGGGCCGATCCAAACCATATAACCGGGCCAGCCGATTGCTGTCTGCGGCAGTCGCTTTGGGGTCATCATCCAGAAATTGGATGGGGCCGCCCGGAGCAAGCTGATAAACGGTGAAGCTGATAAGCGTGGCCACCCAGATCAAGAAAAAAGATTGAATGCCGCGTCGAATAATGTATCGAGCCATGTCAATTTCCGATTTGGGATTTTAGATTTTGGATTTACGATTGGGTTCTTAATCGTAAATCGTCAATCAAAAATCGTAAATTTTTTAACTGTCCTATTCCGCAATGTACCAATCTTCTGAATTCCAGCCAATGCCCAGTAAAGTAGGTTCGATGCCTTGAATCCGCTTATTTTGGCCGCTCCACGATTTTTGATACCACAAGAAAATGTAAGGCGCATCATCGGCCAGAATCTTCTGAATTTCGCCATATTTCTCTTTGCGCACAGCCAGATCGTAGGTCGCCGCCCCTTCTTTGAATAACGTCTCCACATCTTTGTTGATATAAGCCACCGAATTCAAATCGGGGATATTGTCCTCAGACCACCAGACCGAGCCGGTGTGCGGCTCCGGGGTGCTGCCCCGGCCACTGATGGTCATGTCCCAATCCGGCTCTTGAGCTTTGATGGCTTCCAAAAAACTGGCCCACTCCAGAGCTTGAATCTCAACCTCGATCCCAATCTCTTTCAAATAATCCTGCACCGACACGGCGATCAACTCGCGGACTTTGCTGGTGTTGGGGCCATAAATGAGCTTGAGTTTGAGCTGCTGGCCGTCTTTAGCCAACATCTGGCCGTCCTGAAAGGTATAGCCGGCTTTGGCAAATGCTTCGATGGCCTTATCAGGATCATACTCATAACATTCTACATCGGGATTGTAGGCCCATGAGGTTTCGGCGTAAATGGAACAGAGGCGCTTGGCCTGACCGAGCATAACCTCCTCGGTGAGCAACTCTTTATCAATGGCATAATTGAGACCGTGGCGTACATTGATATCGTGAGTAACAAAGCCTTCCCGCATATTCAGGCCAATGTATTCCCACCTGGCCCCCACCGGCCACCACTCATAGACGGTCGCATTATCAAGCTGGCGCGCCTCATCTAACTGTTCGGGAGTGATCGGGGCTGTATCGCTTTCCCCGTTTTTAAACTTTTGGTAAGCTACATCCTGATCCGGCACAATTTCGATGGTTTGCTGGGTAATATTGGGTGCGCCGTGATACCAATAGTTTTCATTGGCTTCAAACACAGCAAATTGATCCCGCTTCCACTCGACCAGCTTGTAGGGACCGGAGACAACCGTAGGACTGTTGATTTCGGGATTCTTTTCCGGGTCGGTCCAATCCAGCTTTTCCCAGATGTGTTTGGGTAAAGGTGTAATCAAGCCCGACATCTGGCCCAGGGCCGGGGCATAAATCTCTTTTATTTTGATTTGGAGGGTATTATCATCCAGGGCTTCGTAGGAGGTGATAAACTCAAGCTGCTCCAGGTAAGGAAATTCATTTTCAGGTTTGATCACCTGATCGTAAGCCCATTTAAAGTCGTGAGCCGTCAGAGGCTGGCCGTCGCTCCACTTGAGACCCTGACGGAGTTTGAAGGTAAAGGTGAGGCCATCTTCAGAAATGGTGTAGCTTTCGGCCATATTAGGCACATATTCTAGCGTTTTTTCGTCCAGCCGGAGCAATGCGCCGCTAAAAACTAAACCCTGATAAGCCCAAGAGGCACTATCGCTGGTGGTATAGGGATGAAAACTGACGGCATCAGAGGTAGACACATTACGGTACTCGCCGCCTTTTTGAGTACGCAGCGTGCTTACATCCGGCTCGTCGGTGACAACAGTGACCCCCACGGCCAACTCTTTGGCCAACCCGGAACCAGCCACCGAGTCGGCAATCGCTTCGCCCTCGGCAGACTCTTCGGTTGCAGCAGCTTCAATGGGTTGGGCTTCTTCTTCAGCGGGTTTGGCTTCTTCCTGAGCAGCCGGTTTATCCAAGGGGGCCGGCTCTACGGCGGGAGCAGCGCCGCATTGAGCAGCTATCAGAGCGAAGACCAATAGCAATAATATTAATAACCAATAGCGATTCATCTTCTATCTCCTCCTCAAAACTCGCAGCAGATTGGGACAGTTCCAAGAAAATAGTTATCCGGTTTTCGTATTGCGTCTGGTGTAACACCGGATAAGCGGAAGACGCCAGACGCAATACATTTTGGACTACCTAACCTTTATTCCACCTGATCTTGAATGTACCACTCTTCCTGGTTCCAACCAATGCCCAGCAAAGTTGGCTCAATGCCTTTGATACGGTTGTTCTGGCCGCTCCAGGCTTTTTGATACCATAAGAAAATATAAGGCGACTCTTCAGCCAAGATTTTTTGGATTTCCTGATATTTCTGCTTGCGAAAATCGAGATCGCAGGTACCAGCATCACCGCCCGCTTCACTAAAGAGCTTGTCTACATCTTTGTTAATATAGGCTCCTGCATTGAGATCAGGGATACCTTCTTCAGACCAGATCAGGAACATGGCTTGAGGTTCAATGGTAGAGCGCCATGCACCCAAGAACATGTCCCACTCGCCTTTATCTTTGACTTCCAAAAAACTGGCCCACTCCAACGCCTGGATTTCCAATTCAACGCCAATCTCGGCCAGATAATCCTGCACACTCACCGCCAGCAGTTCCAAAGTTTTACTGGTATTGGGGCCATAGATGAGTTTGAGTTTCAACTGTTGGCCGTCTTTGTCCACCAGCTTACCATCCTGGAAGGTGTAGCCGGCTTTAGCAAATTCTTCTTTCGCTTTTTCGGTGTCGTAGTCGTAACACGGCACATCGGGGTTGTAAATCCATGAAGTTTCCGGGTAAGCCGAACACATACGCTTGGCCTGGCCCAGCATAATTTCTTCGGTCAACAAATCTTTATCAATAGCGTAACTCAGGCCATGGCGTACGTTGATATCGTGAGTTGGGAAGCCCTCGCGCATGTTCAGGCCAATATAAGCCCAGCGTGCTGCGGCCGGCCACCACTCGTAGATAGTTGCATTGTCAAGCTGGCGGGCTTCATCCAACTGTTCGGGACTTATCGGGGCGGTATCACTTTCGCCGTTCTTAAACTTCTGGTAAGCTACATCCTGATCGGGCACAATCTCGATAGTCTGCTTGGTAATATTGGGCGGGCCATGATACCAGTAATTGTCATTGGCCTCAAAGGTGGCAAATTGATCGCGTTTCCAATCCTGAACCTTGTAAGGCCCGGAAACAACCGTTGGATTATTGATTTCAGGATTTGTTTCCGGGTCGTTCCAATCGAGTTTTTCCCAGATATGTTTGGGTAAAGGGGTGATAAAATCTATCTGGCCCAGAGCGGGACAGTACATTTTGTCAATTTTTAACTCAAGGGTGTAATCATCCAAAGCTTTGTAGGAGGTGACAAAATTAAACTGGTCGAGATAAGGGAAGCCGTTCTCAGGCTTCATCACTTGTTGATACGTCCATTCGTAATCGCGAGCGGTGAGAGGGGCGCCGTCACTCCACTTCAAATCTTTGCGTAATTTAAAAGTAAAAGTCAGGCCATCTTCGGAGATCGAATAACTTTCAGCCGCATAGGGTTCATATTCCAGGGTATTTTCATCCAGGGTAATCAAACTGCCGCTATAAACCAATGCTTGATAAGCACTGGAACCCGTATCCGAAGTCTGATAGAGATGAAAGCTGACCGCATCTGAGGTAGATACATCTCGATACTCACCGCCATATTTGTTGCGGGGAGCACTGACATCAGGCTCATCGCTCACAGTGGTCAGACCCGTTTCGACTTTGGCCTGGGATATATCCGATTCCTGGACAGCTTTTTGGGCCTCTTCCTCCGCCGCTTTAGCGGCAGCCTTATCTACTTTGGCTTCTGCTTCATTCGCTTCAGCCGTAGCCGGAACACTTTCTTCCTGAGCGGCCGGGGGTTCCTGGGTTGGCGATGCGCCGCATTGAGCTGCCAGCAGGGCAGTGCTGAGAATAAGCAAGACAAGCAGCCATCGTTGTATTTTCATCATTCGTTTCTCCTCCTTCAAACAAATCCGTATTTTTCAGGCCCTAAAGGTCTTAAAGACCTTTAGGGCCTCTCTTTAGTAGGAGAACTTATCTCCCACTGTTATCGTCGTTATCCTAGTTCTGATCATTCTCAGGGGTAGGTTCGGCTGTACCCTCAGGGGTAGGTTCGGCTGTACCCTCAGGGGTGGGGCCGGGTTCAAAGGGTTTGTAATCCTCTTCATCGGGCAGCGGCAGAGGCTTACGGGTGAACCAGTCAACCGTATTTTGTATCAACAAATCACGCTGCTCCCCAGGCAGCCAGTAAATTGGAAAGGCATAATAAGCCACTTTAGAGCGGTCATCCTCATAAGCAACAACTGAAGCAGCACCAGCCTCATCACTCTCGGGGCCGCGCTTGAAAATCACTCGCGCGTTGGAGGTATTGTTGATCACGTCCGGCTCCAATTGTTCGCTGTCAGAAACCGTTTTGGTAAAGGTGATAATTGTGCCCTCGACAAAATCTTTGGCTATGGGATGATCAGGCAAGGCCAACTCAAGGTCATTTTGCTCGGCAAAGGTCAGGTAATCGGCGTGGGCTACATTGGTTAAAAAGTCAGTATGATCCCAATCAAAGCCGATGGAGGCCCCCGACAGGATCAGATTACCGCCAATCTCCATATATTTGGACAACAAGGCAGCGTCTTCGTCGTTGATGCTGTCATCCCAGTAATCGCCGGTGGCCCAGATGACGGCATCATATTCAAGGAACTGATCCACATCGGGCGAGCCTTTTTCAGAGATGACCCAGGTGTCAACTTTGTAGGTCCTGCTGAGGGCCTCGGTAAATTCCACGGCCCCGGTTAGCTGGTCATCACGGGGACGGCCTGTATCGCCGGCGACCACCAGGATTTTGTCAATCCGCTTGCTGCGCAGGCTGGGCGGCAGTTGACCATCCGGTTCTTGCGTTTGGCACACGGTGATGGTGGCGCTGAGCCGGCAATCCGCAAGCTTGTTTTCAAAAAGCAAATCAAACCCATCCGTATTGGTTTGGGGGGTGTCAGACAGGATGATGAGCACATTGCGGCCAGCCTTCCGGTCCAGATAGAAGAGGGTTGAACCACCACTCTCCAATTCACCGACCCCGTCAATGCGAATGCGCCCTTTAACAAACCGATCTTCTTCGCCGGGCGTTACCTCGCTGTCCACGGCCGCTTCTTCATCCTTATCGCTGAGTTCCGTGGTTGGTTTGCTCGGACCATTTTCTTGGTCCAGACCCAAAATTGTAATCCCGCCATCGGCCAGAAACTTCTCAACCGGATCGGCCTGGTCAAAACGACCGACAAAAATTACATCGTTCTCGTTGCTTATCTTGTCGGTAAAGGTGACGGTCCGCTCGGTTTTTTCCAAGAACTCTTTGAGCTTGACTGAGTTGTCAAATTGGCTATTGAGCACCAGGCTGTTATCAAACACCACATCGACCTTGGGGTTCAGGAAAAAGGGGAAATCTTTTAACTCAAAGTCGCGTTTGCCGCCGGTCAGAAAATCGGCAATATTGTTGATAAAGGCGCCATTGCTTTCGGCGGCGCTGTAGGGTTCGCCTAGAAAAGTCAAATCGCCTATAGCCAAGACCTGATCATTGGTAGTGAGGGCGGCTGCAGCCATGGTCCGCCCCCCCTCACTGATGTTGGAGTGGGTCGTGTCATCACCCAAGATGATCTCATGGCCGGGGGCGTTGATGGAATTACCGCCATAGAAGATAACTTTATGATCCTTGTCTAACCCTTTGGTCAGCGGCCCTTCCTTAAAGTTAGTATAAACCACGTTGCGATAGTTATTATCATTGTTGGTCAGGCTGTAGAGATAATCATTGGCATAAATGATCCCGAAGTCACTGGCAACACTATTAAGCGCTTCTACCACCACTGTGCGGGTGGGATCGCCAATAATCATCACTCGACCGCCTTTTTCGACAAAGTTCTTGATTTCAGCAATCTCGTCAGTGGTATATTCGACTCGGGGCAGGGGCAAGATCAGGGCCTGAGCATAGCGCAGTTTATCGGCCAAGCCCGAGACTGTTGTAGTATCATCAGGTGAACTGAGAATAATTTCGTAGCTGAACCCACGGCTGACAATTTTTGAGAACAGCACGTTGAGTTCTTCAATGTAAAGAGCGTTGCTGTGGGTGTAATCAACCGCAACTACCCCCTTACTCACGGTGAGATTATCTACCGCTTCCACGCGAGCGGATTTGGCAAATTCTTTAAAGTCAGCGGTCGGCAGCTCGGGTGAGCGTGGAACATAACCTGCGCCAAAGCTTTCATAATAGAACAGACGGCCCACTACTACGGCCAAAATTAATAGAACCGGAATAATCCAGATTAGTTTGCGCATCAATTACTCCAAAGGAATATAGAGTTGGTAGAAGGAGGGCCATGGGGCGCTTTGGGCAGACAGGTCAATCTCGGGTTGTTTGTCCAACTCCTGATAGACTTTTAAGGCTGTTTCGTACTGGGGTGTGCCCTGGAGCGAAGCCAGATACTCGTCGCGCACGTTGACCACCTCGTAATTTTTCAAACCGGCCAACTGCGCAGCGCGATCAACAGCGTCAAGCTTGGAGCCGATTTCGTCAATCAGGCCATACTCCTTGGCTTCCAGGCCCACCCAGAGTTCACCCGTAGCCACTTGATCTGGGGTGAGTTTGAGGGAATTGGGGGCAGCCTTACGCTCGGCCACAACACTATCTCTAAAGTTGGCGTAGAGCAGGTCTAACTTTTGCACCACCCCCGTGGCGCTAAAGGCAGTCGCCTTGAAGGGGCCGGTGGTGATAAATTGCTCGCTCAAAGTTTCGGGTGCGGGCAAGCCCACGATGACTCCAATATTGCCGATAAAAGAGGCCGGTTTGGCATAAATCTCGGTCGCCGCTACCGCAATTTGGTAGGCGGCGCTGGCCGCCAGGATATCCACACTGGCGATAACAGGCTTTTCGTCGCGCAATTTGCGCATCTGATAATAAATATCGTGCCCCGCCGAAGCGCCGCCGCCGGGGCTGTTAACCATTACCACCACACCTTTGATATCGTTGGCTTTGCGGGCATAATTGATTTCCTGCGACATGGCCTCAACCAGCGGGCCGCCCACCTGGGTATCTACATAAATGATCCCAATTTTGGGTGTCGGGATGAGGGCCAGCGCCAGGTAGTAGCCTGCCACCAACGCAATAGCAACAACCACAACCAATATTAATATTCTTTGCACCAGCCGCTCCGCCGACTTACCACCTTCCTCATGCGCTTGACTCATAGGTCCTCCTTTGAACGCTGCAATTTAAGCGTTCAACACTTTACTATCAAGGTTGTATTTATGTGACTGGGATATATTATACACGCTCATAGCTGGCTAACAAGTTGACTTAACGCCGCACCGCCCAAAAGAGTCCGTAATCAATCATGCCTAACCGTAACGCTCGGTGCGAGCCAAGCACGTGTTCATACACATGATCTAGATTGGCCCCGGTGCGCCACTTAAGGTAGCGGCCATACCAATGATAAAGCCAGTGAAATCGAGATAGCCACAAAAAGATGAGACAATCGCGATTGAGAATATCCAGGTTGTAGCGGGTCACAATTTCGGACCGGCGCAGTTCAAAGCCGGCTTCGACCAGGGCTTGCCGGTAGCTGTCAAAGCTTTCCAGATAAGGGACATCCCACACCCGTAAAAATTCAGCATAAATTTGACGGTTTTCCGGTGAAGCGGTGGCTACTTTCTCGACCACCAACAAATCGGCCCAGGTTAAAGCGCCGCCTGGTTTTAACACCCGCCCGACTTCCTTTAAAAAGGTGGGTTTATCGGCAAAGTGGGCCGGGGATTCAATGGACCAGGCCAGGGAGAACGAGGCATCGGCGAGGGGCAGGCGGTGGGCATTGCCCATGTTGAAACGGACGTGCGGCCAGACGCCTTTCTGGCGAGCATTCCGATCGGCGCGATGGGCGTTGTAGGGCGTAATATCCACCCCTGTGACCTCCAGGCCATACCGGCGCCGGGCGTGGATAGCCGCCCCCCCACGTCCCGCGGCGACATCCAACAGACGGCGGTCGGCCGCGTGTGGGCCGGCGGCGTGCAGGTCTAACAGGCCATCGGCCAGGCGGTTAATCAGCCGCAGATGGCTGTTGACATGCAAATGATACTGGCCCGGCCTGGAGTAGCCCACATTGAGGTACGACTCCATATCGGACCACTGGCTGAGATAACGGTACAAATCGGCGTGGGGGTTACTGTAGCTATATTGCCCGTGAACATCGCCGACGCTCCAGGTGGGGTTTTTGACTTCACGGGCAGTTGTGAGGTTAAAGGTCATTTGAGCCTTATTGATAGATTGGGATTGGCATGATTATGAGGGACAAAGTTTAAAACAAAATGGGAAAATGGGTATTTAGGGGAAAAGAAATCGCCCAAGCTCGTCACAAGCTACTCATCATTCAGTGTAGCCCTGCATTCGCCCCAACACGATGGCTTAATTGAGGCGATGTTTATGCAGAGTTGGCTCTAAAGATCGGCCAAACAATTGGATAATTTCTAGCTCTAACATTTTCTGTGGTTAACTTTCAAACCAGCGGAAGAGGTAGAAATG
>CAZRYD010000133.1:0-9314 GCA_964604225.1 uncultured Caldilineaceae bacterium
AACTGTTTATTAAACTTTCAACGCGCCTTCGATCAAGCCCTTCATATACCAGCGCTGGGCGATGGCAAAGCCGATCAGGCCGGGCAGGATGGCGATAATGTAGACCGCCGCAATACGCGGCCAGGCCCATTCGCCAAAGCCACCGAAGGTACTGGCCAGTACCACCGGCAGTGTCCGCACCGATTGGTCATTAGTCAGAGTCACCGCCAGCAGGTACTCGCCCCAGGCGCTCACAAAGTTGACGATGACCAGCACCACAATGCCATTGACAATCAGGGGCAACATTATTTCCCACAGAATCCGCCAGGAACTGGCGCCGTCAATTTTGGCCGCGTCAACAATCTCATGCGAGATTGTTTCAAAGATACCCCGCATAATCAGGATGCTGATGGCCAAGTTCAAAGTAACGTAGGGCAGGACCAGGCCAATCAGGGTATTAATCAACCCGACTGCATTCTGGATTTCAAAAATACCGATGAGGGAAACGAGGCGAGTCGGAAAAAAGAGCGTGCCCACCAGGAGGCTAATCACCAACGTCGCCCCCGGCAGTCTGAGGTGAACCAGGGCATAACCAGCCAGGATGGCGCAAAAGGTCGTAACAATGACGGTGGCTGTCGTCACGATGATGCTGTTGGTGTAGTTGTGCCAAAAGCTGGGGATATGCTCAAACACATAACGGTAGTGGGTAAAGTCGAATTGATCAGGCCACAATTTCCCGGTATAGGCATCAGGCACGGATTTGACGGACATCAGAAACACCCAGGCAATGGGCAGCACAATAGTCAGGCAAAAAAAGATAATGATGGCATGTTTCAGAATCGTGCCCAACTGAATCCGAGGCCGCCGGCGGGGCAAACTAGGTGCAGCTTCACGCACACGGGGAGAATCAACAGATTGGGTCAGTTCCATCGCTAATTCCTTTGAAAATACCCCACCCCAACCCCTCCCCCGAATCGGAGGAAGAGCCAGGGGAGGGGTCTAATCTTGATTGCGGAAAATATAAAATAGGGCGACCACAACAACCAGCATACTAATCGCGCCGAGCCAACCAATCGCGGAGGCATAGCCCTGTGGCCAATCGCCCAATTGGAAACCGAGATGCCACATGTAAACTGTCCAGGTATAAGTCGGCAGGGAGCGATTAAAGCCGCCCATAATCAGAAATTCGTCAATTACGGCCATGGCGGAGCCAAAGCGGAGGACCACCAGGATCAAAAAAATGGGCCGCAAACGAGGTAAGGTCACATTCCAGAACATCTGCCATTCATTCGCGCCGTCTACTCGCGCCGCCTCGAATAACTCTTTGGGGATAGCGGCCAGTCCGGCCAGGAAGAACATGGTATGATAGCCCAGTCCCCACCACCATTCCATAATGGAAATCGCCGGCAGCGCCAGGGGGGAGTCGCCGACCCACTGGGGGGCATTACGAAAATTAAACAAATGGAGGTAGTTAATGAGAATGACGTTAATCGGACCGACTTCAAAGTCATACAACCAGCGCCACAAGACAAAGATCATGGGGCCGGGGATAACCGCCGGGATCAGCAAGATCAGCCGGTAAAGCGTGGCCAGAATGGAATTCTGCACCCGATCTACCAAAATGGCGACAAAAAGGGGAATAAAGATAACGCCGGGCAGGAAAACCGCCGTAAAAATGGCCGCCCGCCACAAGCCAATCAAAAAGATTGGGTCGGCAATGGCATCGGTAAAGTTCTTAAACCCAACAAAATTGGCCGGCGCGGGGTTAAGGTAACGAAAATCGGTAAAGCTAATATAGAAAACCAGGAGAAGCGGATAGAGTTGGTAGCCGAGAAAGAAAATGAGGGCAGGGATAAGATAAAGCCAGTTGACGCTGTGCTTCAACTCACGCCAACGCCAACGGCGGGTTCGTGCTACGGGGGTGGGAAAAGTTGTGCTCGCCATCGTGCTCCTCATAAAGTAAGTAGACGGTAGACAGTAGATGGGGAATTACCCTGTCTACCGTCTACCGAATACTGTCTACCTCACTTAACCGGCCTTTTTCACTTCCGCAGCTACAGCATCTTTCGCTTCTTGCATTGCGGCTTTGGCATCGGTCACTTCACCCTTGAGATACTTTTCCCAAATGGGCTGGCCGATAATGAACTGCTGCAGACCAAAAGCATGGTTCGGGATGGCTTTGGCTACCTTTAACTGCTCAAAGACCAGCGGCACCCAGGTCTCATTTTTGTACCAGTCTGGATTATCCTTTTGCAACTTCTCGTTGACCGACACGTAGGGTGGCAATTGTCCCGGCTGGCCGGAGGCGCTGCCGGAGATGGAATCTTTCCAGATTTGATCGTTGAAGGTGAGCGCCTTCATATATTCAGCCGCTTTTTCCTTATTCTGGCCCCACTTGAACAAGCACGCACCCGTCGTCCAGAACACGGTCGAGCCGGCGCCGCCTTTGGCCTTGGGCAGAGCGCCCAGACGCAACGCCGAAGGATCGGTCCAGGTGCCGGCCATGCGCAGCGGTGAGTTTTGGTACTTGATGTAGTAGGCGACCTGCTGGGCGGCAAAAGCCACTTCGTCCGGCGTCTGGTTGACCCCGCCGTCGGTCGCGCCGGGCTGTAAGGCATTGGCCGAGGATAGGTCAAGCATCTGCTTCATGATTTCCAATGCTTTGATGGAGTTTTCGTTAGTAAAGTCATACAGCGGTACGCCGCTCTTATCGCCCTCCATCATGTAGTAGACATCGGTGCTGATGCTGTGGGTAATGGGGCAGAGGGAGCGCCAGCCGTGTGCGTCGAAGGTGCAGCCGTAGCGGGCCGCGCCGGAATCAAGAACGGTTTTAGAGTTGGCCAGGTATTCATCCCAATCCGCCGGCGCCTTGTCGGGCAGGCCAGCCTTGGTGGTAATGGCTGAATTATAGCTCTGCACAATGATATCGAGCAGGAAGGGCCATGAATAAAGTTTGCCGTCTACGGTACATTCTTCCCGGATCGAGGGGATGATATCGTCAAGTATTTCCTTCGGGATATAGTTGTCCCACGGCTCAATCACATCGGCTTTGATCAGCGAGGCCATTTCCACAAAGGGGGTCATGCCGACATAAACATCCCAGGTGCTTTGCTTGTTTTTGCCTTCGGCGACAAAGCGGGCCACATCAAAGCCGGCGACCGGGGCAATTTGGAAGTTCAAATCAGCAAAGCTTTTATTGACGGTTTGGAGGCCAGGGTGTAAGTCAACGATCCATTGGTAGAAAGTGGGGGTTAGGGGGCGAGTACCAGATGAGGCGGCAGCGGCTTCTTGAGTGGCAGCCGCCGGAGCTGCGGCTTCAGTTGCCGGGGCGGCAGTCGGAGCAGCCGGGGCACAGGAAGCCAGAACACTAACTCCGCCCAGTCCCATACCGGCCATAATCATGTTCTGCAAAAATTGGCGGCGGCTAATTTCGCCCCGAATGAGCTGGGACCGCAGCAACTCCTGAACTAGATACTCCTCGTCTTTGCGTTTCATTGCAATCTCTCCTCTTTCTATAGTTTAATAAAATAAATTTTACCTAAACACCCTTTTCCCCTGGTTTAAAAGAGAGGTGGTGGGGTGTAAAGTTACCAGAATTTAAAGAAGAGCTGACCCAACAGGTGAAGCGCAAACAAATAAAAGCGGGGATAAAGCTGTACAAACGTTAACCTCATCGTCAACTCTTTAACAGCAAATAGAGCTTTAAGGCAAACTAGGGCCGGTACAATGACACCGGAGTTTCGAAATGTTTAGTTGAGGAAAATGGTGAATGATTAAGAAGTAGAGGTGATAAAAAAGTAACCACTGCCCCCCCAATATACTGCTAATCCAAGACACTGTCAAATTACTTTTTGGATGACGTTTGGCGCATCGACAGACAATAAGGATACTTTCTTTCTGCAAGAAAGAAGATACCATAAAAAGAAGATGCTGTCAAAACTAGCCTTATCGCTCATTAAACTAAATCCAACTCGTTAGCCAATAATAAGGCGGCGGCGCCCTGGAGCACAATATCCTGGCCTAAACTACTAAGCCCGACATAGGTTTGATCTGCCAACATAGCCAGAGAACGTTGCTTCATTTCCTGACAAATAGGTTCGAGTAACGGCTCCCCCAGGCGAGCCACATTACCGCAGATCAAAACGTGTTGCACGTTTAAGACCCCAACGAGATGAGCCACGGCCACACCCAGGTAGTGCCCTACTTGGCTGATAATCGGTTGGAGGCTGGCGTCGCCGGCCTGAAATGCCTGGATCACGGTTTCCAGCGTAATGGCTTCTGGCGTAGAGGCCAAAGAATGCAGCATAGAGTGGGCATTAGTCTGGGCAATATTTCTGGCTTGTTCGATAATAGCCCGGCTATTGGTGACAGTTTCCAGGCAGCCCCAGTGCCCGCAGCGACACAGGCTGCCTCCTTCAACCACTCTGATATGGCCGATTTCACCCGCGCCGGAACCATCGCCATAATGCAAGCGCCCGTTGAGCACAATGCCGGCAATAACTCCTCGCCCTACTTTTACAATAACCAGGTTAGGCGTCTTGCGACCCTGGCCGAAAATATATTCACCCAGAGCAGCAACGTGGCCATCATTGGCAAGATGGACCGGGAGATCATAACGAGCGGTGAGCCAATCACGCAGCGACAAATCTTGCCAATCCAGGTTAACCGCTTTACGCACGATCCCCTTTTGCGCATCAATCAAACCGGGTGTACCGATACCGATGCCTAACAAGGGACGGGTGGCGACAGCGATCAGCCGGTCACCTAACTCATTGACTAATTGTAAAGCTTCAACGCCGTCACAGTCATTCACCGGCAGACATTCCCGATGAATGATCCGGCCCCTCAGGTCAACCACAGCACCCTGAAACTCGCTATCCGCCAGGTCAATGGCGATGAGGTGCCGCGAGTCAGCGATCACACTCAACAAAATCGGGGGTTTGCCACCTTCCGATTGACCCTGCCCAACCTCTTCGACCAAGCCTTCCTCAATCAAATCCGCCACATTACTGGAAACGGTCGGACGGGTTAAACCGGTCAACCGGGCAATATCCGCCCGGCTGATTTGGGCTTGATCATAGATGATTTTGAGAATCAGACGTTTGTTGTGATTTTTGGTTTGTTCGTGGGTGGCCTTTTGGGGCGCAGCGACCATTTTTTGTCCGGGCTTTGTAAGTTAATTTAACTTACAAACTCGATTGTAAGCGAAGTCCGGTAAATTGTCAAGTGGCAATTTTTCTGTGGTATCTAATCGTTGTCGTCGCCGCCACCACTACCAGAGTCGTCGCTGCTGCCGCTGTTGCTGCCAGAACTACCACTCCCACTATCGCTGCCTGAGTGATCGTCACTCCCACTATCGCTGCCTGAGTGATCATCATCGCCGCTGCTACTGTTATCTGAACTACCAAAGCTACCGCTACTGTCACTGCCAGAGTGCTCGTCATCGGAGTCGTTGTCACTGTTATCATTGCTACTGCCGGAGTCATCGCTGCTCTGATCGTCGGCATTATCATTGCTGTTATCGTTGCTGCCACCTGGAGGCAGGGGGGCAGGAGCCGGTTGGGTGGCCGTAGGTGGGGGCGGCGGAAGGGTTGGGGTGTTGGTTGGTACCTCAGTTGGGGTAGCCGTCGGGGTAAAGGTTGGCAATTGCAAAGTATCGGTGTCGCTGGAAAGCACTCGCGTGGTTGTAGCCGTGGCTGTCGGTGAGGGGGTTGAGGTTGGAGTTGGCATTGCAGTTGGCAAAGGCGCAGGGGCCGGTGGGGCTGGCTTAGTCACGGTGACAGCCAGGGCCACCAGGTCATCCGGCGGTTGAGTTAGCACTTCAACCTTAACCTGCGCGCCCGCAGCCAGATTGCCGGTTATCTTGGTTTCTGGGGTGAGTTGAAGGGTCAGGCCAGCTAACCTTAGCGTTGTACCGGTGACTGTTTCAACTTGACCATAAAAATCAACCGCAGCAACCTGAGACCGTTCCAGCAGCAGTTTCACTTCCGTTTGGCGGTGCTGGTTGTAATTTTCGAGCAACTGCGCTCGTTGGTCTGGATCAAGGGTGAGACTCAGACGCAGCGTTTCACCCGCCCGTTTGAGACTGTATAACGGTTCGCCAGGTAAACTGCGCTGAGCTAACACGGTTAAAGTGCCGCCCAGCAAGACAAGCAGGAACAGGGCCGAAACCAAACCCGTGGCCAGACGAGGCAGCCATCCGCCGCCAAAGAGACTCGCCAGCGCGGCTGACCAACTCGACTGTACCGGAGCTACCGGAGGCGAGGTTGTCGCCAATTCTCTGCCGTAAGCCAACATACGTTGCAGGCTAGCTTCAGGCGAAGGTATGCTGATGGCTGCCCGTAACCCACCGACTTCTGTGGCGGTTTCTAATAAAGGGCGCAACCAGTCCGCATCGTCGCCGGCATCGGCCAAAATTTCGGTTACAGAGAGGCCAGCAGCGAGCATAGCCAGGGCGTCTTCTAGTTTGTCATCCACGTTGCCCATATCCTTGTCCATTGTTATCACTCTTCACTCAAGGCGCCTTCTAAGGAGAAATCCCGCATAATTTCAGCCAAAGCGCGCAAAGCGCGATATTGCAAGGCTTTAACCGCACCCGGCGTTTTGTTGATGGCCTTGGCCACGCCCTGAATATCAATTCCTTCTATAAAGCGCAACAAGATTACGTCGCGCTGTTCCTCACCCAATTGCTGGATGGCTTGCTCTAACAGTTGCTTCCGTTCATTCAAAGCAGCCAGATGGATTGGATTCGTCTCGCTTGCAGCCGCCAGGCCATCGCTCAGTTCCACTTCAGACATTCGTTCTTTTTGGCGGTAATGGTCGGCTACTACGTGGCGGGCAATGCCCATAATCCAACCCTGAGGTGAGTCTTGCCAGGTCTGGCCTCGTTTTAAGCCCTGGATGACCCGCACAAACACTTCGCCACATAAATCCTCTACGGTATGCGGGTCGCCGACTTTGAACTGAATGTAGCGCGCTACCGGTTGGTAAAAGCGTTCGTGCAGCGCCCGCAGAGCAGCCTGGTCAAGTTGTTTAGCCTGAGCTAGCAACTGTTGATCGTTAATCATGATTATTACTTTGACATGTCGTGTTTTAGCCGCAAAAAGCTCGCGCCGAACCTTAAAATTTGGACGATCCGGCTTACGGCAGAAATCTAGCGGGTAGTTTACGGAAAGGTTCAAGTTTAAGCAAGCTGTAAATTTGAACTTTTGATGAATTTCGGCAACCTGCGTAACTTTTTGAAAATTTTTGCGACAGTATAAGCGTTCATCGAGTTCAAGCAGTCAACACTCCAGCAATGAATTGAGTCCAGGGCAAATTTGGACTCTTAAGGTGAGGAAAGGAATTTATGAGAAGTCAACCCATGAAGACAGGTTCAATGCAGTTAAGTAGAGTTTTTCCGATTTACAACAATAAGTTTTTAGTTCGAGCTTTACCCCTGATCGACTGGCAATTTGTGTTTACCGGGGCAGTACTGTTCGTTCTGTATGTAGCCCTGTTAGCCGCAATCCAGTTTGCCACCTCCAATCTGGTGGACAACGATGGCTATTATCACATCAAACTGGCCCAGTTGATGCGGCAGGAAGGCTGGCGGCCAGCCTTCCCCTGGCTGCCTTTAACTGTACTCAATGCCCATGATTTCGTGGACCATCATTTTCTTTATCACGTTCTGCTGATGCCTTTCACCTACGGCGACCTACGCGAAGGGGCTAAATGGGCCAGCGTTATTTTACCGGCCTTTACTTTCCTGGCCGGCTGGCTTTTGTTGCGCGGACAGCACATTCCTTTCGCGGCCTTATGGTCACTGGGGTTCCTGGCTGTCTCCGAGGCGTTTCTCTACCGCATGAGCATGCCTCGCGCTCAGGCTATGTCGCTGCTGGTGCTATTGCTGGCTCTGCATATCACTTTAACCCAACGCTATCGCTGGTTATTGCCTTTGGCCTTTTTGTACGTGTGGTTTTACAACGCCTTTCCTTTGATTTTGATGCTGGTGGGTGTGTACGTAGCCATGCGCTGGCTGCTGGAGCGTCAACTCAAGCTGGCTCCTTTGGGCTACGCAGCGGTGGGTCTGGGTTTAGGGCTGGTGATTAATCCTTATTTTCCAAATAACTTGATTTTTATCTATCACCACCTTTTCCCCAAGCTCACCGACGCTACCGCCATTAGCGTGGGCAACGAGTGGTATGCTTACCAAACCTGGACGCTGGTAGAAAACTCAGGGTTGGCGCTGCTCGCCTTGGTAGCCGGCGCTTTTGCCCTGGGGCTGCACGAGCGGCGCATGGACACTCGCACGGCCACCACCTTCCTGCTGTCAGTCTTGTTTGGGCTGATGCTCTTTAAATCTCGGCGCTTTGTGGAATATTTTCCGCCATTTGCCTTAATCTTTACCGCTATGGCCTGGACGCCGCTGCTGCGGCAGTGGCTTAACGGACCAGCCTGGCAAGCCAATCTGAGCTTGCCGCTGGATCAGGCGATTGCCAACCTGCCCCGGTTGGCGTCGAGTAGCCTGTGGCGGGGTCGAATTCTGGCTGGCGTGATGCTCATCATTTTGCTGCCCGCGCTCTGGTTCAATGTTCAGGCCAGCCGGGAGAGCATGCAGGGGGCCAAGCCTTATCAACGCTATGCCGCTGCCTCGGCCTGGCTCCAGGCCAATACCCCAGCCGACAGCCGGGTTTTCCAGACTGATTGGGATGACTTTCCGCGACTGTTTTTCTACAACACCCACAACACCTACACTGTCGGCCTGGATCCAACCTATATGCAGCTATATGATGCCAATCTATACGACCTGTGGGTAAATATCACCCGCGGGCGGGTCGAAGCCCCGGCTCAGGCCATCGCTCAAACCTTTGGAGCGCACTATGTCATCACCGACCTGGATCATCAGGGCTTTCTGCGCCAGGCCAAAGCCGACCCGCAACTGGTCGAAGTCTATCGTGACGAATATGCGGCTGTTTTTCAGATCGTAGGCCAATAGCAAAGTAAGGCAGCCGCTTCTTTGAGCACAAGAAAGGAGAATTCTCTACGGTAAAACTCTAGATAAGCTTGTTATGTTCACTCTAATCATTCAGCAGTCATCAAAATAGATGCAATATATATAAAGGAGAAAACCATGAAACGCATCAAACGATCTTACCAAAATTTTATCATCATCTTCACGCTAGTGGCGGCTAGCATCCTATCGGCCTGTGCGTCGGCGGCCAGACCTGGCTCTGCTGTGGATAATGCCAATACCAACATCAACGTCAACGATAACGCCAATACCAACGACAATGCTGGCAACACCAATGATGATAACCTCAATGGCAACGACGATAATCTAAATACCAATGACG
>CAZRYD010000133.1:9414-16519 GCA_964604225.1 uncultured Caldilineaceae bacterium
AACACCAATGATGATAACCTCAATGGCAACGACGATAATCTAAATACCAATGACGACAACGCCAACAACAACGCCAGCGACACCATTAACGGCAACGACAATGCCAATGGTAACGACGCCAACGGTAACAACAATGCCAACAGCAACGACGACGATGGCAACGCCAATGCCAATGGTAACGACGCCAACGGTGACAACAATGCCAACAGCAACGACGACGATGGCAACGCCAATGCCAACAGCAACGACGACGATGGCAACGACAATGCCAATGGTAACGATGACAATAGCAACGACAATGCCAACAGTAACGACGATAATGCTAATGGCAACGACAATGCCAATGGTAACGACGCCAACGGTAACAACAATGCCAACAGCAACGACGACGATGGCAACGACAATGCCAATGGCAATGATGACAATAGCAACGCCAATGCCAATAGTAACGACGACAATGGCAACGACGACAATAGCAATGACGACAACGTGAATACCAACACCAATGACAATGATGATAACAGCAACGACAATATGAACACTAACGATAACGCAAACGACGGTGGTCAACAGTCGGGCGGGAGCAATGATGACAACTCTGGCAGTGGGGGCGATAACTCCAGCAGCGGCAGTAATGGTGACAACTCTGGCAGCAACAGTGGCAGCAACGACGACCATTCCGGCAGTAGCAGTGGTGGTGACAATCACTCCAGCGGCGGCGATGACCACTCCGGCGGTAGCAGCGGGGGTAATTCCGGCGGCGGCGGTGATGATGATGATGATAGTCACTCCGGTGGTGGTGGCGGTGACAGCCACTCCGGTGGCGGCGATGATAAAGATGATAAAGATGATTAGTACCCAAACTGGTAGCTAAGGCCCATAGCAGCAGATCAATCCTTGCGAAAATTCGGCATTGATTTTGTTCCGAAAATGAGGTATAATATAGTTGAAGCATGCACCAAGAATATCACAATATCTTTTTTACTTATCGATATACCAGATGAAGATTATGCCTTTTTGTTAAGATGTATGCAGTCCGCCCGGCTATGGGCAAGCCTGTGGTGAGGGGTGAACGGGTTCACTCGCTTGCCTGACCAAGCTAAAGATTAGTTACCTGTCAGATTATTAATCTCCCCAGATGCCGGGCGCGTTTGGGGAGATTTTATTTTGTTCCATGGAGGATAACCATGGCTCGTATCATTACTAACGCCAAGCAAATTCAGAAAAAAAGTCATGACCATCTCGTGCGTCAGATTGGCCCCAACTGGTTCAAAGTATTCAGTTTTGAGAGCCGCCGGGAATATGATGTCAACCTGGGACTTAATGGTGGGACTTGTACCTGCGCCTGGGGGCAGCATCGCCCCACCAATGATCACCGCAGCGGCTGCACCCACGTGATTGCGGCCATGGATTACCGGGCCAGGCAACAAGGCAAACGGATCAGTCTTTGGACCAGCCAAAAGGCGGCCCAGCGGCAGCATCGGCCAATGGTCACGATTGGTGATGGACTTATCCTCACCAGCCGCTTGCACTGAAACCGCAGCATTTTCACCTAAGTGGTAGCATCTTCCCCAATATAAATTTTTGGGGGCAAGTGAATTGGGTAACTTGGGTCATAAAGGGTTAAGAAAATGTTTATGTTTATGGATAGAAACGAAGCCGGAGAACAATTGGCAGCCAGATTGCTTGACGACCCTCTGATCAAACAAGCAACTGGAACTGAATTGCAGGTTTTATCCATCCCCAGGGGTGGGGTAGTGGTGGGGGCAGCCGTGGCGCAGGCCTTACATTGCCCGCACGAAGTTGTGGCGGTAAAAAAGATCGGTTTTCCTGGCCAGGCCGAGTTGGCTATCGGGGCGATGGCTGAGGAGGGGACCCTGGTTTTTAACCCCGACCTGGTTGGCTGGCTTGAACCAGAAGACGACTATTTGATGCAAGCGGTTGACCGGACCAAAAATCAAATAGACACCTACATCCAAGAGTTCCGGCAAGGGCGAAGGCTGGATATTCAAGCCAAACTGGTAATTTTGGTTGATGATGGTATTGCCACCGGTGAAACCATGAAGGCCGCCGTGGTTTGGGCCCGGACCCAGCAGCCCCAGCATGTGCTGGTGGCTGTGCCGGTCTGCTCGCCTCAGGCCGCCAAAGAGTTGGAGAAACTCGCGGATAAATTTGTCTGTTTAACCATACCCGAACAATTTTGGGCCGTCGGTCAGTTTTACTGGGATTTTGACCAGGTCAGTGATACTGACGTTTTGAGTCTAATGAATTATCAAGCCATCCAGCACGAAGGATAAGATGTATAAGACCATATTAGTTCCCTTAGATGGGTCAAAATATGGCCAGCCACGGCCGAACGGGTCTGGCCCGCGTGTTTTATGGCAGTGTGGCGGCAGGGGTGCTGCACCGGATAGATCGCCCACTATTGCTGATTCGTTCTCTGGAGGGTTAATAGTACGATCATATAACACTGTATAGGAGACAATGAAATGGCCAAAGGTCGCATCCTCATTAATGAAGAAAGGTGCAAAGGCTGTGAATTTTGTACCACCACTTGCCCCTATCACCTCATCCAAATGGCCGATCATTACAACGCCAAGGGTTACAGGCCAGCCACGTTGGTAGACCCAGCGGGGCGCTGTACGGGGTGTATGCTCTGCGCCATGATCTGCCCTGAAGCAATCATCACCGTTTTCCGCGAGGTTAAGGCCAGAGCGACCCCTAAACTTAACCCTGCCGCTCCCCCCTTGCTAACAATTATTTAAAAGGAGGCTAATCAATGACAAAGGAGTTATTGAAAGGCAACATAGCCATCGCCGAGGCGGCCATTCGGGTCGGCTTGCAAGCCTATTTTGGCTACCCCATTACCCCTCAAACCGAGCTACTGGAACATATGGCTTTACGGATGCCCCAATTAGGCCGGACCTTTTTACAGGCCGAGAGTGAAGTCGCTGCCATTAACATGGTTTATGGTGCAGCCTGCGCCGGCGTGCGGGCGATGACTTCCTCCTCTGGGCCAGGGATCAGCTTGATGCAAGAGGGCTTGTCTTATATCGCTGGTTCGGAAGTGCCGGCGGTGATTGTGGACATTATGCGCGGCGGGCCGGGTCTGGGCAATATCCAACCGGCCCAGGCCGATTATAACCTGCTCACCAAAAGCGCCGGCCACGGCGATTTTCACAGCATTGTCCTGGCCCCCAATTCGGTGCAGGAGGCCATTGATCTGACCGGGTTGGCCTTTGACCTGGCTGAAAAATATCGCACCCCCGTCATGGTAGCCGGCGACGGCTTGATCGGCCAGATGATGGAGCCGGCTGAGCTGCCTCCGTTGCAAGAGCCGCCGGCCACCCGCCCCCCCTGGGCCTTGACCGGAGCCAAAGGCCGAACCAAGAACATCATTACCTCGCTCTATCTGGACGAGGAAGCCCTGGAAAACCACAATCGGCGTCTCCAAACCAAGCTCAATTGCATCAAAGCCTTGGAAGTTCGCTACGAAGAAATGCTGACCACGGATGCTGATATCTTAATTGTCGCTTTTGGCAGTGTTAGCCGCATTGCCAAAACAGCCATCCGCGAAGCCCGCCGGCAGGGTGTTCGGGTCGGCTTGCTCCGGCCCATCACCTTGTTTCCCTTCCCTGTTGCCCCACTTGAAGAGCTATCAAAACAGGTATTTGCCATTCTGGTGGTCGAGATGAACGCCGGCCAAATGGTCGAAGATGTACGCCTGGCGGTGGAAGGGCGGGCCCCGGTTCATTTTTACGGCCGTATGGGCGGTGTGGCGCCTTTACCCGACGAAATCTTGGAGCAGATTTCGCTGCTCCAAACCGATTATGGGCCAACGTTTATGAATGAGTTCTGGGAATCTGTCGGCCTGCCCCTGCCTGTACCAGGAGGTTATCACCATGACTGAGCAAGTGGTTTACCAACGACCCGAGTCGTTGAGCGACGTACCGACGCATTACTGCCCCGGCTGCACCCATGGACTGATCCACAAACTCATTGCCGAGGTTATCGACGAGTTGGGCATCCGCGAGCGCACCATCGCTGTCGCGCCGGTCGGCTGCGCCGTTTTTCTCTACAACTACTTTGAACTGGATAGCGCCGAAGCGGCTCACGGCCGCGCCCCGGCGATGGCTACCGGCCTCAAACGTGTCCAGCCCGATAAAATTGTCTTCACTTATCAAGGCGATGGCGATCTGGCCGCTATCGGTCTGGCCGAGATTGTGTGGGCCGCCAATCGCGGCGAGAATATCACCGTCTTTTTTATTAATAACGCCATCTACGGCATGACCGGCGGGCAGATGGCCCCGACCAGCCTGCCAGGGCAGGTGACCAGCTCTTCGCCCCAGGGACGTGATGTGAAATCGACCGGCCAGCCGATCCGTGTGGCCGAATTGCTGGCCGGGCTGCCGGGCGCTGCTTACGTGGCCCGTCGCTCGGTTTACGATATTTACACCATCAAAGAGGCCAAAAAAGCCATCCGCACGGCCTTGCGAGTGCAACTGGCCGAGGCCGGTTTCTCATTAGTCGAATTTCTGTCATCGTGCCCGACCAACTGGGGCATGACCCCCGGCCAGGCGCTCGATTGGATCAAACAGTATATGGTGCCTTACTACCCGCTGGGTGACTACAAGGTGGGGGAGATCGTCAAGCATTTGAATTAGAGTTTAGAGATTGGCCGACGTGGTCTCGTATCTGGGAGTCAACGCTTTAATTGCCATGTCCCAATCTCCTTTCTGGAGGAAGTTATGCAAACAGAGATTGTTCTTTCCGGCTTTGGGGGGCAGGGGGCGCTTTTTGCCGGCAAGATACTGGCCTACGCCGGCCTGGACAGCGGCAAAAAGGTTACCTGGATTCCTAGTTATGGGCCAGAGATGCGCGGCGGGACAGCTCACGTGACCGTTATTATCAGCGATGAAGAAATTGGCTCGCCGCTGGTGCGGCATCCCGGCGCGGTAGTAGTTTTAAACAATCCTTCTATGGAAAAATACGAGCCGCTGGTTAAAACAGACGGCGTACTGGTCTACAATAGTTCACTCATTACCCGCCCTCCTCAGCGAATTGATCTTAGTTACGTGGCCGTGCCCGCCAACGATATTGCCACGGAATTGGGCGACCTCAAAATAGCCAATATGGCGGCCCTGGGCGCACTGGTGACCGCTACCGGCTTGCTGCCGTTGACAGCCCTCATCCAGGCTTTGCACCAGCATTTACCCGGAGATAAACGCGAGTTTCTGGCCCTCAACGAGCAAGCCTTGAGGCGTGGAGCCCAAATCGCCGAACCTATCAGGGTCTAGGCGTCTGTAAAATGGCATAGGTTAAATCTTCCGCATCAAAATCTATCTTTGGACTGAGTTATGAACTACGAAAAAATCTATCACGACAAGCTGACCGATATCGATACCGCCCTGGCCTGTATCCAATCGGGCCAGCGGGTCTATCTGGGCGGTGGGGCAGGGTCGCCGGCAGCGCTGATTGCTGGACTGCCCCGGCATGCTCAGCGGGAAGAACACGCCAGCCAGCCCCTGCGGAACGTAGAAATTTTGCATCTGCTGACCCTGGCGCATGCGCCGTATCTTTATCCGGAGTATGCCGACACGTTCCGGCACAACGCCCTCTTTATTGGCCCCAACGCCCGCCGAGCCGTGCAACAGGGTCAAGCCGATTTCACGCCGGTCTTTCTATCGGAAATACCGGCCTTATTTCGCAACGGCGCCTTACCGATTGATGTGGCCCTCATCGCGCTTTCGCCGCCCGATGAGCGCGGCTTCTGTACTTTTGGGGTTGAAGTGGGGGTAACCAAACCGGCGGCTGAGTCGGCCGGCTTGATTGTGGCTGAAGTCAACCGGCAAATGCCCCGTACCTGGGGCGACAATTTGATCCACGTTAGCCGCCTCCATGCAATTGTCGAAACTGACTACCCGCTGCCGGAAGCGCCGCAAGGCGGGAGCTCGAAGTTGCACCTGCGGGTGGGCCAGCACATCGCCGGGATGGTGCCCAATGGGGCTACCTTGCAAATGGGCCTGGGCAGCATCCCCGATGCCGTACTAAAGAACCTGGGTCAGCACAAAGACCTGGGCGTCCATACTGAACTCTTTTCAGACGGGGTCATTGACCTGGTTGAGGCTGGGGTTATTACCTGTGCCCAAAAAACTTTTCACCCCGGCAAAATTATCGCCGGCTTCCTGTTTGGTTCACAGCGCCTTTATCAATTTGTGCGTGATAATCCCCTGGTGGAATTGCATCCTACGGATTACGTCAATGATCCTTTCAACATTGCCAAAAATGAGAAAATGGTCTCGATTAACTCGGCTTTGCAGATAGACCTGACCGGGCAGGTCTGCGCCGACTCGATTGGCCCTGATTTTTATAGTGGCGTCGGTGGCCAGGTAGACTTCATCCGCGGGGCGGCCCGCTCTAAAGGAGGGCTGCCCATCATCGCCTGCCTCTCCACCGCCAGGGGTGAAACCGTTAGCCGGATTGTCCCCCTGCTCGACCGGGGCGCTGGCGTGGTGACCACTCGCAATGATGTTCACTACGTAGTGACTGAATATGGCATCGCTTCGTTGCACGGCAAAACCGTGCGCCAGCGGGCTAGAGAACTCATCAACATTGCCCACCCCAAATTCCGAGATGATTTAACCCGAGCTGCCCGCAAGTTGAGCTATTTGTAAAGTTATGAGGGAGGTGGTTTCCTCCCGGATGGGGCCGAAGTTTTAGTGATACATGTCACGTCTGAATGATGACTTTTGCTAGTATACAGCGTCATTTACCTGATATATACTGAATTGTAGAACAAGGTTAAACATCTAACTTTGGATAGGACCTACGCATGTCATTCTGAACGCAGCGTAGCGGAGTGAAGAATCCCTCAAAAATCCGTTTGCAAGCATATATTTCAGGGATTTTTCGCTCCTTCGTCGCTCAAAATGACATGATTGCGTAAGTCATGTTTGGAGTCGGCGCCGCTAAGATAGCAGTGGTGATTTTGACTTCTTGCTCGTACCTGAAAAGGTACAGGGGGCAGCTATGCGACCCTTGAAAAAGCCTGCTGGTTGGGCTGAGGGTGTGGTGGTGCTCCTGCTAGCGCTCCTCCTTGCTTTGA
>CAZRYD010000134.1:0-16318 GCA_964604225.1 uncultured Caldilineaceae bacterium
GATGTTGGGATGGGAGAGCAAGAATACGCCGATGCTGGGGTCATAAGTAAAGCCGTGCACTCCGTTGCCGGTGCTGTAGACCATCATCGTGCTGGAACCGTAGACAATGTAACCGGCCGCGGCAATCTCGCTACCTTTACGCAGTACATCCTCCAGCGTACCCGGCCCAGACTCGGTTTTGCGCCGGAAAATGGAAAAGATGGTCCCCACACTGACGTTATAACCGATATTGCTCGAACCGTCCAGCGGATCGAACAGCAGCACATATTTGCCGGTGGGGTATTTGGCCGGAATGGGAATAATATCTTTCTCTTCCTCCGAACCCATCACACACAAGCGCCCGGTGTGGTCGTTGAGTTGAAAAATGGTCCGGTGAGCATACTCGTCCAGCAGTTGAACTTCTTCACCCTGCACATTAATTTCGCCGGTAGCGCCGATAACATCGGCCAGGCCGGCCCGGGTGGTGTGGCTCGAAATCAGTTTGGCGGCCACGGCTATATCGTACAGGATACTGGTCAGGGTTCCGGTGGCATCGGGGAATGCGGCCTGTTCATCCAGAATATGCCGCTCAATCGTGACAATTCTTCGGTTAATTCTTATGGACATCCTTGTCTCCCTTTGCTTTAAGTTTTATGGGTCTGGGTTGATTCATTATACCTTGTTTTGCGCCGCTTCGACAAGAATCATTTTTATTTCGGATATGTTCAGATTTTGGCTAGGTAGAAGTGAGGCCAACCGAAATTTTACGTTCTTGTTATACAACATGTAGTAGGCTCGATCACCTCTCTGTCTATATCTTGTATTTGTTAAATATTGTAATTTCTCTCACTAGCCACTTGACCCGCTGAGTCGAGTTTGATATAATGTTAGCCATATTTGGCCCCCTTATCGTTGGTTAATTGGAGGCTGGCTATTGTGGGAGACGTTCTTGTTCTAAACGCAACCTACGAACCTCTGAGTGTTGTTTCGGTTAAACGGGCGGTGATCCTGCTTTTAAAGGAAAAAGCAGAGTTGATTGAAGCCGCGGAAGCCAAGCTGCGTTCCGAAAATTGGAGTTTGCCTCGTCCGCTGGTCATCCGCCTGGTTTACTTTGTCAAGATTCCGCATCGGATTACCCTGCCGGTGACTCGCCGGGGTGTCTTGGCCCGTGACCACTACACTTGCCAGTATTGCGGCGCGATGTCGGCCCGGAAAGACCTGACCATGGACCATGTGCTGCCGCGCTCGCGGGGAGGTAAGACTACCTGGGAGAATGTCGTCACGGCCTGTGACAAGTGCAATGGCCGCAAGGGCAGCCGCACCCCCCTCGAAGCCAATATGACCCTGCTCAACATTCCCAAACGCCCGCGCTACATTGCTATCGCCGCCCTCACCAGCATGGAGGCCAGAGAAGCCTGGGGCAAATATATGTGGGAGTAACCCCCTTGAGTTAGAGTCGACGCCTCTGCTTGTTCAGCACAGAGGCGTTTTTTATGTGCAGTCGGGCTTGATCTCGGTGTACGTCTCTATAGGAGGATTGGACAGTGAGCGAACGTAAAGATCGCATTCGCATTCAGATTGGCAGCCAGGAGTTTAACGTGGTCGGCGGCAATTTTCAGGACATGCTGGCCGCAGTGAAGCAAATCAATGGCCGCCGCTTTGTGAGCGAGCTAAAAGTATGGCAAGTGCCGGGTCCGGCTGAAGAAGTTCAGCGCCAGCTTGAAATAAGTGGTTACCAGCTTGAAGGGGGTGCGCCGGTGGCCAGTGCTCCACCTGCTCAGGCCGCGCCTGCCAGCACCGGCGGCGACCGGATTCGCGTGCTGGTGGGGGGACAGCGCTTGGCCGTGGTCGGCGGCAATTTTCAAGACATGCTGGCTGTGGTCAAAAGTTTGCCGGGCCGCCGTTTTGACGGTGAGACCAAATTATGGGAAATTTCGGGTGATCCCGGGGTGATTAAGGGGATGATCGAGGCGGCCGGCTTTCAGCTTGAGGGCGCAGCGACTCTCCCCACCGGCCCTGTTCCGCCGATGGAGCTACCGGATTTTCGTAATCACGCCACCCTGCCAGCCTATGAGGAGCCGAATTTTTTGGCTGACGACGAAGCGCCTGAACCTCCCCCCTGGTGGGATGACGAACTGGTTCCGCCTCCTCTGGCAGATGATTATTTCGACGAGCCTGTTGACTTCGAACCACTGCCCCCAACAGCCAAATCTACGGCAGCGTCTATACCGCTGGCTGACTCAAGCGGCCGGCGTGGCGGTGACCGTATCCGTATTCGTCTGGGTGACATGCCTCTAGTGGTCAGCGGCGGCGAATTTCAGGAAATGTTGGCCCTGGTCAAAAGTATCCCAGGGCGGCGCTTCAATGGAGATGCGCGCGTGTGGGAGATTCCGGAAACGCTTGGTTTAGAGGCACTGGGGCAAAGAGTCGCAGCGGCGGGGTTTGTGCTGGAGCAGGAATGATTTTCTTCTGCTGAGGCCCAAACTCAGTTTGGGCCTCAGCAGAAACGTTTAACGTACAGGGATAACCAACGCCTGGGCTTGACCTTCGGCGTGGTAGCTGCTGCGAACCAGCGGCCCGCTCTCAACCCAGCGAAAGCCCATTTCCATGCCCAGATCGTGAAATTCCTGGAATTCGCTGGGATGGACGTAGCGATAAACCGGCAGGTGCAGCGGGGAAGGGCGCAGATATTGGCCGATGGTCAAAATGTCGAGCTGATGCTCCCGCAAATCCCGCATCACGGCCAGCACTTCCTCTTTAGTTTCCCCCAACCCTACCATAATTCCACTTTTGGTAATGGCGCCGGGATCGAGGATTTTGGCGTTTGACAACACCTTGAGCGTTTGTTGATAATTGGCCTGCGGGCGGACCGTTCGGTACAGTCGCGGCACGGTTTCGGTGTTGTGATTCAAAATTTCCGGGCGGGCGTCCATCACTTCTTTGAGAGCAACCAGGTTGCCTTTGAAGTCGGGGATTAATACCTCAATGGTGCAATTGGGCAAGCGCTGGCGGATTTCGCGGATGGTATTGGCAAAAATATGCGCGCCGCCGTTGGGCAACTCATCGCGGTTTACCGAAGTCAACACGCAGTGACTCAAATGCATGGCCAAGACACTCTCGGCCACACGGCGCGGTTCGTCCTCATCCAGAGCTTGGGGGCGGCCCGTCTTGATGTGACAAAAGCCGCAGGAACGAGTGCAGGTATCACCCATTAGCAAAAATGTAGCCGTGCCCCGGTTCCAGCACTCCCCGATGTTGGGGCACATGGCTTCCTCGCACACTGTGTGCAGCCCCTGCTCGCGCATCAGATTTTTAAGGTGGCTGTAACCATTACCGGCCGGCAGGCGTACCTTAAGCCATTCCGGCTTGCGCTTGGGTAACTCATTTTCCAGAACAATGTTATTAGGGTTAATTAAATTCATCTCGCCGATAATCCTGAACTACGCTTAAGATGCCGCTAATTCCGGTATCTTTATGACTGTTGGGACCAGTTCCATTTCAAAAATTTGACAAAAAGATTGTATCACAGGTTCTAACGCAGAACTAACTTCAATCGGCTGATTTAGAACTTCAGCCAGCGAAGTAACCCGGCAGCCGTGCACTCCGCACGGCACAATCAAATTGAAAAAGTTTAAATCGGGATTAATATTGATCGAAAAGCCGTGACTGGTAACATGGTTTTGATCGAGTTTGACTCCAACGGCCGCAATTTGGGCCATATGATAATGGTCAGATTGAAGCAATTGGGAGCCATTAGGGCTGGCATTGCCGGTAAAAACCCACACCCCTGGCTGGCCACGTCCGCGAAACGCCCGCACTTTGAAGTCGGCCAACGCCCGAATGATGACGCTTTCTAGCAGTTTAAGGTAGTGATGATACCCCTGGCCCGGCCCATTTAACTTCAAAATAGGGTAGCAGACCAATTGGCCGGGGCCGTGATAGGTGACAGATCCACCCCGATCAACTCGATGGAAAGCCACGTTGAGCCTGGCGAGTTCCTCCTCATTAACCAGCAAATGTTCCCGATGACCATCGATGCCGACGGTGTAGGTATGAGGATGTTCCAATAACAAGAGGGTATTAGGAATTTCATTAGCCGCGCGCCGGGCTACTAACTCTTTCTGTAGACTCAAGGCTGCTCCATATTCAATTTGACCGAGCCATTGGGGGTGACAAATATTGACCATTTTGGCCTCCTTTTCCACATTGGTTATGCTGGACGCAATCGACTTTGATTTGGCGCAGCAATAAACAGAGAAACAAAAAGCCAGATCAACTTGGCCGTAACTTTGAGCAGACCATGCCGTTCTTGGCCTCTGGACGAGCCAACCCTTTATTCTTAAGTCCCCCCAATTGGACGCCCGTACGAAGATAAGTTTTGAGGAATTTTGGCCTCAAATTTTAATTCCAAACTCAGTTTTGAGATTAGAAATATCAGGCCCGGAAATAAAGTGCCGCCTGGAACCGGTTGAAAACCGGTCACTTTAGGGCTAGGTGGTTTCTAAATCTGCCAGCGCCTCTTCCAATTGCCAAATCACCTCGTCAATGAAAGGGAGAGGTGTTTCCAACTTGTCGAGCGCTCTGTCCAAAGCCATCATGAGGGTATCATCGTCTTGCTGAACTGCCTTAACCCGCGCCAGACGCAAACGGCGAATCGCTTCGTTGATTTTGGGACTGTCGTAAAGTTGATCCAGAGCGCTGTAAATGAGTTCAATCAAGCTCTCAGGAGGAGCAGAAATAAGAGCAGAAGCAGGCTGCGGTCCAGAATAGGCCCGTTTAGCGACGCTTGTAGTAGCCTGCTCCCAAGCAGAGCCATAACTTCCCTGTAGCCTGTCAAAATTACCGTTAAAGTAAATGTAAACGTGCTGATTCCACAAGACGGCATTGACCGCATTATAAACTTCGTCAGGGCGGGGACTATGGGCAACCAGTTTGCCATGGATAGGCTCATATTCCTCATCTTCTGCCGGCGAGATAATAAACGCCAACCATTCGTTGGGAAATATTTGGGCCATCTCCTCAATTAATGGTAGGCGCTCTAGCTCGGTCATAGTATTGTAGGGACAGCCACAGTTGCAATCGCCGCCGCACTGGCCGGGCGTTTTGCAGCCTGTACGTTTGGTAAAAGGTTCAGCATACCAGTTTTCCGGTTCCTGCATTCTACCCGCTGAAGTGGAGGTCAGCTCAAGCAGTTCTATTTTGATCAACAATTATGTTCCTGTTATCCAGAGTATAGTTGTGTCCTTTATTATAAATTTTTAGAGTAGATAAATCAAGTTGACTAAAAAATCGTCAGAAGACCATGCTCAGCCAAATGCATCCGCCGTATAGTTTCTCGGAAAATGGGGGAAGTGGTACAATAATCTGCCCAATTATGAGGCTAAACAGCCTCGAACAGATTCAAAACCCAAACGGGTCGGTAACGATTTTTGTTACGTAACATTAGTTAATATACCACACTTTTATTGCTTCATGCTGTACGTTTACTATACGACCTCGGCTACAAAGTTAACAACTCTATGAGAGCCTTTGGAAAGGATGGCAAGGCATGACTTACCTGGCACAGCGTGTTAGCAACTTTGGTACGACCGTTTTTTTTGAAATGACCAGCCTGGCCAATCAGTATCGAGCGGTCAACTTGGGTCAGGGTTTTCCCGACTTCCCCGGCCCTGATTTTTTGAAACAGGCAGCCATCCAGGCGATTCGGGCCGATGTTAACCAATATGCCCCTGGCAGTGGCCGGCCTTCGGTGCGGGAAGCCATTGCTCACAAAATGGCCCGGCATTATGGCCTGACGGTCAACCCGGTCACCGAGATCACCGTGACCAGCGGCGCCACCGAAGCCATTTTTGCCGCGATTATGGGCCTGGTCAACCCCGGCGACGAGGTTATCCTCTTTGAACCTTATTACGATTCCTACCTGCCCTCGGTGCAGATGGCCGGCGGCGTACCTCGTTTTTACACCCTGCGTCCGCCGAATTGGGCGATTGACCGGGACAGATTGGCCGCGCTCTTTTCCGACAAAACCAAGCTGATTCTCATCAACACCCCCCACAATCCCATCGGCAAAGTTTACTCCCAGGCCGAGCTGCAAATTATCGCCGACCTGTGCCAAAGCCACGATGTCATCGCCGTGGTGGACGAAGTGTATGAGCATATCATTTTTGATGGCCTCAAACACATCTCGCTGGCCACGCTGCCCGGCATGGCCGGGCGCACCGTGACCATTTCCAGCGCCGGTAAAACCTTCAACATGACCGGCTGGAAGGTCGGCTGGGCCATTGCCGCCGCTGAGCTGAGTCAAGCCCTCTTTCGAGTGCATCAATTTGTAACTTACTCCGTCGCTGCGCCGCTGCAAGAGGGTGTAGCCACGGCCTTGCAAATCTCCAATGATTATTACGCCGAACTGGCCGCCATGTACCAGGCTAATCGCGATTTTTTAGCCGGTGCGCTGGCCGACGCCGGCCTCAAGCCGATTGTGCCCCAAGGGACCTACTTTATCATGGTGGATATTAGCGATCTGGACTTTCCCGACGACGTCGCTTTCTGCCGCCATCTGACCACCGAAATCGGTGTGGCCGCCATCCCACCCAGCGCCTTTTATTTCAACCCCGCCGACGGGGCCAAACTCGCCCGTTTCGCTTTCTGCAAAACCCGGCCAACGTTGGAAGAAGCAGCCCGGCGGCTGGAGAAGTTAAAGCGTTAAAACGTTTCACGTTTCACCTTTCTTTGTTATAATCCGGCTATTCAACCTATCGTTAAAGTTTACAGGAGAAACTTATGGGTACCGTCAATGCCTCCGCCCGCTGGACGGGCGAGCAATTAAACTTTATTGGCACCAGTTATAAGGGCCACCAAATTCCAATGGGCGGCGAAAATGTCTCGCCCTCGCAGATGTTGCTGTTGGGGCTGGCCGGCTGCACCGGCATGGACGTGGTCAGCATCCTGCAAAAAAAACGGCAGCAGGTGAGGGATATCGAGGTGCAGATTACCGCGCACCAGCCCGACGATTACCCCAAACCCTACCACACCATCGAGGTCAAATATATCGTCAAAGGCGACAATATTGACCCCAGCGCGGTGGAGCGGGCGATTGGCTTATCTAAAGAAAAATATTGCATCGTCAGCCAAACCTTGCAGCACGAAGTCGAACTCAAAACGTCGTTTTCCGTCGAGGCGTAGCTGAGGTGACGGCTATCCAGGCCCAAGGAGTCCAAAGTGCACTTTGGACTCCAGGCAGATCAAGGAGCTTTTCGTGAACATCACGGTCCAACAAGGCGGCATCCAAACCATCGCCGCCGATGCCATTATTGTTAACTTATTTGAGGGAGTGACCGAGCCAGCCGGAGCGATCGGTGTGGTCAATAAGGCCCTCGGCGGAGCCATCAGCGAGTTGATTGCCGGGGGCGACCTGCGTGGCAAGCTGGGTGAAACGGCGGTGCTCTATCCCCGGGGAGCCATCCCGGCCCGGAGAGTCATTGTGGTGGGGCTGGGCCAGGCCGACAAGTTTGACCTGGAGGCTGTGCGTGAGGCCGCCGCCGTAGCCGTGAAGCAGGCGCAGAAAGTCGGCGCGGCTAATGTGGCCAGCGTAATCCACGGCGGTGGAGCGGGCGGGCTGGACCTGGCCGAGGCCGCCCAGGCCGTGGTCGAAGGCAGTGTGTTGGCTCTGTATCGCTACGACGCGCCGAAAGCCAAAAAAGAGGCTGACGAGGAAAAACCGGTCGACTCGTTGACCTTGGTCGAATTTGACGCGGCCAAGATCGGCGCGATTGAAGCCGGGGCCAGAGCCGGACAAATCATCGCCGAGAGCGTCTATCTGACCCGTACCCTGGTCAACCAGCCGAGCAATATCGCTACGCCAAGCGCCATTGCTGCGGCGGCTCAAGCCATGTGCGCCGAAGTCGGCCTGACCTGCCGGGTGCTGGACGAAGCCGAGATGCGGGCCGAGGGCATGGGCGCGCTGTTGGCGGTCAGCCAAGGGGCCGCGCAACCGGCCAAGTTTATCATTATGGAGCATCGTCCTGAGCCTGCCAAAGGGCATCACCCGGCCAGCGCAGCCGGAACAAAGCCGGTTGTTTTGGTCGGCAAGGGCGTGGCTTTCGATACCGGCGGCTATTCGTTGAAACAAGCCAGCGGTATGGGTGATATGAAAATGGACATGGCCGGGGCGGGGGCCGTGTTTGGGACCATGCGGGCGGTGGCTTTGCTCAAATTGCCGCTGCCGGTCGTCGGCCTGGTGCCAACTGCCGAGAATGTCATCAGCGCCACGGCTTACAAGCCGGCGGATGTTTTTATCGCCAAAAATGGGGTCAGCATCGAGATTATCAGCACCGATGCCGAGGGCCGCATGCTTTTGGCCGATGCGCTCTGCTATGCCGACACGTTTAATCCGGCGGCTGTGATTGATATCGCCACGCTGACCGGAGGCAAAGTGGTGGCCCTGGGCGAGCGGACCAATGCCGTCTTTTGTGAGGATGACTCGCTGTATCAGGCCCTGCTGGCCGCCGGCCGGAAGGTGGGCGAGCCTTTGTGGCGCATGCCCCTCGACCCGGCCTACGACCGCCAGATCAAGAGTGAGGTGGCGGACATTAAGAATTCGGGGGGACGCCTCGCCAGCGCCGTTACGGCTGCTCGCTTTTTGACTTATTTTGTGGGGAATTGGCCCTGGGCCCATATCGATATGGCCGGCAGCGCCGAGTACAACGGCGGGCCGGAGCAGACGCCGCGTAGTTATTTGACCAAAGGGGCTACCGGCATCCCGCTGCGGACGTTGGTGGAGTATCTGCGCAGCGTGGCTGCCGGCTAGGCTTGGCGGTTAGATCACTGCACCGCCGCTTGGCTTCGCAGTCGCCGCGCCAGCAGCATGCCGATAAGTGAAATGAAAAAGCCCAAAATCGCCGCCAGAATCAATAAATCGCGGGCCGGGTTGGGCGGCCGGTAGCCCTCAATCCGGCGCAGATGGGCGGTAGTCAGCAGTTCTCGTTTTAATTCGCTCTCAAAATCGCGGGCCGGCATTACCGGCTGCAAGGTCGACTTGACCTGGGCGGCCATATCAAGCAAGGCAGCCAACTCTTTAGTATCAGTTAGGTCAAGATCGTCGTCATTGCTCGCCTCACCCTTAACCAGGCGGTCGGCGTGGGCCGCCAAGATGTCTTTGAGCAGTTTTTTATTCATAACGCTTGTTCCTTCTACAGGTCGCAAAGTAGCAAGGTCGCAAGATAACAAATATACAGCTACCTGCTACTCTGCGGCTCTGCTACTTGCTATCCTGTTCTGCCGGATACGTAGCAAAACCGACGGTGCCGGGGCCAAAGTGAACAGCCAGTGATAAGGCCAGGTCGGCGATAAAGGCGTCCTGACAATTCAGGTGACTTCGAGCCAGAGTTAATAAATCCTCGGCCTCGGCGGGGGCCAGGGCATGGGCCAGGCCCAGATGAACCGGCGTCTGGCCGACCTGTTCCGCGGCCATGGCAACCATGCGCTCAAACCCCTTTTGCTGGCTGCGGGTCCGTTCCAGGGGTATCAAAGCCCCCTGGTCGACTCCCACAATTGGCTTGACATTCAATAGCGAAGCCAACAGCTCACGCAGCCGTCCTACCCGCCCGCTCATACGGGCGTAACGCAGATCTTTCAGCATGATAAACACATTAATCTCAGGCCGGCGGGCTTCCAGCCGGGCCGCAATCTCTGCCGCTGTTAGACCGGCTTCGGTCAGTTGGGCCGCCTCCCGCACCAGCAAACCCAAGCCCACCGAGCCGGTCAGGCTATCAACTACGCTGACCTTGACCCGGCCTTGCAATTGTTGGGCCGCTATGGTGGCGCTTTGCCAGGTGCCGCTCAATTTACTGGTCACATGGATGGAAATGATTTCGCTGCCGTCGGCGGCCAGGCTTTGATAGATCTGGTTGAACTCACCCACGGCGGGTTGGGAGGTGGTGGGCAGCACACCTTCGGTGTGAATGCGCCGATAAAAGGTCTCCGGGCCAATGGTTTGTCCTTCGCGAAAAGTCTCCAAGCCAAACTGGATATTGACCGGGACAACGGTGAGCTGGTACCGGTTGAGCCAGGCCGGCGGCAAGTCGCAGGTGGAGTCGGTTACAATTTTAACCACGTTAAGCCATCCGCTTCACTTTCTTCTGGCGCAACCTCAGGTTCAGCAGAGGGGCCAACATCTTCTTTGACCAGATTCTCGTGTTCGGCCAGCAGCTCTTTAAGCGAAACCAGGGTGCGATGATAGAGTGATTTAATCGCCCCCTCGCTGCGCCCTAGCACCTGGCCAATCTCGGCGTTTGACATGCGCTCCACAAACTTTAACACCAGCAACTCCTGGCGTTCACGCGGCAGGCGCTGAATTGCGGCCAATAGCAACTCGCGCTCATTGGCTCGCTCGGCGGCGTGTTGGGGACCTTCCAATTTATCGCTGCTGAGGTCCAAGTCCTCCAGACCGACTATCTGGCGGCGGCTATGATCGCGCCGCCAATTGACGACCAAATTGTGGGCAATACGGTAAAGCCAGGCGGCAAAGGGCACACCTTTGTTATTGTAATGGGCAATATGATTGAGCGCCCGGTAAAATACCTTGGCCGTCAAATCTTCCGCATCGTGATGATTGCCCAGGCGATAGTAGATATAGTTGTAAATTTTTTCGACGTACAACTCATAAAGTTGGCCAAAAGCTTCGGGATCGGTTTTGGCTTGCTCGATCAGTTGCGCTTCGTCTATATTACTTGACATGTAAACACCGTTACGGGCGAAAAGTTATGTAATCAGGGCCTTGTCAAAACGGAACAGCCAGGAGTATCAACCCCGGCTTTGACCGACCAAGCAGAGCTTTGTCTCCCTTGACACAAAGTTACCCGAAGAAGGTAAAATGGACAAAATCTGAGGTTTCTTCGGACTCATGAGGCTGATGCAAGCGGGCCAGATAGGGGTTGAAGCCTAAGCGCGTGGCTCCGGGCAAATGCCGACGCCCAGAGCGCCCGGTCCAAGGTGAGCACCCACGACCGGACCCAACTCCGAAGTGTAGAGGCGAACGACATTAAAACGTTCTTTGATCAGAGTGGTCATACTTTCCATTTCGGCCTGGGCGGCAATGTGCATCACCCCGGCTTGAATCGGCTGGCCGGGGTCGGCCAGCTTGCTCTCCAGCGCGGCGAAGAGACGCCCCAGGGCTTTCTTTTTGGTCCGTACCCGATCAAGGGGCTCAATTTTGCCCTCGACCACGGCCAGGATGGGTTTGGTGTGGAGCAAGGTGCCCAAGAAAGCGGCCGCTGCGCCGATACGGCCGCCACGCTTGAGATATTCCAGGGTATCTACCATCAAAAAGATGCTGGTGTCGCGCCGCATCTGTTCCAGCCGGCCCAGAATTTGCGCCAGGTCTTGGCCGGCAGCGGCCAGTTCTGAGGCGGTAATAGCCATCAAGCCCAGCCCCATGGCCGCCGACAGGCTGTCGAAAACGGTAATCTTGGCCTCCGGCAGTTGCTCTGCGGCGGTGGTCGCGGCGCTGTACGTGCCGCTTAATTTGCTGCTGATGGTTAAAACTATAATTTCAGCAGAGGGGTCCTGCCGCAAAATTTGTTGGTAGGCCTGTTTGAACTCCCCGCTGGCAGGCTGCGAGGTGGTGGGAAAGACGGCGGTGGTGGTCAGTCGTTGGTAAAAGTCGGCATTGCTGATACCTGTAATTTCATCGTAGGTTTCAGCGCCAAAGAGAACCTTAAGCGGCACCACCTCAATTTGATGGCGCCGCATAATTTCAGGGGGAATATAGCTGGTGGAGTCGGTGATAACCCTGATCATAGCGGGTTAAAGGTTGAAAGTTGAAAGCTCAACCCTCAACCTTTAATGCATCGTTTGAGTTTCGCGTAAGCTGGGCACAACGATGTTCATCGCATCGTTTAGAAAGGCAGACAGCTTGCTGACGCTATCCTCACTCATCTCAGCCAATTGATTTTGGAAGCGCTGGGTGTGGGTCATTAGTTTATCGGTCAGGCTTTGGTCTTCGGCTTCATTGGTCAGAGAAAAAGCTAAACTCAGGCCGGCCAGAGCGCCCAGCCCCACCTGTCCTTTGGCATTCAAGCCATTTAAGGCTGAGCGGAGGTGCTGACTGCGCAGTTGCTCCAGATTAAGGAGCAGCACCGAAATCATTTCGGCACAGTAATTGAGCGGAATTTTGGTATCAGGCAGATTGGATAGGGCTTCACGTAGAGCATCGGCGGGATTGGCTTGGCGAGTCTCTTCTAGGCGGTGTAAGATGCGTTCCTTCACCCGGGACCAGTCGCTGCTGTTACGCATTTCATCCCGCAGTTGGGTTAAAAATTGCGCGGCTTTGTTTGTCGGGTAAAATACAACCTGTGATCGTCCGGGGCCGGCCTGATCGCCGCTTAAGACATAATCAGAGGCAGCTACCCCTTTTTCTTCTAAAACCTTGAGCATGTCATAGGCCGAAAATTTGTTGACGCCTAATTTGTCGGCCACAATGGAGTAATGGACTGGTCCTTTGAGTTCACGATATAGTTCAAATAATTTGTCTAAAAATGTTTGTTGGCGAGGAGTCAATTTCATCAAACACCTCCTTGAATCTGGTAAACGAGAAGCCAAAAAAACCAAAAACTTCCCCAGATTTTACCTTTAACTATCAGGCTTGTCAATTGATGACTACCTAACGTATCTGGGACGCCAAATAGGTGTTTTAAATTTGTGCTTATAGTTATAATTGAGGAAGCTTAAACCTTCCTGAGATTTATAAGAGAGGATAGATTAAAATAGCATGTTCACGCATGGAAACGGTAGCCGGCGGCGCGTTGTCGTCACCGGGATGGGGGCGGTTAGCCCGCTAGGCAATAATTTAGCGACCACATGGGCCGCCATGATGCAAGGTGAGTGTGGGGTGGAGCCGATTACCAAGTTCAACACCGCTGGTTTTCCCTGCACAATGGCTGCCTTTGTAAGGGATTTTGATCCCACCCATTATATGGACAAGCGCGATGCCCGGCGCATGGCTTCTTTTTTGCACTTTGCGGTGGCTGCCGCCCAGGAGGCCCTGGCCGATGCGGACCTGGATTTGAGCCAGGAAGACCCAACTCGGGTGGGGGTTGAAATTGGTAGCGCCATTGGCGGCGCGGATGTGGTCGAAGAGGAGCGCTTGATTCTGGAGCGGGAGGGGGTCAAAAAGGTCAACCCGAGTGCTATCCCGGCTCTGCTGATTAATATGCCCGGTTGTTTTATTGCCATTCATAATAACATTCGTGGCCCGGTCAATGCCTCGGTGACAGCCTGCGCCACCGGCATTTCTGGGATTGGCGAGGGCATGCGCCGCATCGTCTGGGGCGACGCCGATACGATGCTGGTCGGCGGAACCGAAAGCGCCATCACCCCGCTGACCATCAGCGCCTTTGGCCGTTTGACCGCGCTATCCAAACGCAACGACACCCCCAAACGGTCCATTACCCCTTTCGACGCCAACCGCGACGGCACGATTGTGGGCGAAGGCGCGGGGGTGCTGGTGCTGGAGTCGCTGGAGCATGCCCAGGCGCGGGGGGCGCGTATATTGGCCGAGGTGAAAGGGTATTCTCTGACCAGCGACGCCTTTCACATCTCCTCGCCGCGTGAGGATGGCAGCAGCCAGGCGCGGGCCATGCAGCGAGCTTTGCAGGATGGCGGTCTCGAACCACACCAGGTAGATTATATCGGCGCACATGGTACGGGCACGCCCATGAACGATGCCATCGAAACCAAAGCCATCAAATCGGCTTTTGGTGAAGCTGCCTATGATATTCCGATTAGTTCGATCAAGAGCATGACCGGTCATACGTTGGGGGCTGCCGGCGCGCTTTCGGCCATTGCCGCCATCAAAGCCATGCACACCGGCTTTATTCCACCGACAATCAACCTCGAAACCCCCGACCCGGAGTGCGATTTGGATTATGTGCCCAACCAACCGCGCCGGGCCGAGGTAAAAATTGCGGTGGCCAATGGTTTTGGGTTTGGCGGTCAAAACGCCAGCGTGGCCTTGCAGAAGTGGGAAAAGTGAAGTGGCGATAGTTTGGAGTCGGTAGACAGGAAAGCTAAGCTTATGGAAGCTCAAGTCCAACCCACAACCGAATTACGCGAATTCCCCCACCTCAGCCCGGCTGCTTTTCAGCATCCGCTGGATGTGCAGGCTATCGCCAACCTGCAAAAAGTGCCTTTGCTGGCTCCGCTGATCAGAATAATTTCCAGTTCGGTTTTTGAAAAGCAAATGCGGCTGATGAGCATTTCCAGCTCCGTCCGCTTGGGACCAAATCAAGCCCGCAGCGTCTACCAAAAATTTGAGCAAGCCGCGGCCATCCTGGATTTGCCCAAACTGCCCGAACTCTATGTGAGCAGCCAGTATGTGATTAATGCGGTGGCTTTTGGGGTTGACAATTATCAGATTACGCTTTATGCCGGTCTGATTGACTTTTTAACCGAAGAAGAATTACTGGCGGTTATAGGGCACGAGTTGGGCCACGTAAAATGCCAGCATATGCTGTACAAGACCATGGCCTATCTGCTGCGGTATTTCGGAGCCGAAGTGCTCTATAATCTTCTGCCCGGCGGGACGGGCATGTTGGCGACCATTCCGCTGCAATTGGCCATTTTGCACTGGGAGCGCATGGCCGAGTTTTCGTGCGACCGGGCGGCCTTGTTAGTGGTGCAGGATCAAGCCGTAGTGGCCAGCGCCCTGGCCAAGCTGGCCGGCGGCTCCAAAAAGATTCTGCCGGAGCTGAATATGGACGAAGTTTTGCAGCAAGCCCAGGAGTATGATGACTCCAATGAGGGGTTGATGGAAAAACTGTTCAGAGTCAACATGATGCTCATCCAGACTCACCCTTTCCCGATTGTGCGGGCCAAAGAAATTATGGGTTGGGCCACCTCAGAGCAGTATCAGAATATCCTGGCCGGCGATTATATGCAAGACGCTGCTTCGCCAGCTTTGCTGTTGACCGAGCCGATGGCTAAAGTCTGCCCTCAATGCAAACGGCTGGTCAACGCCTCGGCCCCACTTTGCCTGGCTTGTGGCAGCAGCCTGAAAGGCGCTCGACGGGTTTGCGCCAAGTGTCACATCAAGGTATTTTCTACCTGGGACATGTGTCCAGGCTGTGGCAGTCAATTACAGTAAACGGTAGATAGTAGATGGGGAAGGCATTTACCTCGACTGCTGGCTACCGTTGGCCTCGTTACAGCGCCTCAATGTTTCTCCGGCCAGCTCCCAACACGTTCGCCCCTTAAATTCCTCCCGCAGCCTTTGGGTCAAGTCTGGCCCCTCGTCGCTGGCATAGACAATTGGCCCATCCAGGGTGGGACTGTTGGCGGCAAAAGGCGCGGCGAAATCGCTCCATTCTTTTACATTTTTGACAATCACCAGGGCCGGTTCCGGCAAATTGGCTCGTTCCACCGCTTGTAATGGGGCGGTGGTGATGCCATATTTGTCTTTTTGGGCTGCCAGCAACGCCGGCAAATTCCAGACCAAATTGTAAATAATAAAAACAATGACCAGCCCGACCGGCAGCCAGCGCAGCCTTCCTTTCCCTCCCCTGCTTAGAGAGAGGGCCGGGGAGTGGGTCAGTTCCGGCCAACCAACCTGCTTCTGGGACAAATATGGACCCTCCCCTAACCTCCCTTCGGTCGCCCTACGAGGGAGAGACACTTGAGTCAGTATATCCCCGGAAATCTGGATTCCGCGCACCGTCAACAACAAAAATGCCGGCAGCGCATCGTAATAATACCTGGGAAAGCCGCCGTCCACTCCTCCAAAAGCCCAATAGAACATGTGAACCAAAATCAAACTGAGGATGGTGCCCATCAGTAGCCAATCCCAGCGATTGGCCCGCCGGGCCAAAAACGGGAGGGACAAAAATAGCAGGTTGCTCCAGCCCGGCCAACCGAACAGCCCCGCCGCCAGAGCCGTCAGCTTCAGTCGGGTGTTGATGAAGATGGCGTCGGCTAGGGTGTAGCCATGCGGGCCAATGTCCGGCCCGAAGCCAATCCGGTCGTAAGGCCAGACCAATAGGTAAGCATTGAAGGCCGGATTGCCGGTGATAGCCCACCAGTAAAGGGGCAGTAAGGCCGCGATGGGTGCTGCTCCCAGGGCCAGCCAGAGCAAAACCGTCCAATGGATTTCTCGTCTTAGGACAAGGATGAGCAGAAATGCACCCACCGCCAGCCCGATCCCCACGCCGGCAAAAGGGCGGGTGATAAAGGCTGCCCCAAGAGTGAAGCCGGCGAGGAGGGCGTGGAGCCGTGAAGCGTCTGGCGAAGGTGATCCCGGAGTCCAAAGTGCACTTTGGACTCCGGCGTTTGTGTGGAACAAAGCTACCAG
>CAZRYD010000135.1:0-16302 GCA_964604225.1 uncultured Caldilineaceae bacterium
GTGGTCCGATAGAAAAGCTTTGAGCATTTCCGGTGTGACCGGGCCGGGACGAGTCACCATCAACTCACGGGCGCGTTCGTAACGCAGACACGAGCCGCGTATGTCCGAGGGCTCACGCTCGTAAGCAGCCATCTTGGTTGAGCAGTAGTGGTTGGTGTGGACAGTCCAACCATCCTGGGCATAAATTAACTCATAAGCGGTGGCGGAGCCTTCAAAATTGACAATCGTGCCATCTACGTGGCTAATGAGCTGGTTGTAGCTGGAGGCTCGCTCCGGCCTGGCAGCGGCCATCAAAGCCGCCTCGGCGGTGGGCTGGGCCAGGATGTCGCGGACTAAGAGCAGCCGGGGTACACCGATTTTCTCATCGTTGGGCGAAACCTCGTTGCCGGTCAGGGCCAGACCGGCGGCATTGTAGCCGATGCTGATAAACGGCCCGACGCTCAGGGTGAATAGGCGCGGCTGGTCCGCTACCTGCCATTCAATCGCCACAACCCGCTCGCGCGTTGTCGGGCTCAAATCGTTGTTGTGAGCCAGCCAGAGGCCGCCATCAGCCGTGGCCGGCGGGCCAACGGCAAAGTCAGAACATTTTCCGCCCTCTCCTGGCAGAATAGGGCTGGGGAAGGGTTCCCAAATTTCCTCGGTCGCGCGAGCGTACAAGTCCAGCACCTCGACCCCGCTGCCGGCAGCAATTCCCTCCATTTCCGCGTGCAGCCAGGGAATGACGGCCTGGGTAGCAGCCAGATAGGGCCAGGCCTGTTGGCGCATGTCGTCCCAGGTCCGGCCTGCCGGCGGCGTGACAGGTCGCCGGAGAGTCTCAGCCGTGAGCGCGCCTAACTGGCGGCCCGCCTCAAAATGAGAGCCTGAAATTTGGATCAAGGGAATAGGTTTCAATTGAACAGCCTCATTTGGGTAAGCTGTATTTTTATTCCACCAGCAAACAGGCCGCTTCGTGTCCATCATTAACCCGCACCAACTGCGGATCGACCTGCCTACAGCGCTCAAAGGCCGCCGGGCAGCGCGGGTGAAAGCGACAGCCGGAGGGGAGATTGATGGGGTTGGGGGGGTCGCCCTGCAAAATGGTGTGCTTGCGGCGCAAACGCGGGTTGGGCACGGGAATGACCGAGAGCAGGGCCTGGGTATAGGGATGGGTCGGCCTGGTCAAAACCTCTTCCGTCGAACCAATTTCGACGATCCGCCCCAGGTACATCACTGCTACCCGGTCGGCAATATAGGCGGCAGTGGCTAAATCGTGGGTGATAAAGATGACCGAGACCCCGCGCCGGCCGCGCAGTTCGGCCAGCAAATTGAGGATTTCAGCGCGAATGCTGACGTCAAGCATCGAGACCGGCTCATCGGCCAGCAGGATGTCCGGCTCCAACACCAGCGCACCGGCAATGACCACACGCTGACGCTGCCCGCCCGACAATTCATGCGGGCGACGGTTGATGAAGTTGCTGGCCGGTTTCAGGCCGGCATCATCCAGAGCCTGGCTGGCCCGGGCCAGCCGCTCGGTTTTGCTACCCCCCAGCCCGTGGACCAACAGCGGCTCGGCCACAATCTCGCCAATGGTCATAATCGGATTCAACGATTCAAAGGGATCTTGAAAAATCATCTGGATGTGGCGGCGCATCTCTTTCAAACCGACCCCATTGAGGTGGGTCACGTCGCGCCCGGCAAAGCTGATGGTTCCGGCGGTGGCTCGTTCCAAACCCAACAGGGTCAGCACCAGCGTCGATTTGCCACAGCCGCTCTCGCCGACCAAGGCCAGAATTTCGCCCCGGTTCAACTCCAGGGTCACATCATCAACCGCATGCACGTGTTTGGCGACTCGACCCAAGAGTCCTGCCCGGCCCACCGGGAAGAATTTGCACAGGTTTTGCATTTGCAAGACAGGCTTTTGTTCCATATTTCACCGCTGAGTACGCAAAGAACGCAGAGGGTCAGGAAAATCATTGACCACTCGTTGAATGCCATGCTTGAGTAACATGACGTTGAAGTTAATTAACAATCCTACTTTAACTCCTGAGAGTTTGAGATAAGACAATAGTTGAGCCTGATGGATTGGCATGAGGCGCTCAACAGCTTTGATTTCAACGATAACTTTTTCTTCAACCAACAGGTCTAAGCGATAACCGCAATCTACTTTTACTTGTCGATAGACTACAGGCAGCGGTTTCTCTGTTTCTACCTTTAAACCATTATCGGCAATTTCAAAGGCTAGACAAGCCGCATAAGCAGACTCTAGCAAACCAGGACCAAGCGCGCGATGCACCTTTATTGCAGCACCTATGATAGTTTCTGTAATTCGATCTAACTCTGTCTTTTCATCCACCTCTGCGTCCTTGGCGCTCTCGGCGGTTAAAGGTTATTTAGGCTCAATCAGGTAGCAACTGGCATAATGCTGCCTGGCCCTGTCGGTCAGGTAAACGGGCGGCTGGGCAGTATGGCAGCGCTCGAAAACGGCGGGGCAACGCGGGGCAAAACGGCAGCCGGGCGGCAAGGCATTCAAGCGAGGGGGGTAGCCGGGAATAGAGGCCAATTTTTCTTTGAGATTGGACACATCGGGAAAAGCCTTGAGCAACTCCTGGGTGTAGGGATGTTGGGGGTTATTAAAAATGGTGTCTACGTCCCCATACTCGGCCACCACGCCGCCGTACATAACCAGGACCGTGTCGCACACCTCGGCCACCACGCCCAAATCGTGGGTGACAAATAACACGGCCACCCCCAATTTCTCGCGCAGTTGCCCCATCAGTTCCAAAATCTGGGCCTGAATCATCACATCCAGGGCTGTGGTTGGCTCATCGGCAATGACGACTTGGGGCACACAGGCCAGGGCCATGGCAATCATGGCGCGCTGACGCATCCCGCCGGAAAACTGGTGGGGATATTGGGTTTTACGATCTGGGGTAATCCCGACCATGTCTAGCAGAGCAGAAACCCGACTCTCAACGGTAGCCTTATCGGTCACAGGATGATGCTGCCAGATGGCTTCGGCAATCTGGTCGCCCACCCGTCGCACCGGATTGAGGGCGTTCATGGCTCCCTGAAAAATCATTGAGATATTTTTCCAGCGCACCCGGGCCATTTCTGGTTCGGTCAGGTCCAATAAATCCTGTTCCCGGAAGATAATTTGGCCGTTGACAATGCGCCCGGCCGGAGCCAGCAAGCGCATCAAACTGAGCATGAGCGTGCTTTTGCCGCAACCGCTTTCACCCACCACGCCCAACATCTCGCCTTCACGCAGGATAAAGCTGACCTTATCCAGGGCATGGGCCGGGGGTTGATTAGGGTTGACAAAATCAACCGACAGGTTACGGACGTCCAGCAAGAGGGGCGCGTCGTCGAAACGGCTCATCGAAATCCTTTCTACTGCTTACTTCCCGGCCGGGACAGGAGATGATTCCGGCGGCGTGGTCCGGGAAACACGCGCTACCATTTTCGGGCCAACCGAAAGATGGTGCAACTCCAGTCGCGGGTTGAAGACGCGTTCCAGCCCCTGACCAAGCAGGGTTAAGGCCAAGACCACCCATACAATAGCCAGGCCGGGCGGCACCAGTGACCACCAGGCTCCGGCGCTCATGCCGCCTCGGTTAAAGGCAAAGTTGAGCATCTGCCCCCAGCTCAAGGTGGTCGGATCGCCCAGGCCAAAAAAGCCCAAGACGCTTTCATTGTAAATGGCGGCCGAAATGACCAGCACGGCATTGACCACCATCAACGGAAAAACCATCGGGAAGATGTGGCGGCGCACAATATAGAAATTACCGGCCCCGATGGCCCGCGCCCGGTGGACAAACTTGCGCTCCTTGACCGAGAGGGTTTGGGAACGGACCACCCGGGCGGTACTGGTCCAGCCCAGAATCCCCAAGACAATAATAATATTCAGCAAGCTGGGCTTGGTCAGGGCGATCAAAACCACCATCAGCGGCAGGTCAGGAATGACCAGGAGAATATCGGTGAAGCGCATGAGGACATTTTCGACACGTCCCCCATAAAAGCCGGCGATAATGCCCACGCCGCCACCGATAACCAGCGAGATAAAGGCCGCAAAGAAGCCTACCGTGAGTGAGACTCGCGAACCAAAGATTAAATTTGAAAATACATCTTTGCCGGCGTCGTCGGTTCCCAACCAATGCGTCGGGCTGGGTTTGGCGTAGATATCGTCAATAGTCACCTGGACCACATCTTTGGGATTGTAAGGGGCAATCCAGGGAGCAAAGATGGAGACAAAAATAGTTACCAGCAGCATCACCAGGCCAACCACGCCCATACGCTGCCGCTTGAAATCTTGCCAGAAGTTGCTGAGAGTCTCCATAGATTATCCCCTTCCAATTTTGGATTTAGAATCCAAAATTAGCTCGTTTGAATCCGCGGGTCAAGGTATGAGTAGAGCAAATCGGCGATCAGGTTAGCAAAGATGACACTGACGGCGAGAAGTAAAAAAGCCCCTTGCAGCACCGGATAATCCCGCCGGCTGACCGCCTCGATGGTCGCCTGGCCCAGCCCCGGCCATGAAAAAACGGTCTCGATTTCTAGCGCCCCGGCTACGGTAAATCCCAGGTTCAGTGCAACAATAGTCACGGTAGGCAGCAAGGCATTGGGTAAAGCATGATCGCGCAGAATTTGAAAGGAGTTTAAGCCCTTGGCCTTGGCCGTCAGGACGTAATCTTCCGAAAAAATCTCCAGCACGGCGCTGCGGATGAACAGGGTATATTGACCGGCATAAATAATGGCGTAGGTCGTCGTCGGCAGGATGAGATGGCGACCAATGTCGAGCCACTCTTCCCACATATTGGTAAAATCGCCGCCAACAGTAACCTTACCGCCAATCGGTAAGCCCAAATTACGGCTACCCCAAAACAACAGCAGGATGCCAAACCAGAAGGTGGGCGAGGCCCAGGCCATCAGGCTGCCCAACAGGGCAGTGTAATCAAGCACCGTGCGGGATTTCCAGGCAGCAATCATGCCCAATAGAATACCAAAGAAGATGGATAGAAGAACACCGGGGCCGATGAGCAGCAGAGTATTCCCCAAATCATCCCTTAAGATGTCGGCCACCGGGCGCTGCTGGTGAAAGCTGATGCCTAATTCGCCCCGCAGCAGGTTGCCGACGTAGATAAAAAACTGGGTATCCAGCGGGTCCACGGCACAATCGCCAAATTCAAACGGATTGATGGTTTTGACGCAATTGATGACCGGCTTGTCCAGCCCAAAACGTACCTGGATCGCTTCGACCGCCTCGCGAGTCAGGCGCGGGTCCTTGATACCGGATTTGGCTGGATCGCCGGGCAGGATGCGAAAGAGGAAGAAGTTGAGACAGATAACAAAAATAACCGTTAGAAAAGCCCAACCGACCTTTTTGAGAACGTATTTGTTCATCGACACCTCCGGCAATTTACGATTTTAGATTGACGATTTACGATTTTGGATACACCTAAGCATCCAATCGTAAATCGTCAATCATAAATCCAAAGTTATTGGACCGGTCTAACAGCGGTCAGTGAGCTGGGGTTTTCCAACTCCATTCTGGGTTGATCGGTGACCCAGCCGGTGAAACGGTCGGAGCGGAAAGCCTGAACATTTTGGTCGTAGTAGGGGATGATGTAAACTACATCGTCGTGGGCTATCTTTTGCAGTTGCCAGACGATTTCTTTGCGTTTGTCCCGGTTCAATTCGGCAATCTGTTGATCGAATAATTTATCAAACTCCGGATTGGAGTAGCCGGTTTCGTTGTTGCCGTTCGGAATATCTTGAGTGGTCATGACCCGCAGCATCGTTTGTGGGTCCTCATCCGCATACCAGCCCCAGAGAATGATGTCATAATCAAAGCCGGGACAACAGGCGGTGGTCAGGGTATCAGAGTCCAGGGCCTGGGGTTCGGTCTTGACCCCAATTTTAGCCCAGTTTTGGGAGAGCAGGTCGGCCATACGCGGCGATTCGGCGCTGTCGTTGGGCCAGTTCACCCGAAAAATGAGTGATTTGCTGCCATCGGGCGTCTCGCGGACGCCGTCGCCATCCTTATCCTTATAGCCGGCGTCGTCCAGGATTTTGTTGGCTTTGTCAATGTCAAATTCGTAATCCTGGAGACTATTATTGTACCAGTCGCCCAGACCATCAGGCAGCAGGGTTAGGCCAGGGTTGCCCAGACCAAGGATGACAACCTCAATAATATTTTTCTTGTCGGTCGCATGGGCCAGGGCCAGGCGGATGTTGCGGTCAAGCAGGGCCGGGTGGCCGGTGCATTTGCCGCCCGCGTCCTTGGGGCAATTTTCGGGCGTGACCTGGTTGAAAAAAACATCGCTAATATGCGGCTGCTTGGGGGGTTTGATGACCAGTTGAATATTTTCGGCATTGCGCAGCACCGGTACCGCCGTTTTGGGCATTTCGGTAATCATATCCACCTGCCCGGTTTGAAGAGCCTGCACCAGGGCATCTTGGTTGGCAAAGGTTTGAAACGTGACAGTGTCCACGTGGGGCGGGTAAAGAAAATGGTCTTTGTTTGCTTCCAGCCGGACCGACTCATTCTGCTTATACTCGGCCAGTTTGAAAGGACCACTGCCAATCAATTCCGGGTTTTCATACTCGGTGGCGGCTTTGCCCTCGCTGTGCTTAGACCAGATGTGTTCGGGCAGAATATAGAGCGAGGAGGCGTAGTATTCGATGCTCGGCACGGCCTCGGTTAGCTTGACCACCACCGTCGTATCGTCGGTGGCTTCAATGCTTTCAAATGGCTCGGTATAGCTGTTGAGAAAAACAAAATCCTCGTGGTCGTGATAGAAATTGTATGAAAAGGCGACATCTTTAGCCGTCAGCGGCTGGCCATCGTGGAATTTGACGCCTGCGTGAATCTTAAAGGTATAGGTTTTGCCATCATCAGAAACCTGCCAACTATCGGCCAGGTTAGGTATATACTTACCATCGAGTTGAACATTGACCAAGGTATCATACACCAAATTAAACAGGGTGTAACTCTCGGCCACCACCGCAGTGGCCGGGTTGAGCGTATCGGGCGCACCGCCCCAGCCCACGCGCACGGTGCCGCCGGTAGCCGTGCTACTTTGTGCGCTTGACTCGCTCGCCGCTGGCGCACTCTCTGCTGGCTTTTCCTGGGCTGGTGCGCTATCTGCCGGCTTTTCGGGCTGCACCGCACCGCCGCTGCAAGCCGCCAATAACAAAACCAGGGCTACAATCAATAAAACAAACCATTTTTTCTTCAACATCAAAACTCCTCCTTTTTAATAGCTAATTTTTGATCCAAAGTCTGCCATTTGGCTATTAGCGGGCACGATAGGCGTAATAAAAATACAATCCTACCGGGCCGAACAGCGCCACCAGAACGAAGGGCAAAAAAGCGATCCCCAGCCCTGTCGCCTGTCCCAGAGCCGTCCGAATGGTCGTCCACTCCAGAAAGGCGAAGAGAATAATAACCTCGACTTTAAGCCAGGCCATCAATGAAAGAGCCAGGCGATATTGTTCCCTGGCATTTTGGGCGGTGATGGGCCAGGGATAATTGAATTTATGCGGATATTGGCTAACTATTGTCAGCATCACATACAGAAGCAGGCTCGTGGTCGGCAGGATGAGGATAGTGCGTTTATCCCCCCAGGCGTCAACCTCGCCCGTTACCCCAAAATGGGTTGGAACTAAAGCCGGCAAACTAGACCAAAACAAAAACAGCATGCCGATACTCAATATTATGCCGCCAATTGCTGCGGCTTCCAGAGCCAAATCCTGTGATGTATAAGGCAGATTGATGACAGGTCGTTTACTGGGTTTCATTGAAAAGTTTTTGAGCGCAAAACAAGTTTTGCCCTTCTAACTTTAAACCATAAAACTCCTGGGCGGATTTTCCATCCGTAAAATGGGCCGACTGATTTTGAACGGCCCAATGTCGCTGGCGGTTGTGCCCTCTATGGCCAGCTCACTGAGAATTTTGCCAATCAACGAGGCGAACTTAAAGGCGTGACCTGCCCCAATAGCGACTAGGCAATTCTCGTGGCCTGGGACGGTATCAATCACAAAATCACGGTCGGGGGGCATGGTATAGAGGCAGGTTTTGGCATAGATAACCGGTCCCAAAGCCGTAGGAATGTATTTTTTGAGGAAATTTTCAACCCGCTGAGAATTAACCGGGTTGGGTTCAAAGCTGCGCGTCTCGGCAGTCACTTCCTCGCCGCCCACATCCTGGGCCGCCTTGGTCCCGGCTTCGCCGAAAACCGGAAAGCCATAAAAACAAGGCTCATCCATCCAAATCCAGACAGGGAAGCGCTCCGGCATAAAATCAGCCAGATGAGGCGTGGCATAGTAAGTTACCTGCTCCTGGGTAACGGTGAGGGGGAGTTTAAGACCAAAATTGGCCAGGGCGGTGTTCGACCAGGCGCCGGCGGCGATAACCAGTTTATGGCAGCGATAGGTCGTACCTCCGGCCACTACTTCCACCTCGCCGCTGAGCGGGCGGATAGCGGTGATGGGTACATTATCGAGCAGGGTGGCCCCATTAGCCCGGGCCAGGCGCTGGTGAGCCGCGTTACACTTGGTGGCCGGAGCGAGACCGCTTTCGGCTTGATAGAGGGCATAGATATCGTCGGTCAGGCGGAATTGCGGCCATCTATACATAATTTCGGCGGCGTCGAGGCGCTCAAAGGGCACATCGCAGGCTTGCATGCTGTTGGCATAATCCGCCGTAGGAATTATGCTTCCCGCCGGCCACAGGTCAAGACCGCCGGTTTTGACAATCAGCTTCTCCTCAGCCTCCTTTTCTAACACGGCCCAGGCTTGATAAGCCTGTTTGGCCAGTTGCACGTAGCCCGGCGTGTGATAAGACAGCCGAATGATACGGGAGTGATCCTGCGAGCCGCCCCGCACGTGGCCGATTTCAAACTGCTCCAGGCCCAGCACCTCACCGCCGGCCTGGCGCGACAGCCAGTAGACCGCCCCGCTGCCAAGACCACCCAAGCCAAGAACAATGTATTCGTACTCTTGCTTCATAAAATAGTCATTGATCTCGCACTGATTTTATTTGCCAACACCGCTGTTGTTTGAAAACCCTATAGATTGAGTTCCGGGGAAATGAGCTTAAATCAAACTAACACACCACTAACCCATACAGGTGTGGGCAGCAACAACATTCTTCTCTCCGCCCTGAGGACATGAAATAATTTTGGGGAGATGATTTTAGCTGAGTCTGGCGGCTCGCTTAAACCCGCCGCCAGATCGGTCATTATCTTATTCTAGGGCAATCAGTTATTTTTTACAAGTCTAAACCGCCAATGCCGACACAATGGTCAGTTTGACTTGACCAAATCACTGCCCCTGTGCTAGATTTGGATCAGGGTAAATTTAAGGAGGGTCTCATGACGCGTAAAAGATTACGAGATTTAGGAATTGTCATCGGCTCGATGCCGACCGGTCGACACAACGCCATCACCGATGTGCCGGGAGTTTTGGTCGGTCAAACTACGGTCATTTTCGATGAGCCGTATGTGGCTCGCACCGGGGTCACGGTGATCGTACCCCGCGAGGATGAAATCCGCGACGACCGTGCCTTTGCCGGCTATCACTCTTTCAACGGCAACGGCGAGATGACCGGCCTGCTCTGGTTGGAGGAGTCGGGCATGCTCGGCTCACCTATCGGCCTGACCAACACCAACCAGGTCGGCGTGGTGCGGGATGCTTTGATCTGGCACGACGTAGAAAACTTTGAGAGCCGGGGTTTTAAGCTGCCCGTCGTGGCCGAAACTTACGACGGCTGGTTGAGCGAAATTGACGCCTTCCACTTGACCGAAGATCACGTCCACGAAGCTCTGGCCATCGCCAACAACGGCCCGGTGGAAGAGGGTAATGTCGGTGGAGGTACCGGCATGATCTGCCACGACTTCAAAGGCGGCATCGGCAGTTCCTCCCGGATTGTCGACAGCAAAAGCGGCCAATACATCGTCGGCGTATTGGTGCAATCAAACTACGGTGACCGGCATACCTTGCGCGTGGATGGCGTTCCGGTAGGCCGCGAAATTGGCCCGGAGCGCGTCCCCCTACCCTGGGATGAGCCGCCTCAAGGTGGCTCGATCATCGTCGTCATTGCCACTGATGCGCCGCTGCTGCCGATGCAGTGCAAACGGCTGGCCCAGCGAGCTACGGTTGGCCTGGCCCGAGTCGGCGGAATTGGGCACAACGGCAGCGGCGACATCTTCCTTACGTTTGCCACCGGCAACCACATCTACGCCGAAACCAGCGGCAAGCGCAGCCTGGAGATGATCCCCCATGAGCACCTCAACCCCTTCTTCGAGGCCGTCGCCGAAGCCGTCGAAGAGGCCATCCTCAACGCGCTGACCATGGCCGAAACCATGATCGGCTATAAGGACCGCATCGCCTACGAACTCCCCCTGGACGAGCTGCAGCGAGTGATGGCCCGGTACCGCCCCTCCAATTGATCCATGTCGAAATCTTATCAACGCAGCCTTGAGCCAGAGGGTTTTAAGCATATCTGGAATACAACTTTAGCCGGAGCTTTCGGTGGAGTTTGGATCGGCGTTGGCGGTGGCTACCTGGCCGGATTCGTCGCTATGTTTATTGGCTTAGAAACCAACTCCGACAGCCAGCTAGCCGTCATGATTTTCGGGGGATTATTGGGAGGGGTGCTGGGCGGAGGGTTATTTGGCTACCGGCGGAGAAAATACCAGCGATATGCCGCCCTGGCCTATATCCTTTTGACGCTGCTGGCCGGTCTGGGGCTGGCATTGGTAGCGCTGGGAGCGTATACAAGCGGCGGAACCAGTTTCACCTGCCAGCGCAGCGAACCAACTCGGGTTGACTGCCACCTGGCAGAGCGGCGCTGGTTCGGGTTGTTGACGCAGCGCGACGAACCTTTCCAGGGGGTACAGTCGGTTCGCCTGGCTGAGCGGCCCACCGACCAGAGCTACTGGGTTACTATCGTCACCATCACTGGAGATAAGTATCTCTACAATTTTGGCCGGAACATTGTCGGTCCGCTCAAACGCTTTCTGGACTCAACCAGGCCCGTCCTGGTGGTCGAGTTGAATGAGTGGCCCATGGCACTCATCGTTCTGATTGTAGGCGGCTGCCTTTTTTTGACCGGCTGCGCTGGCTCATGGGGCATCTGGGATATCAAGCCAGCGCCGGTTAAATTACCAGCCCAAAAATTGAAAAATTTAGCCCCGGCAAAACCGTTTGAGATTGTGGAACATACCCCCACGAAGCTGGTGCTCCGGGTTAACCCGGAGAAACCCGCGGTTTGGTTGGGAATTATCCTCATGCTCCCCAGTCTATGGGTGGTTAACCTTATCTGCCGAGAGGGCGATTCCAGCCGAGTATCGAACTGGCTGGTGCTGGGAAGTATACTCCTGTTGGTAGGCTGTTTTTTCTTGCTCGGTCTCGGAATCGTCATCAGCAATTCTCAGGCCGAGACTATTACCCTTGATAAAGTTCAAACTCAAACCACCATTACCCGACCCGGTTGGTTGGGTCGCCAAGTGATCGAGTTGCCCTTCTCCGAAATTGCCGAGATTCGCGAGGTGGGCGACCAGGTTTTATTGACCTTGACATCGGGCAGAATCATCGGATTACGCAGTGGAGGTAGCGCCCCCAAAATGGCCAAACTGCTTCACGACTTTGTTAAGACCGAAAGTGATGAGTAAAAACAAAGCCCTTGTAATGAGGAGATAATCTATGACCCGCGCTCGCTTACGAGACTTAGGCATCACCATTGGTACTTTATCACCCGGCCCCAACAACGCCATCACCGATGTGCCGGGGGTGTGGGTGGGCCACACCACCCTGGTTTACGATGAGCCGCGTGTGGCCCGGACCGGGGTGACGATGACTGTGCCCCGCGAAGGCGACATCTGGACGGATAACGCCTTTGCCGCCTATCACACTTTCAACGGCACCGGCGAGATGACCGGCACCCACTGGCTAACCGAATCGGGGCTGCTGTGCTATCCCATCGGCATCACCAACTCGCATCAGGTCGGCATTGTACGGGATAGTATTGTTGCCTATACGAAAGAGAACGGTTTATCAGATAGTTCTGCCCTGCCGGTCGTGGCCGAAACATATGACGGCTGGCTCAACGATATTGATGCCTTCCATTTGACCAAAGCCCACGTCTACGAAGCTCTGCTGACCGCCTCGAGTGGTCCGGTGGCTGAGGGCAACGTCGGCGGGGGAACGGGCATGATCTGCCACGATTTTAAGGGGGGTATCGGTACAGCTTCGCGGCTGGTTGACTGCGCCAGCGGCCGCTACACGGTGGGGACGCTGGTGCAGGCCAACTATGGCGACCGGGCGCTGCTGCGGGTAGACGGCGTGCCGGTGGGGCGCGTTCTTGGACCGGAACACATCCCACTGCCCTGGAACGAGTCACCTCAGGGTGGCTCCATCATTGTCGTCGTAGCTACCGACGCACCGCTGCTGCCCGTTCAATGCAAACGGCTGGCCCAACGGGCTACGGTCGGCCTGGCTCGGGTGGGCGGGGTCGGCCACAATGGCAGCGGTGACATCTTTTTGGCCTTTGCTACCGGCAATCATTTTCCCGGTAGCGGCGAGGGGCTGTATGAGCTCAAAATGCTGCCCCACCATCATCTGAACCCCTTTTTTGAGGCCGTGGCCGAGGCGGTCGAAGAGGCTATTTTGAACGCCCTGACCGCCGCCGAAACCTTGACCGGCTTTAGAGGACGCACAGCCCACGCCCTGCCATTAGGCGAATTGCAGGAGTTGATGGTAAAATATCGACTGGTAAGGTGATGCTATTGAGACCGCTGAGGAATGACCATAGGTAGTAATCAGTAATGAAACGTGACGAACTTTTACAATTGATTGCCACGGCTCGCGCCGAAGGCGAAATTCCCGATCTGCGCAATGCCGATTTGAGCCAGGTGGATTTAAGCGGAACCGATTTGAGCAAGGTCAACCTGCGCTATGCTAATTTGCAAAAAGCCAATCTGAGTGAGGCTAATCTGGAGGGAGCTGACCTGACCGGGGTCAATTTGAGCCAGGCCAACCTGACCAACGCCAAAGTTAAAGGCGCTGAACTGTTGGGGGCCAATCTGGTCAAAGCCCAAATGACCGGGGTGGATTTGCTCGACGCCAGCTTGCGCAACGCCAATTTGACCGACGCCTACTTAACCAGCGCCCTGCTGATCGAAACAACCCTGCGCGGGGCAGGTTTGAACGTGGCCGATATGCGCCAGGCCGACCTGGAAGGCGCAAACCTGATCCGAGCCGATTTGACCGGAGCCAACGTCACCCAGGAGCAGCTCAGCCGGGCCAAGAGTCTTAAAGGGGCGATTTTACCGGATGGGAGTGTTCACCCGTGAGCTTAAGAAGGGGGGTGTATGTCCCAAAGCGACCACTTAAAAAGAGTGCTGATCAATCTCCACCGCCGGCTGCAAATCCTCGAAGAACGGAAAGCCCTTTATGGCTTAGACGCATCCCCCACAATTTTGACAGAAATTGAGGATATCCAGGTAGCGATAGCCGAACAGCAAGGAAAATTAGCAGCGTTAGAGGAAATGGAAAAACCTGACTCTATCGCTAGCTTCGACGCAGTCACAAACATCCCCCAAAAACCCCTTCGCTTCTCCCCTGCTGACCCATTCTCAACTTTGGAGTTGTCTTCTAATGAACCTTTCACCGTCGTCCGTCCGAATCAGGAACCCAATCTCGCCGAACTCGATGCTGAAATATTACCTGTCTCGCTCCATCCAGCCGAGACAGCCTTAACCGACTTGCCGGTATCCGGCGAATTGCCTGACTACGCAGCGATTGAAGATATGGTAAACGCGCTGGAAGCGGAACGCCATCGCCTGGCGGCCTCGCTGCAAAACGATGTGATGACCCCCCTCCGCTTATTATTGGCCCAGGCCAACATTTATGAACAAAGCCTGCGACCCCACCCGGCGGTGCAAGGGGCCATGATGATGCTGATTACCCTGGCGCGCCAAATCTTCCAACAAGCACAGGACCTGGTGACCAATCTTCATCCAACCGTCCTCGAAAGCCTGGGCTTGACCCCGGCTCTGGAGAGCCTGGCCGGTCAAGTCATGCGCGTTCACGGCCTGCAAATAACCCTGGCCCTTGAACCATTGCGCGAGCGGCTGCCTGCCCCGCTTGAATTGGCCCTCTTTCGAGTGGCGCAGGAAGCCCTGGACGAGGCCATTAACCAGGGGCGCGCTACCCATGTCGCCATTCGGCTGGCCCGTCGGGCTGAACAACTAATTTTGAGCTTGACCGACAACGGCGCGGCCCGGCCCGTTGGGGCTACCCTGCTCACAACTCGTCCCCGTTTGGAACAGTTGGGTGGTGTTATTCAAACAGGCATAGGTCGGTACGGTGACTTTGAGGTAATTGTCATCGTTAGGTTCAATATCCAGGCGCGACGGCAAGTCGATAATCCGCCAGTCAAGGAGGAAAACAATGAGTACGCCTGACAACATAAATTCTTGGGGTCCCTTAGAACCATTGCTGAACGACCCAGAAGTGCAGGAAATTTGTGTAGATGGACCTTACCGGGTTTACATGGAACGTAAAGGAAAATTGGAGGATGTAGATATTCAGTTCCAGGATGATGAGCATTTGTTGACCCTCATCAACTATATCTTGGCCTTCCTGGGAAAAAAGGTTGACCAAACATACCCTATGGTTGATGCTCGTTTACCTGATGGTTCTCGGATTAATGTTGTTATTCCTCCTTTAGCCCTTAACGGGCCAACCTTGACCATCCGCAAATTCACTAAGGATCCTTTAACGCTGGATCACTTGATCCGTTTTGGCTCTATATCGGCTGAAATAGCAGAATTTCTCAAAGCCTGTATTAAAGCTAGATTAAACATTGTAGTTTCCGGCGGCACTGGTTCGGGCAAGACGACTTTGTTTAACGTGCTGTGTTCTTTTATTCCCGACGATGAGCGGATCATTGTGATTGAAATAGCGGCTCAATTACAGTTGCCGCAAAGACGAGTCGTGAATTTAGAAGTCCGCCCGGCTAATATAGAGGGTAAAGGGGAAGTGACGGTACGGGATTTGCTGCTCAATAGCTTGAAGATGCGGCCCGACCGAATCATTATTGGCGACATAGAAGGCAACGAGGTGTTTGACTTTCTTCAGGCTATGAACAGTGGTCATGATGGGTCTATGACCAGTCTACACGCCCAGAGTCCAAGCGATGCTATAGCCCGGCTGGAGACATTGGTCACACTTGGCAATCTGTCAACTCCTGTATTGACCGTGCGCGAGATGATAGCTTCTGGAGTTGACTTGATCGTGCATCAGGAACGGCTGCGTGATGGCTCGCGTAAGATACTCAAAGTGACCGAGGTGGAAGGGATACAAGATGGCGTAGTCGTACTCTCGGATATCTTTGAATTTCGCGAAACTGGCGTTGAAGAAGGCCGGATTCGAGGGCGTATTGTTCCCACCGGACACATCCCCAGGTTTGTGAGCCGTCTTGACGCTACCGGTATTCAATTACCGTTGAGCTTGTTCGATCCGCCTCAGGAGGCCGACAAGCATGAGACGTGAAACGCGAGGTGTGATAGCTATACCTTAGCGATTCGCTGACCTGTGCCTGTAAGGATATCTGGAGTCTCGCTTACTTCGTCAAAAACTCATACACCAGCGTCTGAGAATGATGTACCCCATTCTCCCGCTTGACCGAAAAGCGGCCCTGCTTGTACGAGCGCGACCTTAACCTCTTTTGCACCTGATCGCTGAAAGCGATGGACTGCTGCATGCTCTCCCAGCCCTCGCCGCTGCCAGGCTGCTTGAAATACCACCCAAAAATGGTCAGGGTCCGCTCGTGGCTGAGCGGCACGATGATATTGATCTGCATATTATCGCCTCAACAGTTCAACCTATTGACCCCACAACCAGACGGTTTCACAAAAAAGATGGGAGTAAGAATCCAATAGAGAGACTACTGAAGCAACTACCTCTCATCAAGCTTGGAACCGTTTCGATAAACCAGAACACTTTCTCAATCTAAACCAATTGTACCATAATCCTGGTCAGCATCTGGTAAACTGATGAATCTGTTTTTCCCCCAGTATTGGTGACAAACAGCACTGGACAGACTTATCTAACACCGTTTATAATGAAAGCACACATTCAAGCTCATTAGACAGATTTCAGGATTTTCCCAACTGACCGGCCCACCAGCGAATTGCTGGGAGGATTACTCATCGCCTGTTTGGTCTTGCTGGGCTTGCTCGGCTGGCTGTGGCAAAGCTACTTTACCGCCCGGTCACCCCTGACCAGTGCGCTGCCCACCTCCACCTACCCGGCCTC
>CAZRYD010000136.1:0-16147 GCA_964604225.1 uncultured Caldilineaceae bacterium
TTCTTGGGGGTTTTTCCGCCCCCCCCCCCCCCCCCCCCCCCCGTTGTGGGGGGGGGGGGGTCACCCTTGGGGGGGGGGGCGGGGGGGGCGCCCCCCCCCCAAACCACACCCAAAACTCTTTTCTCCCCCCTTCTCCCTGAGGGAGAAGGGGGCCGGGGGGAGGAGGGTGGATGAAACGCATCCCAAAAATTTAGTACTTGTCCGCCCTGAATCCATCGGCGGGGGAGGGAGTTGGGGTTGCTTTGCCTGCAAGTGGTCAGATTTTAGCTGCTACCATCTCTACCAGATCGGCCATTGTTTTGGGGACACGAATTTCAAAATTGGAAATCTCCGTTTGAAGGCGATCTTCCAGCAAGGCGGCCAACTCGATGCGGCTCACCGATTTCATGCCCAGGTCTTCGGCCAGTTTGTGCTCCGGCGACAGTTCTTCCGGGCTGCGTTTGGTGATTTTGGCCACCGTTTCAAACACAATAGAATTTACCTGGCCTTTATTCATCCTTCTGCTACCTTAAAAGCTAAAACGTTTAATTCTGCCACTTGCTGAATATCTGGCACAACAGCTACCGGGCCGCGCTCAAAGTAACCTTGCAACGTGGCCGGATCAATGCTTACGCCGGTAATGATTGCCTGCACAAAAACACCTTCTTCCAGGCGGATATGGCCGTAGGCATACGGCGCTATCTCCGCAAATCTGGGGTTGGGCGGCGGGGCCATGCCGTGAGACACAAACAGCAGTTGCCCATGCCCGGAAAGCTCCAGCCAGTCCTGGTCTGAGCTGCCGCATTCCTGGCAAGCCGTGGTCGGGGGAAAGGTGACGTCGCCGCACTTGTTGCACTTTTTGGCCAACAGTTTGCCCTCGCCCAGTGTATCGTAATACCGTTTAAGAATTGACTCTGCCATGTTAGTTGCCTCCGTTAAGCACCAGAACGGTGCTGATCATTGCATAACCGTGGGTATGAACAACCGCTGTTTTGGGGGCCGGGCCAATCTGCCGGTTACCGGCCAACCCGCGAATTTGCTTGACCGCTTCGTAGGTGTCTGATCCGGCGCTGGCCGCCCAGGCGTGCCCAAAGGCGTGCCGGCCGCCGTGAGTGCTCATCGGCCGGTCGCCATCAAAGCGCAAACGGCCTTCTTCCGCATACTTTAAGCCCTGGCCGGCGGGCAGATAACCGGCAACCTCGGCCACACAAATGCTCATAATGTGCGAGCAATCGTGGGTGTGCAGGTAATCAATGTCCTGCGGAGAGATGCCGGCCATATCGTAGGCGTTTTTGAAGGCATGGGTGTCGATGGGCATGACGGTGGGGTCTTCATTGTACCAGGGGAGATCCATCACGCTAACGCCAAAGCCCTTCAGGTCAACCGGCATGGCCGCCCCGGCTACAGCCTCGTCCCGGCGGCCCAGCACAATGGCCGATGCGCCGTCGGCGGGGGTGACCACGCTGTTAATGCGAGAAGGCCAGGCAACGTGGGGGTTAAAGCGCGAACACCAAAACTTCCACGGGTCATCAAATCCCAGGCGTTGGGCTTCGGCCTCTAAAGTTTCCTGGCGGATGGCCTTGGGATTCATAGAGCCGTGCAGCCGCCGGGTGCGGCACAGCTCAAACAGGCCGCGTTCCAGCTCTTCCAGGCAAATGCCGTACTTGCGGCAATAGCCCAGCGCAATAAAGGCGTTGTAGGTGGGGAAGATGTCGTAACCCTGGGGCACGCTGTAAGCCTGGTTGACACAGTAGTCGGTCCATAACCACATCTCTTCCGTTGGAATGGTGCCCCGTTCATACGGACTCAGGCTTTTGGGCTGGCTCAAGGTTGATTCCAGCCCGACCACCAGCACCTTGTCGTAAGCGCCAGAGGCAATGCCCATAGCGGCCATAGTAATGCCCACATTGGTGGTAGAGCAGGCGGCATCAAAGTGAACACCGGCCTTAAATTGAGTTCCCAGCCATTTGGCGGTTTGGCTGTAGGTAGCCGGAAGCTGCGAGGTGTGCATGGTGACGTTGCCCACAAACACCGCATCCACTTCTCGCGGGTCAACCTGCGCGTCTGCCAGGGCCTCTCCGGCAGCTTGAGCCGCCAGCTCCTGCAAACTGAGACCTTTGATTTCTGGCGTTTCCAACAGGTTGCCAAATCGGGTGCAGCCGACACCCAAAATAGAAACAGAATCTTTTAGTTGTCCTGCCATAAGTAAAACTCCTTTCTAATAATGTTGTTGACGTTGTTCAGGGTTTACCCTATAATCCCATTTTAGAACGGGGGAGCCAATTAATCTTGTTTGTGTGCGTAAAGACATTTGTCACTGCGTGCAATGTTTTTACGTGTCCTCAAAGGGGAGGTATCCGGCGATGGGCTATACCGAAAAATCAATGTGGACTACCCAGGATTTTCAGCTTAATGAGCGTTACGATGCCTGGCAGGCTATGTTGAATAACTCGCATTTGCGTTGGGTGCTGGGAAAAAACCGGGCCGCCGGTTTTTGGGGGCAACTGGAGGTTGGATTACTGGGGGACCTTAAGGTTGTTCGCTGCGCGTGTGACCCGTGCAGCGGCTTGCGCATGAGCCGGGAGATAGGGCTGGACAACTCGGCTTATTATGGCCTGCTCCTGATTCTGGCGGGCCATGAAGATGTGTCGTGCCGGGGGTATGATTCCTCGCTGGGGCCAAACAGCTTTCTTTTGTGGGACACCACCGTGCCAACCAGTTTTTGCCTGCATTCACGGGTTAGCAAGATAACCGTTTTTGTGCCGCAAAACCGTATGCGCGATGCCCTGCCGCATGTGGATAACCTGGTTGGCAAAGCAATTAATTGGCAATGCGGATTGGGCGCCGTTACCGCCTCGCTCATCTCCGCTTTAAGCTCCCATACGGGCCAAATGGACAGCCGCCAGGGATACGCCGCCGCGGAAACCACCATCGAGTTGATCTCCTCATGCTTATGGGCGGAGCAGCCCCTGCAGACCGGGCCAACCGGCGCGGATTTACTGGGCCGGATTAAAGATTACATTGAAACCCACCTGGAAGACCCCCGGCTTGATCCGTGCGGACTGGCTGAGCACTTTGGCATCTCGGTGCGCTATCTTCACCTCTTGTTTCAAGAGGAAAGCTTCTCAGTTTCCCGCTGGATTCTGGAACGCCGCCTGGAACACTGCCGCCGCGAACTGATCCGGGCGGGCCTCCGCAAAAACATCACCGAAGTATCCTTCCGCTGGGGCTTTAACGATTCGGCTCACTTTAGCCGGGCCTTTAAGAAACGTTACGGCCTCTCCCCCAGAGAATACAGAAACCAACATACCACCTAATAGAGAAAACAGATAAACATCATCTAACCCAGTTGACCAACAAGGCGAAAAGGTAAAGACCTGCGCCAAACGCAGTATGATTCATCAAACTACGAATCCTTGCCTGCGCAGGATTTGACATCTTTGATGCGGCAAACCCAAGCCCAAATGAAGGTTGCATGATGGAGAAGGGCGCCAGGACCGTGACAACCCCAAAGACGATTGCGGGAATCAGCGTTGGATGCTGAAGCCAGTTGTTGCCGACTAATGCAACAAAAACGAGGGCGAATGTGATGCCAATCATGTAGTGGGCAATCCAGCCTACGGTGCATTCTGCGCTCTTGGGTGGGGTGGATGCAATATTGGAATGTTTAAAGGTTCCTTCTGGCATATATCTAAGCCAGCGCCCAACCAGGCAGATATTGGATGGCGTAATTTTAAAGGCATGCTTGAGAAACAACGCCCAAAGATCAAAAGTGAGCGTTGCGCCAAGCCCAATGAGGATTGCGCTAATAAAGGAAAGAGCCAAATTATTCATGAGTCACCTGTTTATCGATTGTTTATCTGCTGAGCCGGGTTCAATGGAATTTACCGAAAGCAATGGCATTCCCAGGTCACGCACTTTTTTGAGTAATCCATGTAACGCCGCCTGATCCACTACCGGGCCAGCCAGGAGCGTATTACCATTTTCTTCCAACGTGATGGTCAACCCTTCAAACCAGTTCAGCCACTTGCGATTTAGATGGCCCTGAAGCCTGATTTGATAGACTATTGGCTCGCCGGACTGTTCATTTGCCATTATTCTGTTCCACCAGGGTAACGACGACATTCCCTTTTTTGTGTCCTGTTTCAACATAGCGGTGCGCCTCGACCATTTGCTCCAGCGGATAGCAGCGATCAACAACTGCCTTCAGCCGGCCCAACTCAACCAGCTCTTTGAGAAAAACAAGGGCTTCTCGGCGCGGGACGGCTGTCCCGCCGATGACTTTCTTGCCGGTGGTCAGCGAATACCACAGCCCCTGGACCTCTGGCAGCACCATAACCGTATGCAGGTAATAGCCATTCTTCTTCAGCGCACTTTGGCAGTGGGATAAGGTCGTCTTGCCGATGGTGTCAAAAATAATGTCGTAGGTCTCACCGTTTTTGGTAAAATCCTCCCCAGTGTAATCAATAACCTGATCGGCGCCGAGCGACTTTACCAATGCAACATTCCCGGTACTGCATACCCCGGTGACTTCTGCCCCAAAATATTTGGCAAGCTGCACCGCAAAGGTGCCAACACTTCCCGAAGCGCCATAGATGAGAACTTTTTGTCCCGGTTGGATATTCCCGGCCTTCAGGAAAAACAATGCGGTATTGGCGCCAATCGAAAGCGTGGCGGCTTCCTCATAGGTCATAGTCTGCGGTTTTGTAACCACCGCCCCATCTTCAGGCAGACATTTATACTCGGCGTGAGCGCCAAAATTCGCCTCGAAGGTTGAGGCAAAAACCTGATCACCGACTTTGAACCGTTTGACCTCTTTGCCGACCGCTTCCACTTCACCGGCCAGTTCCATGCCGAAGATGGGATGTTTTGGTTTGGTGAAACCCAACGTGAGTCGAGCGGGGAGCCAGAACAGCGGCGGCACGTTAAAGCTGCGCATTCTATAGTCTCCGGTGTTGACGGTTGTGGCATGCACTTTGATCAATAGCTCATTGTCTTTGGGTGTCGGTTTTTCAACCTCTTGAAGCTGAAGGACTTCCGGTGAACCGTAGCTTGTTGCGACAATTGCTTTCATTTTAGTATCTTCCTTTTTTAAGAATGAGCGGAGCGAATGGCAGAGAGGATATTCAACCCTCTCCGTATTCATCTTCCTTATCTATGCTGACCTCATTGCACGTGGGAAACAACGGCTGAGGCCGGGCGGGCTGGACGGGCCGGCCGCTTGCGGATGATCCATTCGGCCACGGCGAGGTTGATTACCCAGCCTGCGCCCATCAATAGCGCTCGGGGAAGCTCATCGGGTGTGCCGAGGAGCAGGAACCAGGGCAAGTGGGTCAACACCTGCGTGCCTGCGCCCAGGCCGATAGCATAGCCACGGATCATCCAGTCGCCGTGCCCAACAAAGTCTCGTCGCCGGATCGCAGCGACGCCGAGGGCAATGGATAGGACCATGGCCGACCCAAACAGGAGCCGCATCCCATAAAGAAGTTCACCATCGCCCTCAGGCCAGGGATAGAAGAGGGTCATCCACAAACCCGAAAGCCCAGCAACAAGGCCGCACGGGACCAAGAGCCGCCCGGCGGCGCGGTGCCAGCTTCGCCTCCGGCGGCGGAGACTGGGGGCGAACTGGAAGGCCCCCAGGATGGAGTACAGGCTGGCGCTGATAATGTGCAGCACCACGGGCAGAGGCGACGCGAAGAATCGGGCGTTATCCGGTGTGACTTCCGCGCCACCGGTCAACTCAGTTAAACGGACAGCACCGGCAATCACCGGAACGGCGCTGAGCAGGAACAGCGCGGCGGGCACGAGCCACTCTGCCCAAACTGCTTTTGCCGGCGCTTTGGTTTTCTGAGACGTAGGTTTCCTGAACTCATTAAGCTGAGACATATTGGGGGCTCCACCTTCATTGTAGACATTGGCTTTCATTTTCAGCTCCTTGTGTTTGTCCCCCTTTTCAATTATGGGGATATGGGTCAAGGTTTGACCCCGGCATATCTGCCGGTTTGGGTTCAACTGAAAACACTATACAACTGAATGTGGGGAGATGTCTTCCCCAGATGTGGGGATTGATGTGGGGATATGTGGGCCAACCGGAACCCATCTCGGACAGTGCGTTTGCGCGACTAGATCAGACCCAACTCAACTGCCCGGTTGACGGCAGCCCGGCGATTATTGACGTTGAGTTTGCTGTAGATGCTCTTGGTATGGGTGCGGAGGGTACTCAAGCCGATCACGAGTTCAGCGGCAATCTCCGGCCCGGACAGCTCAGTTTTGAACAAGCGGAGAACTTCAAGCTCACGCTGGCTGAGCGGCTCGATGAGGGGCTGCGAAGCGGGAAGAGGAGAAGCGACTTCGCTGCTGGGTTGTTCAGTTTCAAATGCTGCCAGCAGCTTGCCGGTATACTCTGGCATGATCCCGCGAGCGGCAGCTTCGAGCAGCAGTTGCGCCATGGGCGGGCCTTCGTCCACAAAGATACGGATGTAGCCCTCCGGTTCAGCCAGTTTCAGGGCGCGTTCCAGCGGCGCAAGCGCAGCAGGGATATCGCCTGGCGCCTGATGAGCCAGGGCCTGTAAGACCAGGATTTCGATGGCGCTGCCCATCCTCCCCTCTTCTTCCGCTGCTTGCAGGAGGCGCGCCAGTAACCCGATCACCTCACGAAGCGGGCTGTCTGTGCGGTCACGCTTATACTGAGCCAAAAGTACCCGGGCCAGGGTGATGTGCTCGAACTCGCGCAGGTAGCTGAGGTCGTCCTGAGCGGACAGGCCCTGCTCCCGTGCCCAGCCAAGGGCTTCGCTCAACCGGCCCTGGGCGACCCACACCCGTGTCTTTAACGCCGCGATAGGACGGACATTGGGGAAAAAGTCACTTATATACAGGCGCTCTGCCTCATCGAGCAGGTCGAGCGCGTCGTTCAAGTCTCCTTGAACCTCCCGTATGCGAGCCATCGCCCCGCGCCAGCGATACCGGTTTTGTGGTAACCCGGCGAACTCACCGAGCTCCTTGCTTCTCAAAAGGTGCTGCGTGGCGACATTTAGATCGTCACGCTCACGGTGGAGGTCGCTTATACCCACATACATATCTGCCGCTCCCCGCAGCACGAGCGCGCCCTGCTCCGTCGCCAGCTTTAGTCCCCGCTCATAGATGCTCATGGCCTCGCGCAGGCTACCTTGCGCCAGCCGTATATCCGCCAGAGCGATGGCGCAACCGAGGGCGTCAGAGAGGTGCCCGGCCCGCTGCACCCGGGCCATGCCCTCAGCATAGGTCTGGTAGGCAGTCTCCAGGTCTCCGCTCGTCCAGTATGCGAGTCCGAGGAGAGCCGCTGCCGCTCCGCGCCCGAGATGGTCTGCCTCAGGGACGAGGTCGAGCGCCCGCCGGGCATATTTCACGGTGCCGGCGACATCACCCCGAATCAGGGCCATGCCGGCATGATAAATGGCGATCCAACCCGGCAGACCGCGAAATTCCGCTTCATCCACGACGACCATTCTTCGGCTTTGCTCAGGACAAATCTCAGCCGATCGGGCTTCCGGTCGCTCGCCCACATGAGCCATCGTGTCAAACCAGCATTCGGCGTCCCGCAGCCGGGCCTCAACCCCCTCAAGCTGACCATTCTGTAGTAACGTTCCGGCATAATGAACGCTGAGGACGGGCCTGTAGTGGAACAGTTCATCGGGGAGCGCCTGAAGCCAGCCAAGCAGCGTGGCCTCCTGTCTACTCTGGCGCATGGTCGGCACGGCCTGTTCGATTAGATACGCCGCTCGCTCGAAATCCTTGGCGGCCAGGGCGTGGCGAATCGCCTCGGCAGGCAAACCATTCTGCTCGTACCACTCACTCGCGCGTTGATGCAGCGTCGAAACCTGTTCGGGCTGCTCGGCCATTAAATGCACCCTGAGAACTTCGGCAAAGAGGTGGTGATAGCGGTACCAATGGCGTTTGTCATCAAGTGGAAAGACAAAGAAGTTGCCTCGCTCCAGGGCCTCCAACCGCGCCTTGCCTGCCCGCTGGCCAGTAACGGCCTCGCATAGCGGGCCATTCAGCCGGTCAAGAATGGCGGTCTGAAGTAGGAAGTAGCGGGCCGGTTCAGGTTGACGCTGTAGCACCTCTTCGACCAGATAATCCACAATGTAACGGTTGTCCCCGGTGAAAGCCTTGATGAACCCGTGAACATCCTGGTGACTCTGCATGGAAAGCGCGGCTAATTGCAGGCCGGCAATCCAGCCTTCGGTGCGGTTTTCCAACGCGGCAATGTCTGCCGCCGAGAGACTGAGGCCCATCACCTGGTTGAGAAATTCGGCGGTTTCGGCGGCGGTGAAACGCAAGTCGGCGGCGCGTAGTTCGGTTAGCTGTCCCCGGGCGCGTAGCCGGGCCAGGGGTAGCGGTGGGTCTTCACGCGTGGTGATGACCAGATGCATCTGCGGCGGCATGCGCTCAATTAAAAAGGTGAGGGCCATGTCAACCGCTTTGGCATTAACCACATGGTAGTCGTCAAGGACAAGAACGAAACCCTGCCCTGCGACCGTAGGAAGTGTCGTGATTTCATTGAGCAGGGTCGTCAGGATTGATTCGGCCAGCAATGATTGAGGTGACGAAGCATTGAGAAAATCCATTAGCCCTTTCCCAATGTTTGGTGCTATTGTTTGTAACGCAGCAACCAGATAAGCCAGAAATCGAGCGAGGTCGCTATCCCCTTCATCCAGAGATAGCCAGGCGGTCGGTCGCCGGCTGCCCTGCACCCATTCGCTGACCAGCGTGGTTTTACCAAAACCGGCGGGGGCAGAGATGAGGGTAATTTTGCCGTACAGCCCCTCGTTCAGCCGCCCGGTCAGACGGAGGCGGTGGACCACCTTGGGCCGAAGTGGGGGAATATACAGTTTTGTGGCTAAAACTGGTGTAGTCATAGATTACAAATAAGGGCCAACCCCAACATAAGGAGCGGGATTTGCACATTGGTGTTCTTTGTAGAACTCAATTTTGCAGTTCACTGGGTGACGCGATATTTTGCATTGAAAAATTTACCATTGAAACGATTGCCATATGGATCATCCGACAGAAATTAACCAAAATTTTGGTGCAAGACCCACCTGACACTTTTTACGCCACTTATTTTTGCAAAGCACGCCTGCCATTTTTGGATTGATCTATGCCAGTTCCATAAACACTTTTGGTCGCTGTTTAGCAATCCGCAGTAGGGATTTCGCCGGCCCACTCGGTGTTCTTCGTCCTTGTTCCCAGTCCTGCACCGTGCGCAGGCTAACCCCCATCAAGCCGGCAAAGGCCGCTTGCGACAGATTGAGCTGTTGCCGAATTTCACAATGCCTTCCAATATTTCCAGACCGATATTTCGTTCAGCCATTTTTCAACGTCTCCGCAATCTGCCGCAAAATATGGCTTGGGATTGAATCGCGTTCGCTCTTGCTATAAATGGTGAGCAGCCTTATTTCATTCAACCAGTCGAAAGACACCATCCGGCGTGGTGGCATAGACCTTTGCTGAATTGTTGGAGTCTACCACAATCGAGTAAACCACCGGGTTTGGCCCCAGCCCTGTTGAAAGGGGCCACCATTGCTCGCCAGCGTCTTGCGAGACAAAGACTCCCCCGTCGGTAGCAACGTAAACGGTTTGCGGCCGGGCTGCGTCAACCGCGATGTCGTTAACCGAGGGGCTGGTCAACCCGGTATTGACCTGACGCCAGGCCAGGCCGCCGTTGCTGCTTTTAAGCACTCCCTGATGGGTCGAGCCAACATACACCACATCGGGTTGGGACGGATCAACAGCCGCTGCCCGGTAAATACCATTCAACCCGCTCGCCGAGCGCCACGTTTTCCCGCTGTCGTCCGAGCGATAAAAACCTCCCCAGTGGACTACATACAAACGCTGGCCATCACCATCCGCCAGGAGGATAGGCTGGCATACCGGCTGCGGGAAACTTGTCACTTCTGCAAAAGTCTCCCCTTTGTCTGCCGAAACCACCAGACGACTGCCGCACTCGTCTACGCCCCACAACCGGGTTGGGTCTTGCGGGTCAGGTATTACTTGCCAGGGACTACGGGTTGACTGCTTACTGCCAAACTGTTCCCAGGTTTGGCCGTTGTCGGTAGAGCGGTACAGTCCTGTCTTCCCATTGGCGTGATAAATAATGTTCTGGCTCGCGTCAATTGTCAGCCGGCCCCCACTGTCAGCGGCGAGAACCACTTCCCAACGCTTCCCTCCATCCTGGGAGCGATAGACCTGGGCCGGATTATCCACATCACTCAAAAATAAGCGATTGCCGTCCCGGGGATCCACCGTCAGGCGCAGCCGGGCAGCGCCCAGCCAGCCGACATCGTTCCAGGTCCAACCGCCATCGGCAGATTTTTTCACCGTATCGCTCCCGGCGTAGATTATTTGAGGACTGCCGGGCGCTATCGCCCAGGGCCGCCTTTCCTGTCCTCCCCAACCTGGGCCATAATTAACTTCTCCCCACGATTGGCCGCCGTCAGACGAAATTAATACATTCCCCGCCCGGCCACAATACACTGCCGATTCGCCGGCCGCCAGCCAGTCGCAACCTTGCTCAAGAATAGCCGTCCAGGTGTGCCCGCCATCCATACTCTTGTAAATTCTCTCCTGCCCACCCGCATAGATGGTCTTGAAATCAAGCGGGGCAGTGGCCAGGTGCCACCAATCACCACTTCCTTGGTCGGGCGCCCTAACCATCTCGGCGGTGGTTAGCCGTTGCCAGGTTTGTCCGCCATCGGTTGACTCATACACTCCGGCCAGGCATTCAGAATTGGGATGTTGAAAGGCGGCGGCATAAAGGTGTTTGTTGTTGGCCGGGTCTATCGCCAGCCCGGTAACCTGGGGACAATCGTGGCCAATTTGCTGCCAACTTGCGCCGGCGTTGGTAGAAAGGTAAAAGCCATCCGTAGTGCCGGTGTAATACAACCGATTGCTGTTAGTGGGGTCAAGATAAACCAGTCCGGTCCAGTTCCAGGCTTTGTCCAGAGGCAAGCCCTTATTGGCTGATTGCCATGTCTGCCCGCCGTCGGTGGATTTGTAAACACCGCCCTGGTCAAACAAGGCGGCATACACATTATCAGAGTTTTCAGGGTCTACTACGATGCTGCCAACCGTGCCTTTGCCCAAACCAGCATTGCCAGGCGCCCAGGTCGTTCCGCCATCAACCGAGAGATATATACCGGCCCCATATGTCCCGGCTAAAATGATATTGGGATTGCTGGGAGCCACGGCGATGGTGTTGATGGCTACCGGCAAGAAGTTAGTGGCGTCGGCCAGCTTCTCCCACCTTAATCCGGCCAGAGAGGGAGGCGGACTGGCCGGCGGCAAAGTAGAGGGCGCAGTCGAGCTGGGAGCGGCGGCAGGCGCGGCAAGAGTTTGGGTTGGTAACGGTGTTGGATAAACCTCATCCTGTGGCCCGGTAGAAGCAGGAGCGGGCGTGGCCGGAGGAGGGGTGAGTTTCGGCGGCTCAGGCGTAATTTTCGCCGCCGCTGCCGCCAATGGGGTCGTAGCCACAGCTTCACTTCCCACTGTTGTCGTTTCCGTAGGCAAGATCACCTGCACCTGCCCGCCGCTGATCTCCACCCGGCCCGGAACCTGGCTCAGGATCAGACCGGCCAGGACCAGCACAACCAATCCCAGGCCGGCGGCGGCCAATATCCACAGCGGCGGCATGGTGAGGCGGACGGGCTGGGGCGGAAGGGGGCCGGTATCACCAGGCGCGGCCACCTGGGGAAGGGCCACCAGCGTTGGCAAAGGCGCCGCCGTAGCAACCTCGGCCGGAGCCGCCTGTACGGCCTGGTCAAAGGCGGTCACCAGGTCGCGCATCGTCTGGAAACGGTCGGCAGGATTTTTGGCCAGCGCCTTGAGAATAACCCGTTCCACCTCCTCTGGCAGGTCAGGCCGGAGGAGACGTGGCAAGGGCAGGGGTTCGGTGAGATGCTTCATCAATACGGCAAAGGGCGTTTCGGCGTCAAACGGCAGCCGGCCGGTGACCATCTCGTAGATCACCACCCCCATCGCGTAAATATCGGCGCGATGATCCACTTTGGCCGACTCTCCCTGTTCCGGGGCCATGTATTGCGGCGTGCCAATAACCCCGGAATGGGTCAGGCCGAGCGTTCCTTCAACAATTTTGGCGATGCCAAAATCCGTCAGATAACAATCCCCCTGACGGTCCACCAGGATATTGCTCGGCTTCAGGTCACGATGGATCACCCCCAATTGGTGGGCATATTCCAGCGCCGAACCAATTTGCGTTACCACCCGGCGCGCTTCTTCCAGCGACAGCGCTCCGTGGGTGAGCCGGTCGGTGAGGGTGCCGGCCTGGATAAAACGCATCACCAGGTAGAGATAACCGTCCTCTTCGCCGTGATCGTACACTGGCAGGATATGCAGATGTTCCAGCCTGGCAATGACCCTGGCTTCCTGTTGGAAGCGTTTGATAAATGTAGGCGACTGGCTGAGATGGGTGGAGAGAATCTTGAGAGCCACATAACGATCCATTGCTGGCTGGTAGGCTTTGTAGACTGTGGCCATCCCACCCAGGCCAATTTGCTCGATGATTCGGTAACTGCCCAGTGTTTTGCCGGCCAGGTTTGGCATAGTCCATCTCCTTTTTACGGGGCGCAGGAAGCCTGGAAATTATCAAAACGCATATCTATCGGGGCGACCTGATACGTGTAAGCCACTACACCGGCGTCGCGCCCGGCGCCGGTAAAACTTCCATCCGTCACAGTTGTCACCAGAGTACCGTTAATGTAGAGTCGGATCGTGCTCCCAACTCGATCCACGCGTAAATGGTTGACATTACCTCCCTGCCGGATGGCCGAACTATAAACCCAATTTCTCAACGGTGAGGCCCACTCACCATTTGTCCATCTTTTATTCAGCCAGTAGGTCTGGTCATCGGGATTTATCAGGAATACATAGCCTTCATAGCCATCTTCACTAAAGCGAAGCCCGAACACCAGGCCATTGTCACCCGGGTTACTGGTTGCTTGCCGGGTATCCACTTCAACCCGGTAATTGGCCGGCAGAACCAGATCAGGGGTCACCAATAACCGTGTGTCAAGATTCTTGAGCAAGATTTGGTATTCTTCGTTTTCTACTACGTATCCCCAGGTATGGTCAACATCATCGCCTGTATACCAGCCACTGCCGGGGTCGCTGAAGTCGTCAAAATAGCCGGGGAATTCTGAACAAAAGTTTTTGTTGATGAGCGGCAAATAGGTGTAACTCGCGCTTTCAAAGGTGACATCATCAATAAAAAGGTTACTGTTAAGACTGCTATCCGTCTCGGCCCGAATTTGCAACTGGACTGACTGCCCGGCATAGGCTGACAGGTTAATTGTGCTTTTTTCCCAACCAGAGGTGTTGGCCGAAGCGCACAGGTTTAAACTGGTTATGGCGGTGTTGTTGACTCGAACGCTGCCAAAATCATAACCACACAAATCCCCGGAGCTAATCCACTTCCAAAAACTTAACATCGACTGGCCGGCAGGGACGGTGAGGGTCTGCGAGATATAGGCCACTTCATTATCGCCACCGCCCAGCCAAACGGCCCAATTACCGCTGTGGGGCGTTACGCCTATCGCGCTCAACGTTGTCGAACTAACGACGAGCGGCCAGCCCTGCGTGGAGTGTTCAACCCACGAGCCATCCGCTCCATTTTCAAAATCGCCATTAGCGGTGCTGGCCGCCCGGACTCCGGGCGGCGGTAACGGAGGATGACTTCCATCAAGATCAACCTTTTCTTTGGGCGTGTCCGATCCGCCCGTTTGGGCGTATACCGGGCCGGTGAGGGTATTTAAGGCCCCCAGTAAAACAAGCGTGAGAGCCAGGCCCAAACCCAGCCCTAGGACGAAACGTTGGGTGTTCATAGGGTTGTTCTCCTCGATACTGAAGCAAGTTACAAAATTATGATTGAGCTAACAGTATCGTAACACACCCACATTGCGGCCAGGTCGCCAAAATGTAACAGTTTTGTAAACACTTTTGCCCGACCTGCCAGGGTTGCCCTACCGGGCGACAGGCAGGCGAAAGATGAAGGTAGCTCCCTTCTCAGGCCGGCTCTGGACAAAAATAGATGAACCGTGCTGCTCAAGGATAGCGCGCACAATGGTCAACCCCAGGCCGGCGCCGGGCAAACTCCGGGCGTTTTCGGCGCGATACAACGGTTCGAACAGGTGCGGCAGATCTTCCGGGGCGATGCCGATGCCGGTGTCGCTAACTTCCGCCCGAATATACCCTCCTTCAGGAACGAGTTTCAGCGTGACCGTACCATCGGGCGGGGTATATTTAACCGCATTATCCACCAGGTTAACCAGGGCTTGCTGGATCCGGTCGGGGTCGGCGCAGACGCGGGGCAGGTTGGCCGGCGTGTCGAGCGTAAGAGTCAGGCCAGTTGCCTCGGCGCGATCATACAACAATGCCAAGGCGCTTTCGGCCACGCCGCGCAGGTTGATGGACCGGGTGAGCGGGGGTGAGGCATCCAGCCGAGACAGGGTCAGCAAATCTTCCACCAGCCGGGCCAGGCGTTTGGTCTCGGCCGCGATAAAATCACGGGAGCGACGCCACAAAGCCTCGTCGGCCGGGCTGCAACTCTCCAGCACATCGGCATGGCCCACGATAGCAGTCAGCGGGGTGCGGAGTTCGTGAGCCACCAACCGGGTCAGATGCAGGCCGGCTTGCCCGCCTCCAGGCTGGCCGACCAGCAACACGGCCGGCCCTGATCGTAACGCCCTTAAAACCGGAGAGCGGTTATCCGGGAGAGGCACAGCCCGCACCGTGGCCGGGCCTTCACTTAGAGTCACCTGGGCTGTTTCTGCCTGGTGGCCGGAGACAACGCGCCGCACCAGGGTACTCAGATGAGCGTTCAATTGGGAGGGCGAGTTGGGTTCAAACCAGGCCGCTGCTTCAGCATTGGCTACCACCGGCCGGCCATCACGCCTCACCAACGCAGCCGGTAAGGGCAAGATGTTCAATATATCTTCCCAAGGGGATGGGGGAGGCATCGGAGCGGACCGCAGCCGCAGCGCCAGCAGGCCGCCCAGGGCCATTGCCAGCAGCAATAAACCAAGCAAGGTCAGGAGGATAACTCCCACTGGGAGACTAAAGGGGGACGGTTGAAGGAGCGATATGGCCATAACAACCCTTGTGTCACTACCTATCGGTCGGCGGCGAATTTATAGCCGATACTGTGCACAGTTAGTAAAACCTGGGGATCGTGCGGATCATCCTCCAATTTACGGCGCAAGCGCTGTACATGCACGTCAACTGTGCGCGAGTCGCCGTCAAAATCGTAACCCCACACCTGCGCCAGCAAAGTATCCCGGCCAAAAACCCGGCCGGGGTTGCGGGCCAGCAGGGCCAACAGATCGAACTCTTTGGGGGTCAGGTCGACTGGCTGACCGGTCTTTAACACTTGTCGGCCGGTGAAGTTAATTTCCAGGGGGCCAAAACACAGGCGGTCCTCTCGCCTTGGGCCGGCGCTGTGCCGGGCGAGCCGCAGCACAGCCCGAACCCGAGCCAACAACTCGCGGGCGTTAAAAGGCTTGGTCACGTAATCATCTGCGCCCGCTTCCAGGCCCACAATCTTATCCACATCCTCGGCCCGCGCGGTGAGCATAATAATCGGCAAATAATGGTCACGGCGGCGGATCGCTTGGCACACTTGCAGGCCGTCCAGGCCGGGCAGCGCCAAATCGAGAATAACCAGGTCCGGCTCAACAGAACCAACCAACGTCAAAGCCCGAACACCGTCACCCACCCACGTGACCTTAAAGCCATCTCGTTCAAGGGTGGTCTGGACAAATGCAGCAATAGCTTCCTCGTCTTCGACAATCAAGATATGCCCGAGCATAACGGCCCTCAGCGGCTTTTGATTATAACCCCATTATACACCTGATACCTCGTCAAGGATAAGTTGACAGAAGGAGGATTATCAACAGACATACTCCAGTGGGCTTCTGAGATAAACAACGGTGCCTGCACCAGATGTCGCGATTTTTACGATCCCCGGAGACAATAAAAGTCATCTGGCTGACCCTGTGTTGGCTACTTTGCTCGTCTGTCGGGTTTTGGATGCGCATTTCGCTCAAACGCGCTATCATCCGGTACTGGCGGCATAAATCCAGCCGCAAGAAGCAAGAACCCCGCCTCAGCCAGAAAA
>CAZRYD010000137.1:0-16125 GCA_964604225.1 uncultured Caldilineaceae bacterium
CAGGTTGACCTCAAACGGGTGCTGGCCTACTCGACCGTCAGCCAGCTTGGCTATATGTTTTTGGCGGTGGGGGTGGGGGCGTATACCGCCGGGATGTTCCACCTGACGACCCACGCCTTTTTCAAAGCCCTGCTTTTTTTGGGCGCCGGCTCGGTGATGCATGCCCTGCACGATGTGATTGATATTCGGCGCATGGGCGGCTTAAAAAACAAGATGAAAATCACCTGGCTGACCTTCTGGATTGGCGGCCTGGCCCTGGCCGGTTTTCCGCTCACCTCAGGTTTTTTCTCCAAGGATGAGATTCTGGCCAAAGCCTTTGAAGCGTCGCCCATTCTCTGGCTGGTCGGTATCATTACCGCCGGGTTGACCGCTTTCTACACCTTCCGGGCTATTTTTATCGCTTTCCACGGTCAGCCGCGGGATCAACACCTGTACGATGAAGCTCACGAAAGTCACGCTCCAATTACCTTTGCCCTGAGTGTCCTGGCAGTTTTGGCCCTCTTGGGTGGGGTATTAGGCTTGCCCACCTTCTTGGGCTTGCCTCACGCGCTGGACGGCTGGCTGGAACCGATTTATGCCGCCGCCGGACATTCCGCCGAGGGGGTCGAACATCATCTCTCCTTTGGCGCAGAAGTTGGCTTGATGTCAACCTCAGGCGTGGTGGCTATTGTTGGCATTGCCCTGGCCTACTTCTTCTATGTGCTTCGACCCGCTATCCCGCAAAATTTGGCCCGCAGCACTCGGCCCATTTTCAGCCTGCTGGCAAACAAATATTACGTTGATGAACTTTACAACGCCGTTTTTGTGAAACCTGCGCTTTTATTGGCTGAAGGTCTGGCGGTGGGTTGTGATAAACTGCTCATTGATGGCGTTTTGGTCGATGGCCTGGCCTCGGGTGTTGGTTGGCTGGGGCGGCAGTTCAGCCGTTTGCAGAGCGGTTATCTGCGCCATTACGCCCTGGCTACGTTTATCGGCGTGTTGATTATGATTAGTTATTTCTTTTTAAGATAAGTTTTGGAGTATTCCATGACTCTTTCCCTTTTACTGATCATTCCCCTTGCCGGCGCGGTGCTGGCGGTGCTGATTCCGCGCGAGCGCGAGGAGTTGAGCAAGTGGCTGGCTTTGGCGGCGTCGCTGGTGAATCTGCTGGTATCGCTGCCGCTTTATTTTGGGTTTGGAGCCAGGGCTGGCTACCAATTTGAAGAATTTGCGGCCTGGATTCCTTCGCTCAACATCAATTATCATGTCGGTATTGACGGCCTGAGCCTTTTCCTGGTTTTGCTAACCACTTTCCTTTCGGCTCTGTCCATCCTCAGTTCCTGGAGCGCCATCACCAAACAGGTCAAAGAGTATATGGCCCTGATGCTGGTGTTGGAAACGGCCATGCTTGGCGTTTTTGTATCGCTAGACCTGTTTCTCTTTTACCTTTTCTGGGAAGCCAGCCTCATTCCGATGGCCTTGTTGATTGGCTTATGGGGCGGCGAGCGGCGCATCTACGCCTCGATCAAGTTCATTATCTATACCATGGCCGGCAGCGCCTTGATGCTGGTAGCCGCCCTGGTCTTGTATTTCTGGGCCGAGCCGAATACCTCGGACCTGCCAACGCTGGTGGCTAACCTGAACTTGCCGGCTAACCTGCAAGTGCTGCTCTTTATCGCCTTTGCCCTGGCTTTTGCGGTCAAAACGCCCCTCTTCCCCTTGCATACCTGGTTGCCCGCCGCTCACGTCGAAGCGCCGACCGCCGGTTCGATTATTCTGGCCGGGGTGCTGCTCAAGATGGGCACGTATGGCTTCCTGCGTTTTGCTATGCCACTCTTCCCGGACGCCGTGCCTTTTTGGTCGCCATTGCTGATCGGGCTGGCCGTGATCGGGATTTTGTACGGGGCGCTGGTCGCCTTGAGGCAGGAAGATGTCAAAAGTCTGGTGGCCTATTCATCGGTGGCTCATATGGGCTTTATTGTGTTGGGCATGTTCAGCGGTGGCCAGCAGGGCCTGAGTGGGGCGGTGCTGCAAATGATCAACCACGGCTTGAGCACCGGCATGCTCTTCTTTATGGTTGGGGTGTTGTATGAGCAGCGCCACACCCGCCTGTTCAAAGAGTACGGCGGGATTTGGGTTAAAGTGCCGGTGTTTGGGGTGTTCTTCTTGCTGGCCGCTTTTTCGTCGGTCGGTTTGCCGGGGTTAAACGGCTTTGTGGGCGAATTTGTGATCCTGTTGGGCACATTCAAGGTCAACTGGGTGTCGGCGGCCCTGGGCACCTTTGGGATTGTGCTGGCGGCCTGGTATTTGCTGGTCGCTGTGCGTAAGGTCATGTTTGGCCCGCTCAATCCGGCCAATGAGAACCTCAAAGATATGAATGGCCGGGAGATTGTAATCGCCCTGGCTTTGGTGGTCTTTTTCTTTGTCATCGGGCTGTACCCCAATTTGCTGTTCGACAAAATCAACCCGGCGACGGCTGAACTGGCCACCATGATTAATACATCAACGCTCCTGGCGGGTCGCTAAACCGCCCCCGTCGATTGCTGAGGGAGAACGCATGCCAATAGAATTTCCAAGCCTGAACTTTACCGCGCTTATGCCGCAACTGATCGTCATTGGTACGGCGGCGGTGGTGATGATTTGCGACCTGTTTTTTAAGGACAAACGCATTTTAGCCTATATAAGCTTACTGGGCCTGTTGTTGGCGATAGGTCCGTGTGGGGTGATGCTGCTTGCAGCGCCGCCGGCCCCGGCGTTTCAAAACATGACCGTGAGCGATGGTTACTCGCTGGTGTTTGACCTGATCTTTATCATCACGGCGGCTCTGTCCATCTTAATTGCCCTGGGCTACCTTGATCACAAGGACATGCAGCGTGGCGAGTATTACACCTTGCTGCTGTTTGCCACCAGCGGCATGATGCTGATGGGCGCGGCCACCGACTTGATTATCGTTTTTATGGGGCTGGAGATCATGTCCATCGGCCTATACATTTTGGCCGCTTTCAACCGGCGCCAGCTTGCCTCCGGTGAGGCCGGCATGAAATATTTTGTGCTGGGCGCGTTTGCCTCGGCCTTTTTCCTCTATGGGGTGGCTATGCTCTATGGCGCTACAGGGACAACCAATCTTCAAGCGATTGGGGCCTGGTTTACTCCTGAACGCGGCAACCTGAACGATCCCCTGGCGTTGGTTGGCCTGGGGTTGGTGCTGGTCGGTTTTGGCTTTAAGATTGCGGCGGTGCCCTTCCAATGGTGGACTCCCGATGTCTATCACGGGGCCCCGACTTCGGTCACGGCGTTTATGTCGGTGGGCGCTAAGGCGGCCGGTTTTGCGGCGCTGCTGCGGCTGTTGATGATCTCCTTTAGCCATGCCTTTACCCTGGACTGGCAAATTGCGGTGGCAGCCCTGGCTTTTATCACCATGACTGGCGGTAATCTGGCCGCCCTGGCCCAGAAAGATGTCAAGCGCATGCTGGCTTACTCCAGCATTGCTCACGCCGGTTACATCCTGGTGGGGGTGGCGGCGGGCAACACCGCCGGCGTGACCGGTGTGCTCTTTTACCTGATGGCCTATGCCTTTATGAATATCGGCGCTTTTGCCGTAATTACCGTGCTAGAGCGCCGCGACGCCATCGGTACCAGCTTTAGCGATTACGCCGGGCTGGGCAGCCGCAAACCTCTGCTGGCCCTGGTCATGACCTTTTTTATGTTTTCGTTGACCGGCATCCCCCCGTTTGTCGGTTTTTGGGGTAAATTGTACGTCTTTGGGGCTGCTGTCCAGGCCGATATGAGCTGGTTAGCCGTGGTGGGGATGATTAATAGCGCCATCTCGGCTTTCTATTACCTGGCTGTGGTGGTGCAAATGTACATGCGCCCGACCCCCGCCGACAGTGGGGAAATTGTACCGCTCAACCTAAATGGCCCCATCACCGTTACCCTGGCAGTAGCGGCCATTGTCACCGTCGTTCTGGGGGTCTGGCCGACGCCGTTGGTGAATTTGACTTCGCTGGGATTATTTGGCTAGGGTGAACAGTTCTTTCCAGATGGCAGAGGCTACAAGAAAGGAGATGCACGTTTTAAGACGAGTCCGATAAACCTAAAAGCTTCTTCACCCATTTAGCCCGTTGACAAAATCTGTGTTATTATGATAGCATTGATTTATGCCACAGGCGGAGATCATGGATAAGCTGTCCACCCAATTGGATCGTCAGAGTGAGGCCTGGACCCTGAAACTCAAAGGCAGTGTTGACTCAAACACTGCGGACCTCATGTGGTCCGCCGATAGCAGCGCCTCGCTCTTAAAAGAGATGATGCAGGCGCGGGTCAAAAAGCTTTTGATTGATTTGACTCACATCGAGTTTATCGACTCCCACGGCCTTAGAGTTTTATTAAACGTGCACAAAGATTTCTCCAAAGAAAATATTAAGATCGTATTGCAGCATCCCAATCCTCACCTCAAACGTTTACTCCGAATCATGCAATTTGACCGTGTCTTTGAGATAGAATCGAACGATTGAAGTAACCTCACCCCAAAGGTTGGTAAATGACAGAGCAAGGCCCCAAGAAATTAAAGAGGTTGCAACTCAAAGAAGATAGCAGCAAACAAACTCGTATTCTTTATGTGGAAGATGCCGAAGTCATCCGGGATACCATTGCTCGGCTCTTGGAAGTTTACGGTTACAAAGTAGCTTACGCCAAAAATGGTCAGGAGGGCGTGGAAATGGCCCTCAAGTGGAAACCCGATCTGGTGTTGATGGATTTACGGATGCCGGTGATGGATGGCTACAACGCTATCCACGAAATCAAATTTAACCCCGAAACCCGGCACATTCCCATTTTTGTGGTTTCAGCCTGGAGCAGCAGAAAAGAACGGGATCAAGCTAGACTGGTCGGCGCTGATGATTTTTTTGTCAAACCCCCTGACCTCAACCGGCTCATCGAAGCGATTGATCGCGCCGTGGCTGCCGCCGCCGCAAAAAAGTCCAAATAAACGGTGGCATTTTTACCCCCACGACTCAAAGCCTGACTCACGCAGTTGGGCTTTTTTTGTTAGCTAGCAGCAGTAGCCCTGCCCATGCCCCGTGCAGCCCGAAAAATAGAACACCAGATTAAAATTTAGACTTGACATAGAACACCCGTTCGTGGTATAATTGGCTTACTAGCACAAATGGTCCGAACAAATGACCGCCTATTAAGGAGAATTGAGCATGAGCCTATCCGAACGACAGAGCAAAATTTTAAGTTTCCTCAGAACCTTCACCCTTGATAACGGCTACCCGCCCACCATTCGAGAAATTGGCGAGGCCGTCGGTATCTCCTCAACTTCCGTCGTCAACTACAATCTTGACGCTTTGCAGCGCGGCGGCCATATCTATCGAGACCGTACGGTCTCCCGTGGTATCCGTCTGGTTGAGGGCCTGGGTGAACTAACCGGCGCAGTTGACCTGATCCGGGTACCGCTATTGGGACGTATTGCCGCCGGTGAACCGCTGCGCGTCTTCCCTGATGCCTTCGACAGCGAAACTGATACCATTGAACTCACCCGCGACCTGGTGCCGGATGAAGAAGGCATTTATGCCTTGAAGGTCAAAGGGACCTCCATGATCGACGCGCTGATTAACGACGGCGATATCGTGGTCATGCGTCACACCGAAACGGCCAACAATGGGGATATGGTCGCGGCCTGGCTCAGCGACCGTGAAGAAACGACCCTGAAGCGCTTCTTCCAGGAAGGCGACCGCATCCGCTTGCAGCCGGAAAACCAAACGATGGCCCCCATCTATGTTGAGCCGGATAAAGTTGACATCAAAGGCCGGGTGGTGGCGGTCATTCGCCAGTTGAATTAGGGAAATGAGCGGAATGACTGAGCCAGCCTCTGCCGCCGGCCAGGTGCGGCACCTCAACCCTGATGACTTGACTAAAAACCCTGCCTTTACCCAAGTTGTTACCGTGACCGGCCCGGTCAAGACTATCTATATCGGTGGGCAGGATGCCGTTGATGCGACGGGGGCAATTATCGGCAAGGGCGACCTCAAAGCCCAGGTGGAGCAAATCTTCAAGAATTTGCAGACAGCTTTAGCCGCCGCCGGAGCCACGTTGGAGCAGGTGATCAAGTGGAACGTTTACGTGGTCCAGGGCCAGCCGCTCCAACCGGCCTTTGAAGTATTCCAACACGTCTGGGGTCGCCGATCCAATCCTCCGGCCATCACCATGGTGTATGTCGCCGGGCTGGCCCATCCCGATTTTTTATGCGAGATGGATGCCGTGGCGGTTGTGCCGCAATAAACGGCACGTTTCAATCCAGGTTTCTTGGCAAATAAATGCAAAACACGCCACTTCAGGGCGTGTTTTTTTTACTTTTTTAATCTAGATTTGCTTTGAAAGACTTGACACCAGAACGTATGCTTTGGTATAATGGGGTCTCGTATAGAACGCGTGTTCTATTTTTACCAAATAAATGATGGGTGCGACCAAAAAACGAATGCCCAAATTTTACCGGTCATCTCACCTGGGTAAGATAAAATTCACCCCGGCGAGAAGGAAAAAAATGACCCAAAGGTATCACTTGCGTAACATCCAAACCCTCCTCACCCAGGGCTTTACCGAACAGGAACTGCGTGATCTTTGCTTCTATGAACCGGAATTTAGACCTGTGCATGACCAACTCCCCCAAGGCGTCAGCAAGGTAGAACTTGTGCGGCGTTTGCTGGAATACGCCGAACAAAAGATGCTGCTCGATGCGCTCCTTGACTTGGCCAGAAAACACAACCTCGCCCGCTACAAAAAACATCAACCCTACGTGCTTATCGCCCCCAAATCCCCTAAACGCGATAATTATTAATCGTCACGCTTCTCGCAATTTTTAATGTAAATTCCTCTCTGCAGGACTTGACACTAGAACGTGTGTTCTGGTATAATTGAATTCAGATAGAACAGGCGTTCTAGTCATTTTGTTATTCTAACTTTAAGCGGAAAGGAGCCAGATAACTTATGCGAATTAGTGACAAACAAAAACAGATGCTGGCGTTTATTGAAAACTTTATGGGGGAAAACGGTTATCCTCCCACCCACGAAGAAATTCGGACCGGGTTGAAGATTAGTACCAAGTCGCTGGTGAACTATCACCTGGAAGCCCTGGAAGGAGCCGCTCTCTTAAGCCGTTCTCCCAACACCCCGCGAGGTATCCGTTTGCGCAGTGAGCGGGAAACTTTTAGCGTCCCGTTGACCCGAGCTTCAACAGCGGCTGCACCGGCCGGTGCAACTGAAATTAATCGAGAAGTGATTGAATTGACCTGTGACATTGTTTCTAATAGCCCCAACCTTTTTGCCCTCAAGGTGCAAGGTGACTCCATGATTGACGCTTTGGTCAACGATGGCGATATTGTGATTATCCAGCGGCAAAACCAGGTCAAGAATGGCGATCTCGTCGCCGTTCGGCTGCTGGAGCAGGGGCGAACGACTCTCAAGCACTATTATCGTGAAAATGGTCATGTTCGGCTGCAACCGGCCAATCCGATGCTCCAACCGGTCTGGGTGAAACCTCACGCCGTCCAGGTTGAGGGCAAAGTGATGGCGATCATTCGGCAGGTTGATTGAATTTTGGCGAACTATTTTTCAGGCGCTTTCGGGCGGCTGAGTTAGCCAACAAGGGGGTATGATGGCAGCAGTTGGAAATACATTAATTGGGGGGACGCGCAAAGGGCTGTTGATTCTTAACGCCAGGCTGCGGATTGGCGAGTCGTCCAGGAAATCTATTGTCACAGGAAATACCGGCCATGCTGCCAAATGACACAGATTTTTTGATTTGGAAAGAACGTCATAAAGATTTTCAACGGGAAGCGGAGCATGAACGGCTTATCGGGCTGGTCAAACTTCAGCAACCCAATTCACAACAGGGTAGACACGTTAAATTGCTAGGTTGGATTGGTGGCCAACTCATCCAATGGGGGTTAAAGTTACAGCAAGATAAACAACAACAAGGTCAAAATCTCAGGGAGCTAGCCGAGAACACGGATTAAAGGTCAGCAGGAATAGGGTGTTGCCGGCGCGAGGGGCCATGCTAGAACAACCAAACTACCCTGTTCATTGGGAAAGTCTTGACCAGGAGACGTATATGCGGCGAGTATTAGAGTATCAAGCCGACCAAATTGAAATGGTGTTGGTCAGTCATCGCGTGCCGGGCCGGGTAACCGGGGGCGTGGTGACGCCCCGCTGGGTGAGCTACCAGGTCCTGCCCGAAATCACCACCAAAGTATCCCGCGTCATGGCCCTCTCGGAAGAATTGGCCTTACGCTTGGGGGCCAACGGTGTGCGGGTTTCCCGCCAGGGGGCAGCGATCCAGGTGGACGTGCCGCGCGAGGATGGTCAGGTGGTGCGCTTGCTCAACCTGTGCCGGCGGCTCAAAGAAATTCCCAAACAGACGGCCATCTTGGGCCTTGACGAAACCGGTGTGCCGTTATTACTCCGGCTGCCTTCGCCCGAAGTGGCCCACGTGCTGGTTTCTGGCACGACCGGCTCAGGCAAAACCGCCCTGGTCCGCAGTATGGCCTTATCGTTGGCCATGCATAACCGGCTGGGCGAAGTGCAGATGGTGTTTATTGACCCTAAAGGCAACGGCTTCGATCCCTTTACCGCCTTCGATAAGTTGGGCGGCGGGCTGCCGCATCTGCTCCGCCCGGCCGTGCACGAAGTGCATCAAGCTATTTTCCTGCTCGGCGAGATGGTTGAAGAGATGGTCCGCCGCGACCGGGAGAATATTTCCGAACCGCGTGTCGTCATTTTTATTGACGAAGTAGCCGACCTGATGGAGCAAGGCGGCAAAGCCATGGATCGACTGATGACCCGCCTGACTCAGCGTGGCCGCAGCGCCGGTTTGCACATTATCGCCTGTACTCAAAAGCCGCTGGCGGCCAGCATTGGCAGCCTGACCCGCAGTAATTTCCCGGTGCGGCTGGTCGGCAGCGTAGCCAGCGCCGACGATGCCAAAATCGCCGCCGGTATTCCCGGCACCGGCGCCGAGAAATTGTTAGGGCGGGGTGATTTTCTGCTCGTCGCTAAGGGGCACGTGACCCGTTTTCAGGCGGCCTACGTCAACGAGCAGGAAATTCGGCAAATCGTCAGCCGGATGAATGCAGGCGGTCGCAACAGCCGCCGCTGGTTGACCGAAGAAGCAGAGGTTCAGGCCGCTACCGGCACCGAGGGTCGATCCGTGAAAGTACTGCCGCCAACGCCCAAAAAGCGGGGACTGGGCCTGATATTTGGGCATCAACTCAGACTAATCAAATAGCTGTGGTCCGCTCCATAGCGCTAAAAATGAAAGGGTGAATTAACTATGAAGAGGTTTGTTTATATCACCGGAATTGTTTTTGTGGTTACGCTGGCGGTGGTGATGGGCACCCGGATGAGCCCCGATGCGCTGGCGGTGGTGATTGGGATTATTTGCGGCGTGCTGGCCTCGATTCCTACCAGCGCCATGTTGGTTTGGGTGATGCGTCAGCGGGATAAACAGGCCGAAATGCAGATGGGTCAAATGCGGCCCTTTGGCAGTCAATATCCGCCGGTAGTCGTGGTTAATGGACAGGGCGCTCACGGCTACAATGGCTCATATCCCGCCCCGCCCCTGCCGGCCGGTTCTCCAGCCTTGGGGGGGCGTAGTTTCAAAGTGATTGGCCAGGAGAACACCGAGACCGTAGGCGATCTCTTGCCGACATTCTGGGATGAAATCAATCAATAGGAGGGTTTTATGCGCGAAGGTTTACTGTGGTTTGATAATGACCCAAATCGCAAATTGGCTGACAAGATTAACCGGGCGGTTACGCGCTACCAGGTCAGATTTGGCCGCCCGCCAACTACCTGTTATATAAATTATAAAGAATTTGATGGTCAGACAGAAGAGATTAATGGCGTCCGGCTGCGGCCGGTCGCTGATGTACGCCGCCATCATTTTTGGGTTGGGGTGGAGCAGGAAACCATAACGACTAAGGCGGCGTGATAATTATGTATCGACGCGACGTGTCATCGGGCGTTTGCTTTAGGTTATGAGGTAATATTGGTGAAAAATGCCCACAGCACTTTTGATACGGCAGAATTGACCGCCGCCCAGGTGATAGATCATTATAACCTGCAACTTGCTGCTTTGGTCAAAGTGATCGAAGCTGACCAAATTTCATTTGGCTGCCTCAACCCCTCTTGACTTTCCCTCCGCCCCAACGTACAATCGTTCGGGCTATGCTTGGACAAGTTAAAATAGATAATCTCATCAAAACCTATCTCACCCGGCAACGCCAGGGTTTGTTTAAGTCCGCCAAAAAAGAAGTCGAGGCACTCAGGGGTGTCTCGTTTGAGATTCAACCCGGCGAAATTTTTGGCTTGCTCGGCCCCAATGGCGCGGGCAAAACCACCCTGATTAAGTGTCTGACCACGCTGCTCTTACCCACCAGCGGCCAAGCCTGGATCAACGGCTATCGCTTGACCGAGAACGACAACCAGATTCGGGCCAGCGTCGGCTGCATGCTTATGGGCGAGCGCGGGTTGTATTGGAAGCTGACCGGGCGGGAGAATCTGCTGTTTTTTGGCGCGCTCTATCAGCTCAACTCAATTGACCGCCGCCGCCGCACGGATGAAATCATTGAGCGTTTGAACCTGGGCCAAATTGCCGACCGCACCGTCGAAACTTACTCCTCCGGTCAAAAAATGAAGCTGGCCTTTGCCAAGGCGCTGATTAATGACGCTCCCCTCTTGATCCTGGATGAACCGACCAATACGCTGGACCTGCCCTCGGCCCGTGAACTGCGCGCCGTGGTGCGCGAGTTGAACCAGACGGGCAAGACCATCATCTACACCACCCATATTATGGCCGAAGCCGAAACGATGTGCGAGCGGGTGGCTATCATCGACCGGGGCCAGGTGTTGGCTTTGGGGACCGTGGCCGAGCTGAAAGCCTCGTTAGGCCGCGAAGAAGTCATCCACATTGAGGGAGTCATTTCCGCCGAGGCCAGCCAGGCCGTGCAGACCCTGCCGGGAGTCACTCAAGCGGTGCGGGCCGCCGTTGATGGCCGTACCCAACTGACCGTTGTGGCCCGGAATCAGCGAGGACTGCTGCCTCGCCTCATTGAAACGCTCTCGGCTCACCAGGCGGTGATTCAAAAGATTATGCCGGAGGAAGTCACCCTCGAAGATGTATTTATTGCCCGCACCGGGCGCACTCTGGCCGATGATACCCGCATGCAGAATTAGCCGTGGCAGGTTCGAGGACCAAATAAAGATGACCCTTTTTCCTCAACACACCTTATCCGCCGCGCTGGCCGAAACCCGTCTGCGGTTGATCAACGCCAGCCGCTATCCCGGCGAATTATTCCTGGAAATTATCATTCCGACCGTTCTGGCATCGATGCCTATCTTGCTGGGGCAAGCTGCGGCCGGGGCCGATGCTGCGGCCAACTTTGCGGCTAACACTGGCACAAGCAACTATGTGGCCTACCTGCTTATCGGCTCGAATGTCTTTGTCCTGGTTACACGCGCGTTTTGGGATATTGCCTACTGGCTGCGCTTTGAGCAGGAAACCGGTACCCTGGAAGCCATCTATCTGACCCCCACCAGCAGCCTCACTTTGGCCGGCGGGGTGGCTCTCTATAGCGCCCTGCGCGGCCTGCTGACGACCGGCCTGGCTTATTTGCTGGGCTGCCTGATTTTTCGAGTCAATCCTATTGGCGGGGATGTGCCCCTGGCGCTAGCGTTCATTTTTGTTGGCCTCATCCCGTTGTACGGGATGGCCTTTTTGTTTGGGGCACTGGTGCTCAAAGTCAAGGAGACCAATGCCCTGGTGGGCTTGATGCAGTGGTTGGTTAGCTTTCTGATGGGCATTTTCTTTCCGGTGGCGGTGCTGCCGCCGCTGGTCAGAGCCCTGGCGCTGGCCTTCCCGCCGACGTGGATGGTCAATGGGGTGCGTTCGGCCCTGCTGGGGGTCGGCTTCTTTTTTGAAACGTGGTATCAAGATTTGGCCATGCTGGGGACCTTTTTGCTGTTTGCCCCGTTGTTCAGTTTGTGGGTCTTTCGACGAGTGGAACAGGGCTTGCGCCGAAATCAGGGTGTGGGAGAGTTTTGAATGGTGAATAATGAATGGCGAATTGTGAATGGTGAATTAAAAACTTTGTATCGTTACTCGTTACGTTTCGCGTTTCGCGTTTCGCGTTTCGCATGATGTTAGCCAGTCTGAAAGTTTGGCTAAGCGCCTGGGCGGCCATGTCGCTCAAAGAGCTGACCATTATGACCCGCTACCCGGTCGAGTTTGTGGCCAGTTTTGGTCAGGTCTTTCTGATTATCATCATCATGACCCTAGCCGGTTTGATGTTTGCCCCGGCGGGGTTTCAGGACAACCGGGCCAGCCAGGGGGCGGGATTGGTGATGTATGGTTTTGTCCTCTTTATTTTCCTCAGCGATACTCTGTGGACGATTGGCTACAATATCCGGCGGGAGCAAAAACAGGGCACTTTGGAACAGCTTTATTTGAGTCCGGCGGCCAAATCGGCCAGCCTGGTCTCGCGGGTCACAGTGACCCTGGTCTGGACAGGCTTGCTCTCGCTGGCCTCGCTCTGGTTGGTCAGCACGATTGCCGGCAGCTTGCCGCTGCACAATTTGCCGCTGGGCTTGTTGATTCTATCGCTGAGCCTGGCGGGCACGTTTGGGGTGGGTTTTGCTTTTGCCGCGCTGACCTTGCGGGTGCGGGAAACGGCCCAAACCCTGGCCAATCTGTTCCAATTCTCCTTTATTGTTCTCTGTGCACCTTTTTTCCCCTTTTCCGCCCTGCCGGTCAGCGTGCAGATAATTTCTCGCCTGATTCCGCTCTCCTACAGTGTCGACGCCTTACGCTCGACCCTGCTCGGCTACCCGGCTGGCTTTCCCGAATTAGCCCCCCTCGAAATAGAATTGCTAATTATCACGATCTTTGGACTGTTGATGCCCTTCGCCGGCTTCTGGTTTTATCGCCGCGAGGAAGACCGCGCCCGGCATCTGGGCAGTTTGTCGGAGTATTGAATGGAGAGGAACTGCTTTTGCGCAAAAAAGCCCCGAAGCGTAAGTCCTTCGGGGCTTTTTGATACTCCCAAAAATCAAGAGTCTGACGACGATTTATACCAGCGCCGCCGGCGCTGAGGCCGGTTGTTCTCGGCTTTGGCGTTGGCCGGATAACTTCTGGTCGAGGGTGGCTTGGCCGCAGCTTCACCTCTGGCATGAGATTGTCCGCTGTGGGGGTGATGATACTTTTTCCGCTGGCCATCACGAGGCTGGCCGCCGGCTGCCGCCGCAGTGGGGCGGCTGTCAGCCCTTCTGGCACGTGGATTGAGGTCTGTGGGTGGCGGTGGGGCCAGAGGTGAGCGATAAGGGTGATCATTCACCACGGCTACGTGCCGTTGCGTCAAGCGCTCGATGTCAACCAGGTAAGCTCGCTCCTCTGTGTCACAGAAGGAATAGGCCATGCCCGATGCGCCAGCCCGGCCGGTGCGGCCAATCCGATGCACGTAAGTTTCGGGAATGTTCGGTAAATCATAATTGATGACGTGTGAGATGCTCTCGACATCGATGCCGCGGGCGGCGATATCGGTAGCCACCAGCACGCGGACGTGGCCCTTCTTGAAGCCGGCCAACGCCCGCTCCCGGGCTGTTTGCGACTTGTTGCCGTGGATGGCTTCCGCGCCTACCGTCGACATCCGGTGCAACTGTTTAACCACCCGATCCGCGCCATGCTTGGTCCGGGTAAAAACCAGGGCCCGAGTCACGGCGGGGTCACGCAGTAGATATTGCAGCAGCGCGGGTTTGTCGTTCTTTTCGACAAAATAGACGACCTGTTCGATAGCTTCAACCGTTGAAGCTTGCGGCGTAACTTCGACCCGCACCGGATTGGTCAAAATGGTATCGGCCAGTTCTTGAATATCCGGGGGCATCGTGGCCGAGAAAAAGAGCGTTTGCCGCTGCTTGGGCAACGTGGCAATCACCCGGCGAACATCGTGGATGAAGCCCATATCGAGCATCCGGTCGGCCTCATCCAAAACAAAAATCTCCAGGTGGTTAAGCCGGACCAGCCCTTGCGCCATCAGGTCGAGCAGGCGTCCGGGCGTTGCCACCAGGATGTCGACGCCGCGTTGGAGGGCCTGAACCTGGGGTGTTTGCCCGACGCCCCCAAAGATGGTGGCTTGTCTCAAACCAGTATGCCGGCCATAAGCGTCAAAGCTGTCGCCGATTTGGGCGGCCAGTTCACGCGTGGGCGATAGCACCAGCACTCGAATGTGGGGACGGCGATGAGGTAGGTGGTGGGTGGCGGCGGCCAGGCGCTGCAAAATGGGTAGGGCAAAAGCAGCCGTTTTGCCGGTGCCGGTTTGGGCGCAGCCCAGCAAATCTCGACCGGCCAGCACATGGGGAATCGCCTGAAGCTGAATAGGGGTAGGCTGAGTGTAGCCTTCGCCGCGGATGGCCCGCAGCAAAGGCTCTATGAGTTTCAAATCGGCAAAGCTGAGGTTAGGCGTTGACAAAGCGGGCCAGATCCTTATTAGCATAAGCCCCGACGGCCGCGTTGGCTTTGCGCCGAGCCTCTAACTTGTCCACTACCTCAGCCAGCCGGGCGGCGGGAATGGTGCAGGTCATCTCATTGGGCGACATGCCGGTGCGGATGCGACTGAGCATGCAGCCGGTGCTCATGGCAATCTTGTTTTGCTCTTTGGCCATAGGAATGATGTGACACTGCGGCTTGCCCACGACATCCATGCCACTAAAGGCGTCGAGCATAACCATGCCCTGGAAGGCGTTGATCCGCAATAGAACGACATCCGGGTCAACCGGCGTTCCAGCCAGCGGGCCGTAGGCGACATAATTGTGTTTATCTTGAACTACAGGTAGCTGCATAGCCTCTTCCGGCGTTACCCACTCCGCTTCCAGGATGCCCTGGACATCCTCGTTGTTCATTACCTCTTCCAGCTTTTTCAAGCCATGGGTGACGCTGCCCACACTGCAATTGTAGTGATCGGTAGGCACGGTGGTAAAGGTTTTAGCGGTCGCTTTGATCCAAAAGACACACCCGGCGGGCACTTTGCCGGTGCGGCCATCCTCGCTGGGTTCCGGCATGTCGGCCTCGAATGGCGAGGTGCCTTGAGGTGCTTCGTTGGCAAAAGTAATGGCTATGGGCGCGTGTTGCAAGCCGAGTGCTTTCGTGAGATCATCGGCTAAAATCCCCCAAGTTTTTGTAGTCATCGGTTTCCTCTCTAATTACATTAATTTGATGTCCTTGGCAAGAACAACAACCATTGTACCTGCTTTAGTGAGGGCAATCAAATTCTTAACCAGGGTTCAGTGATAACTCACTTTCAAGATGCCTCTTGCCTGACCAAATTAAGTCAATTGTCGATAGTGATAGTGATAGAGGGTTTCAAAACCAAGCCGGGCATATAAAGCGAGAGCCGGTGCGTTATCGGCCATAACCTGGAGATAGAGCTGGTTAGCCCGATAAGTCTGACCCCACTGGGTCAGGGCGCGAAGGGTCGTTGTAGCCGCGCCCTGGCGGCGAAATTGGGGGTGGGTGGCCACACTGAAAAGACCCAGCCAGCCTCGTTCCACCACCCCCAGCCCGATAGCCGCGGGCTGACCGGTTATCTGCAACAAGGCAAAGCCTGCACGTGGACCAATCCGCTGTAAAATGCCGCGCCGCACCTCAGCCGCATGCAGGCTGACGTGTTCCGCCTCGCAGTACAGGTCGAACCAATTTTGTTCAAAAACCTCGCTGATGGTGATCGTATGAGTGGGATTAGCTTCTGTGCGCGCCAGGACAGTTTCCAGCGAGGCAATCTGTACGGCGGTGCGAGCGTCGATGGTGTAGCCGTGCTCAGCTAGAATTGCGTCCAGGTTGGCAGGGTGGGCGGCCGGACACATCTGGTAGCGAGTTGGGCAGCCCCAGCGGGCATAGAAATCCTCCGCCAGGGCTAATTTCTGCTCTAAGGAGTGGCCGTTTCCTGCCCCATTTGGCCAGACGGAATTGGCCCGCCGGGTCACATTTCGGTTGAAGCGCAGCCGCCAGCCGTCTAGGACCTGAACGACCTCGGCCGGCCAGGCGTTGGCGGCGAGTTCTTCAAGAAGGTGGATAAGTTGGGGTGACTGTGGTTGAATCAT
>CAZRYD010000138.1:0-14147 GCA_964604225.1 uncultured Caldilineaceae bacterium
CTCGAAAAAGCTCGCGCTCCTAATGTACTGATATTATGTTAAAGCCGACCCTCCCCCTGGGCAATGAAACTTGCCGCGACCAGGCCTCTACCTTGAATTGCACTTTTCTGCGTCAATTTGATGGCTGGATGGTACACGCCCGAACCTCACAATAATGCCACAGCACAAATCACTGCCTACTGCCTGGCTCTCGGAATTTTCAAACTTTACCCTCTCTGCCAGTAGAACGAGCCAATTATGGCCCACCGATGCACCGCTGGCGCTCTTTAGGTGTGGAGCCGTGGGCCAGTTGCGCCCGCGCGATAGGCAGGACATCTTGCTCAAAATCTACGTGGTAAATGATAACCGTGTGGTCAAGCATACCCGCCGTCGCCAACCGCTGCCCATCCGGGCTAAAACTTACGGCCCGTACCCCCCCCGTATGACCGGTTAGTGTAGCAATATTTTCTCCGGTCGTCACATTCCACAAGCGCACCGTTTCGTCGTTGGAGGCTGAAGCAAGCAGGTCTGGCTTGGTAGGGCTCCAGGCCACGCTCCAGACATTGCTGTTATGCCCGGTGAGCGTGGCTACCCGCTGCCCTGTGTCGGCTTGCCACACCTGAATGAGGCCATCAGATGCACCTGCGGCCAGAAGTTTTCCATCCGAATTCCAGGCCACACTGAGTACAGGCGCAACATGGTCGGTCAGGACCCGCGTGCTTTTGCCGGTGTCGGCATCCCACACCCGAATCGTGTTATCCGCTGAAGCCGAAGCCAACGAGTGTCCATTCGGATCCCAGGCTATGGAGAGAGCATCACCATTATGATTCATAGTGAATAAAATCTGTCTCGTTTGGACCTCCCATATTTTCACGGAACCACCTAAGCTACTGGATGCCAGATGCTTCCCATCCGGACTCCAGGCTATATCAGAGACTATGTTAGTATGACCACTCAGCGTTGCCAAGCGCTTGGCAGTGTTGGCAGCATAGATTTGGATGCTTGAGTCGGCTGCGGCGGTGGCTAATTGTTGTCCGTCCGGGCTCCAGGCAATTCTTTGGATTGAACTGCTATGCTCTGCCTTTATGGTCGTGCTTATCCCGCTCTCTGTATTCCACAATTGGATAGACTGGTTTAAGGATAGATCACTATTGGCCGAAGCCAGCCATTGCCCGTCGGGGCTCCACTTGGCGTCCAAAACAAAAATACTTTTCGCAGTCAGAGTTTGCACACTTTTGCCTGCCTCAATGTGCCACACTCTCGCCGTCCTGTCATCAGAACCGGATGCCAACCGATGCCCGTCCGGACTCCAGGCCAAGGCGCGAATCAGGGCGGTATGTCCGGTGAGGGTTGCCACATTTTCCCAGGTTTCGGTGTTCCACAAGCGGATGGTATTGTCTTCGCCCGCCGAGGCCAACAAGTTGCCAGCGAGGTTCCAATCAACAGAATAAAGAAGAGCTTTATGTCCTTTGAGCGTGGCGATAGTTTTCTGTGTGCCGGTATCCCACACGTACAGGTTCCCATCGGCGGAGGCACTGGCTAATTCTTTTCCATCTGGAGACCAGCTTACACTTAAGTAATAAGAAGGGGAAGCTGTCAAGATAGCTGTGGATTCACCTGTGACGGTATCCCAAAGCTTGACAGTAAAGTCCTGCGAAGCAGTCGCTACCTGCTGCCCATCTGGACTCCAATCTATACCTATAACTAGGTCCGAATGAGCTAGGGTAAACAAAGTTTTGCCGGTCTGTACCTCCCACAAGCGGGCGGTTTTGTCCGACGAGGCAGAGGCCAGGGTGTTTCCATCGGGGCTGTACTTCAAGTCATAGATTGCTCCTGAATGCCCACTCAAAGTGGTTATCATTTTGCCGCTGTTGGCGTTCCACAATCCAATGGTGCCATCACCGTATCCGGCAGCCAGTTGTTGTCCATCCGGACTCCAGGTCACAGCTAATACCCACTGGCCTGAACCGGTCAGTGTATGGGCATTTTCGCCCGTGTTCGTGTCCCATATGCGCACTGTGCCGTCATATCCGGCTGAAGCCAAGCGCTGGCCATCCGGGGCCCAAGCGACCTTGAATACACCATCAGTATGTCCAACCAAGGTGGCTTGAACGTGGGTTTGGAGCAATGTCTGGCGCACCACGTCTTCAAACTCGTAGCGTGGGAAATCGGCAATGGGCACAGCCCGGTCATAGGCTGCCAGCGAGAGCGCCAGGGCACATTCGGCGTTGGCGGGCAGTTGCACCAGGGCGCGGGCTTTGAGGGCGCGGGCGGCGTTGACGTTGCTCTGGCGCTCGGCTTCGGCAGCATTGGCCTGCGCAGTGGCTTGTTGGGCGACCGCCAGCGTGCTGGCCGCTTCGGCGGTCGCCAGGTTGTGGCCCGCCTCTATAGCATTTTGGTTGGCCCTCAAGCCAAAAAAACCTGCGGCCACTGCCGCTATAAAAGCCACGAATCCAATCACGGTGATAATACGATTGCGTACCAGCAGTCGCGCCGCCGCCTGTTGTTGCGTCTCGGCCAGCTTTTGCGCGGCTGCCAGTTCGCGCTGGCGCTGCGCCTCTCGTTCGGTAGCTTCACGTTCGCGCAGCGCCAAACTGGCCTGGATAAAGTCGCGCTCGGCATCATTCAAGTCATCGCCACGCCCATTCAGCCAGCCTTCGGCCTCGGACAGAGGCGCGCCCCGTAGTAAAGCGTCATCGTCACGCTGGGCATTTTCCCAGAAGCGCAGCAGCAGGGTTAGCCGTTCGCGCCATAGGCCAAACGCGCGGTCTTCGTCCAGCCAGCGCCGCAGCCGCTCCCAGCCCCGAATAAGGGCTTCGTGAGCTACTTCGACCGTGGCCGCCTGAGTAGTTTCGTCCCTGGCGGTCACCAGCAGGCGCGCGTTGGCCAGAGCGCGCACCACCTGCTCAACTGCTAGAGCGGGTGCTCCGGGCGTCGTCAGATCGGCTTCAGCTACCCGGCGGCGGGTATCTTCCGCCCCTTCGCCATAGTGCGTCAGGCGCAAAAAGATGCGCTGCGCCGTCTCACCCTGCCCCCGGTCGGCCAGTTCTCGGTAAATAGTGTCAGCGCGCCGGGCAATTGCCCCGGTTACTCCGCCAATTTCCTCATAAGCTTGAAGGGTAAGTGCCCTCTCCGGCGTCTGTCGTTGCCAGAGTTCGGCCAGGGCAAATTCCAGTAAAGGCAAATTCCCCGGCTGCTCGGCCACATCCCTGAGAATCAGGTCAACCAGTCCTGGTTCAAACATACGTTTGGTCATCTGGGCGGGCTTTTCAATAGCGGCGCGCAGTTCCTGCGAATTCATCGGCAGCACATTGACCTGCCCGCCGCCCAGCGCTTCACCCAAGGCCCGATCAGCCAGCGCGTGGCCGTAAAAATCAGCGCGCAGGGTGAGCGCCAGGGTCAGGTTTGGCTCGCCTCGGCCGCTCAGTAAAGTTTTTACAAAAGCTTGCCGCAAGACGACATCCTGACATTCCGTGTAGAGTTCTTCAAATTGGTCGGCAATCAACACCAGGCGCGACAAGCCGGGGTTCTTTTCCCGTATCTGGGCGACAACGTCGGCTAGCGTGACCTTGTCTTCGCGTAAATAATCTGCCAACTTACGGATTTGAGCAATGCGGTCAATGTCGTCGGTAGCCGGTTCCAGCAGGGTCGTAAGTGGTATGGCCAACGCCCGTAGCGGGTCAGCCCCCGGGCGTAAGAAACGTACTGTCCAGTGGCGGCTGCCGGGCAGCGCGCCTTCGCGCAGGGCTGTTACCAACCCGGCCCGCACCAGGGAAGATTTGCCGCTGCCTGAAGGTCCCACCACCGCGACAAAGGCGCTCGCTTTCACCTTTGCCACCAACTGTTTAACCATCTCCTCGCGGCCAAAATAAAAGGTGGCGTGCTCGGCTTCAAAAGGTTCCAGGCCGCGATAGGGGCAGGGGCTTTCAAGAACAGGTGGAGGAGTACTAAGGGCTTCCGGGTTGGTCGAAGATTGCCCTTGCAGGTCGGCAATTTGCTTTTGCCAGTGCCGTTCCATCTGGGCCAGTTCTGGTGGCACTATGGCGGGGTCATTGTGAGAAATCAGATGAATAAATTTATTATATTGCTTCGGATTGATTTCATGTAACTGAGTTAGCAGTTCATCGAATTGCCCTGATCTCTCACAATGATCAATCAATAATTGGATTTTCAACAGGCGGTTTGTCTGAGAGGCAAATTTATCGTATACAGGGCGAAAGTGATCATAGCAGAATACTTCGAGGTCAGCATCAGAAAACACACTATTCAGTAGTTCGCGGATGGCAACAGTATTATAGGACACTTTCACTTGATCCCACGTTTAAATTGCCCTGCCATTGAGAGGTATTTTTTACACAACTATATGTAGTAGTTTGCCCGGAAAACCGTAAAGAACCATTTGTTATTCCCCTGAATATCGACAAAGTTCGAAGATAACAGGGTGACTTACCCTACCTTAAACCATTATGTCGAAAAGCCCAGAATAAACTGAAACACCGAGCTTTACAGCGTGTCCGAGAATAGCATCCCCCCCAGGCCGATAATCACTCCCAAATGCAGTAGCCATTGGCCGGCGGTTAGAAAGGCGAGGGTAGGCACAAATTGAGCAATGAAGCTGATAATGACCAAAACCAGCCCGATAATCACGGGCAGCCCTTTGATCATCGCCATTTTGTCAAGCATAGGTAGATTCCCTCCTGTGGCGGCGCGACCCCTAGGGCCGCAAATTTAGCCTGGTTCAAATTATTGATCACAAAGGTTATGATAAGTCTCGATGGTTTGCCTCAGACCTGGTATGGCTCAAGCTGGAACGGCTGCACCAACTCACGCAGATGCTCCGGCACGTAGACCACCAGCCGGGTGCCGTCGGCCAGGTGGCTCTCGTGATTGATAATGGCCTGTTCGTGCAGCAGGGAGACCAGGTCTCCCCGGCTGTAGGGGATGAGTAACTCCATCGTTTTGTGGGTGGCTTGCAGCACCCCTTCGAGGCGGGCCAACAGCGCAGGCAGACCCTGCCCGGTTTTGGCGCTGAGGCCCAGACTGTTGGGATATTGGGCCAACTGCTCCAGCGCCTCCTCTGGATCATCCAGCCGGTCAATTTTATTCAGAGCGACCAGTATGGGGGCGTGGGTTGCGCCGATTTCGGCCAGAGTGTCGGCTACGGTGGCGGCCTGTTCGGCGGCGTTGCGATGGGTAATATCCACTACGTGCAGAATCAAATCGGCTTCGGTAATCTCTTCCAGGGTGGCTCGAAACGCTGCCACCAGATCGGTTGGCAATTTTTGGATAAAACCGACGGTATCGCTGAACAGCACTTCGATCCCGCTGGGCAAGGCGACCCGCCGGGTGGTGGGATCCAGCGTGGCAAAAAGCTGGTCGGCGGCATAAACATCGGCCCGGGCCAGGGCATTGAGCAGGGTGCTTTTGCCGGCGTTGGTATAGCCGACAATCGCCACCACCGGCACCCCGGCGCGCTGTCGCTGTTTGCGGTAACGCGCGCGATGGGCGCGCACCTTTTCCAATTCCCCTTTGAGATGGGCAATCCGCTGACTGATCTCACGGCGGTCAACCTCAAGCTGGGTTTCACCAGGGCCGCGCACGCCCACACCGCCGCTGGCGCCCCCGGCGCGACCACCGGCCTGGCGAGCCAGGTGGGTCCACATGCGGGTCAAGCGGGGTAAACGATACTCATATTGCGCCAGCTCGACCTGCAACTGCCCCTCGCGGGTGCGGGCATGCCGGGCAAAGATGTCCAGAATCAGGGCGGTGCGGTCCACCACCTTAACCTTGAGCAGTTTTTCCAATTCGCGCTGCTGGCGCGGACTCAGTTCGTCGTCAAACACAAAAACATCTATCGCCAGTTCATCGCGATAACCTTGCAACTCTTCAATTTTGCCGGTGCCAATTAAGGTGCCGGGATTGATACTTTCCAACCGTTGGTACGTGCCGCCTTCAACCTCAAGGCCGGCGGTATCGGCCAGGGCGGCCAACTCTTCCAGCGAGTCCTCTACATTGAAGCTGAGCCCATTTTTGGGCCGTTTTAACTCGACCCCCACCAGAAAGGTGCGCTCGGTGAGGGGTCTAATGGTGATAAATTTGTCAGTTTTTTGATGAGAAATAAGTTAACTCCTGAACATTGAATAGATTAGGCGCTATCCAACATGATACACATAATAGAGGCGACAAGCAACCCTTGGGGCTAGATGAGTCAGCGTAAAGTCACATCCCCGGCAATAATTGTCACCGTCGAGCCATCGGCCTGGGTGAGCAGGATGGCCCCGTTTTCGTCTATTCTGGTTAATATGCCTTCGTAGCGCTCCGCCCCCTCCAGAACGGTCACGCTGATTGGCTGGCCAATGCCGACCAGCCGCTCCTGCCATTCGCGATGGGGTAGTTCCCCCCGGCGCAAGGCTTCGTAACGCTGCTCAACGTTAAAGAGGAAACTCTGCAAAATCGGCAGGCGCAGGCCGCCGGTATCGCGGCCCATAATCATCGACAGGCTGGTGGCCACCTGGGCCAGCGGCGGTCCCCCGCTGCCGGGTCGGTTGAGCCGGTCGGGTTCGGCCTCTTTCTGTCGGCTAAAATCAACATTGACATTCAACCCCAACCCCACCACGGCCCAGTTTAAGGTATCACCCTCGATATCCAGCTCGGTCAGGATGCCGGCCAATTTTTTGCCATCAATCCAGACCAGGTCGTTGGGCCACTTGAGGCCGGGGGATAACTCGGTGTGCAATTCAATAGCGTCGGCCAGGGCCAGGGCGCAGAGCATGGTCAGGCGCTGGGCCTGCTGTGGCGCGACCAGCCCGGCGGGGCGAAACAGCAGCGACATCAACAAGCTGGAACCGGCCGGGGCGTGCCAGCTCCGCTCCATACGACCTCGCCCCACCAACTGCTCATCGGTCAGGTAAAGCATGCCTTCGGGCGCACCCCAACGGGCCAGGCGTTTAAGTTCAGTATTGGTGGAACCGGTTTGTTCGGTATAAATCACGTTTTGACCAAAAACAAACGTCGGCAAGCCATGGCGGACCATGTCGCCGCTCAGTCGAGACATAGCAACTCCTTTTTTGCCGGGTTGGCTGTTATGATAGCCCTGCCCCCTCAATTTGCAAATTCGCTTGTTACGTCTCTCTTTGGTACAATAAAAGGTAAGACGGTAACGAGGCGAAGTGTTGCGATGAACCTTCGCCTCATCGTTTCTATACTCGTTAGATCCAATTTTCGAGGAGTGAGGCATCCTTAGATGCCGAACGGAGCCGCATCTGAAGATGTTGGCTCCTCGTTTTGGATCTGCTGAGACTACTCTGCCACATCCTCTTTATCTCATCAGGAGTAAGTTAATGGCTGTAGGAAGATTATACACACCCTGGCGTATGAAGTATGTTTCGACGACCCGCACCAACGTAGACGGCTGCATTTTTTGCGCCAAGTGTCATGACAACTCTGAGCACGACCGGGAGAATTTTTTAGTTTATCGGGGCCAGACGGTTTTTGCGATGCTAAATATTTTTCCCTACAATACCGGGCATTTGATGATCCTGCCCTATCAGCATGTGGCTACTCTGGCCGAAGTGCCGCCTGACGTGCAATGTGAATTGATTACGCTGGCCAGCTATTTTACCGAACTTTTGACCGATTTGATGCATCCCGACGGCTTTAATATCGGCATTAATATTGGCCGGGACGCCGGAGCCGGGATAGACAGCCACTTGCACATGCACCTTGTGCCGCGCTGGAGCGGCGATAGCAATTTTATGCCGGTCATAGGCGAAACCCGAGTGCTGCCGGAGGAGTTGGGCGACACCTATGATAAAATTGTGAAGCGGCTGCAAGAGCGCCCGCCGACCGCTGACGGCAGGCTGCCGCGCTAACCCCAAGAACGACGACCTAAATTACGCCAGTCTCACCGGGGCAAATTGTCCCGCAAAAATCAAGCCTCAAAAATAAGGAGAAGCCAACCATGTACCAGAGTTACAATCTCTCGCACGCTGACGCGCTCAAAATCGTCGCGGTGATCCAGGCTGAGCTAGAAAAAACCAACCGCGCCGCGGCTATTGCCGTAGCCGACGCGCATGGGGAGTTGATCGCTTTTCTGCGGCTGGATGGCTGCAAATTACCCTCGCTGAATATTGCCATCAATAAAGCTTTTACCGCTGCCCGCGAGGGTCGAGAAAGCAAAGCCGTGGGCCAGGCTTCCCGCAACGAAGGCTTTCCAATGACCAATTTTGGGGATTTGCGTTACACCGCCTGGGGCGGCGGCGTGCCGCTTACCTATCAAGGCAAAGTGATCGGCGCGGTCGGCGTGAGCGGCGTGCCGGAAGAAGAAGATATGGCCCTGGCCAGCCTGGGGGTAAAGGTTTTTGAGCAGATGGTGAGCGGGCAGTTAGCCCCGAGCTGAAGCTCAGGGCTGACAGCTTTCAGTATGCTAAAGCATACTGAAAACTGAACAATAAGCGTGGAGTCTGAGATTTTAATCTCAGGCGCAAGGAGGCTGAACGGTTACTTGGCTTAATAAAATTTCTCAATTACCCAGCCTCTAGCTGCGGCGATTTTGCTTAGTTTGCGGGATGGGTTGACCGGAATGGGGTGAGTCACCAATTCCAGCAGGGGCAAATCCGATGAACTGTCGGTGTAGAAGTAGCTGTTGGAGGGTGGAAACTGCACCTTGTTTTTGAGGGCCCACTGTTCGGCCCAATAGACTTTGCCAGGACCGTAACACAAGGGACCACGTAAAGCGCCCGTATAGTGTTCGTTTTGGACCTCCAGGTGGGTGCAGAGATAGTTATGTCCCAATCCCAAATATTCAGCCACAGGTTTGACAATCTCCTCAATTGAGGCTGACAGGATGACCACCCGATGGCCTTGCTGCTGATGCCACTCCACTTTGGCCCGGCCTGCTGCGGTCAAACGCGGCAGCAGTAGGCGCGGAATCCACTCGGCAAAAAACGCTATGGCCTCGCTGCGGCCGCGCCGGCCCACATAGGTAATGAGCCGGCCATGCGCCTGCCCGAAATCAATCCGTTTCAATTGGTAGCTTATAAAAGTGCGGCTGACCACCCAAAGAGGCAGCCGCCGCTGTTTGAGGGCTTCTTTGATATAAACCATGCCAGAGCTGGTATCAAGCAGCGTGTAATCCAGATCAAAAAAAGCAACAGGACTCATTTAATTACCGTAATCCTATCGGCCACCAGCACATTATTGGTACGCAGAAACCCAATAACCTCCACCTGATCCCCCTCTTGAGGTTGACCTTCCAGATTCACATCCGTAGGCAAAAAAACTGTTTCCCCGGCGATAATCCACAAATTTTCGCCTTTAGTTTCCAAAATACCCCGAAATTGTACCACCGCCGCCCGGTTCTGCTCGATGAGTTGCTCGATTTCGGCCAGGCGACGTTGGTTAAATTGCTCCCCCAGGGCCGCCCGTCGCGCCGCATCAAAGGTCAGGTTAAGCTGGATATTTTCCGAGGCCCTTTTGAGGCCATACAGAAAGTCGCCGGGAAGCGTGTCTCCGGCCGCGTAGCTTAGAATCAGCAGAGCCATCAAGAGGGTTAAAACCACGGTAAGGGTGATCGTCACCATATCGCTGACGACGGCCCGGCGGGTCAGCCGCCGGCGGATAATTCTGCTAATCGCCTGGAATTTCTGGTTGAATGTGGGCGGCCTAACTGAGGGCAGAGTGGCGACCTGTTTCATGTACTCGGCCCGCAGCGCTGACTTGCGCTCTTCCGGCACAAGTTGGGGGTTAGGGTCGGCCAAAACGGTGGCTGCAAACAGCAGCGGGCGGAGTTGGGTGGCATATTCCGGCGTTTCGGCCAGGATGTCTTCAATAGACACGCCGGCTTGCAGGGCGGAGATGCTCTCGTCGAGGATAGACTCAAAACTATCACTCATGATCTACCTCCTCCGGCATAAACCGGGCCAAGGAAGCCAGGGCGCGGTGTTGGAGGGCCTTAACCGACCCAACCGACTTGTCGAGCAGGTCCGCGGTTTCGGCCAGACTTAAGCCCTGGCCAAAGCGCAACGCCACCACGTGCTGTTGTTCTTCGGTGAGCTGCAACAGCGCCTTTTTCAGCAGCGGGGCCAGGTGGGCCAGATAAGCCTGATCGGTTAGAGAGACATCATCAGCCACTAAATCATCATCAAGGGGCACAGTTCGGTATTTTTCTTTAATGTAATCGGCTGCCAGATTGCGAGCAACACTGTATAACCACCCTGATAGAGAAACTCTGGGTGGCTTGTTAGCCTTCAGCGCGTTAACCAGGGCCAAAAAAACTTCGCCGGCTAAATCGGCGGCTATATCTGGCTCACCTAAACGATAGCTGAGATAACGACAGATTTGATCAAAATAGCGATCATAAACATCGGCCAGAGCTTGTGGCTCGTGGTGTTGGATGCGCGCCAGCAGGGAGTCGTCAGTGTTCACCGGCCGGTTTCCTTTCGTGGATTGCCGTCACGCTCTTACTATACAAGTCTTTCATTGGCCCCAAAGGATTCGGGTAGAGGGTCCAGAGCCTGGCTACTCATACCAGGGCCCGACCGCCATCGACAAAGTAGACCGCCCCGGTAATAAAATCACTTTCAGCCAAAAAGATGACCGTCCGAGCCACGTCTTCCGGCGTCCCTACCCGTTTGAGCAGCGAATTCTCGACGGCCCACTGAATCTTGGCCTCGTCCGCGTTATCAGGCAGCAGCACCGTACCGGGAGCGATGGCGTTGACCCGCACATGCGGGGCCAGTTCGGCCGCCATCACCCGGGTCAGAGCTACCAGGCCGGCTTTACTGGCCGAGTGGTGGGCGTAACCGGCCCAGGTTTGATAGGCCGATAGATCGGTGATATTGACAATCACGCCCGATTTTTGGCTGAGCATATACGGGGCAACTGCCTGGCTCATCAAGAAGGGGCCGGTCAAATTGATCTCCAGCGCCGACCGCCACGCCTCCTCCGTAATATCCAAAAAAGGCGCTTTCAACCAGACCGACGCGTTATTTACCAACATGTCAATTCGCCCAAAGCGCTCCATCGCAGCGGCCACCACTCGCGCCGGGTCGCCCGGCGTTTGGACGTTCAAAGGCAAAGCCAGCACGTCAACTCCCTTTGCCTGAATCTCGGCAGCGGTGGCTTGATACGGTTCCGCTTCGGTTAGATAGGTCATGACGATGTGACAGCCTCGCTCGGCCAGAGTCAAGGCGATTACTCGCCCCACCCGCATCGCACAACCGGTCACCAGAGCAACTTTGTTTTTGAGTTCCATATTCTCTCAAAGGCTAAGACTGAGGCGAAGGTTAAGATTTTACTTCGCCTCAGCCTTAGCCTCCCTCCATCAGTCTTTCCAACACATCCCGCAGGACCCCAATCGCCCGCAAATATTCGTTCAGGTCAATGTGTTCATGGGGAGTATGATCCAGGCTGCTGTCGCCGGGGCCGTAAGCGACCACCGGCGTATCGGACCAATGGGGCGCGACGACGTTCATATCGGCTGTGCCGGTTTTGACCACAAAGCGCGGCTCGCCGCCGGTAGCACGAATGGCCTGCAAAAAAGTGCGGACCAGCGGGTTCGATTTGTCGCCCTTGTAGGCCGGTTCGCCACCAGAAAATTGCAGCTCAGCCGTTGTGCCAGCCGGCAGGGTTTGGACCACCTGGCGCAACTGCTGCTCCAACTCGGTCAGACCAAGGCCGACCGGCAGCCGGAAACCCATGCCCAGTTCGACCAGCCCAAAGGCCCCTTCGTCCCGGCTGGCAATGTGTCGCAGCGAGGGATCGAGCCGGTTGAAGGGCGTATCAGCTTGCCGCTCCCCGTTGAACCGAGCGCAAAACTGTTCCACCTGTCGCCATAAGTCAACCGCCTGCTCTGCCGGCAGCCGCCCTTCCCCCGCCGAATGGCTAAACGGCGCGCGCAAGATCACATCCAGCAGCAGCCGGCCTTTGTAACCCAGGGTAACTCGGTCCCAGTGGCTCGGCTCACCGATGACACAGAAGAGGGGAGGTTGGAAGGTATCTCCCCCCTGCCCCCGGTAATTCACGGGGGTGCTCCCCTGCTGTTGTCCCCCGAGCCTCTGGCTTAAAACAAACCGCGCCCCCTTACTCGTCGCGCACTCCTCCTCGACCGCGCCGACGACGGTCAGCCGCCAGCCGGGCGGTACATCTACTTGAGCGGCGGCAGCGGCAAAGGTGCAGAGCGGGCCTTTGGCGTCTACCGTACCCCGCCCGTAGAGCAAGTCACCCTCGCGGCGAACCGGTACTTCGCCGGGGAAAGTGTCAATGTGACCCAGGAGCAAAATCTCTTTAGGCCCATCGCCTTTGATGCCAACGGCGCTGCCGGCTTCGTCAACGTGGGCGGTTAGGCCGTGTTGATTCATCCAACCAGCCAGGTAAGCGGAGGCTTCAGCTTCGCGCTCGGAGGGAGAAGGGATGGAGACGAGGTTGGTCAGGAGATCGATCGCTGCGGTTTGAAAGTTATCTACCATATAATGTCTATCTATTTGGGGTATCAAGGTTTGCGAGTAGTCACAATGGCTGCCCCACGCTTAAGTTGTTGTTGATCCAATGTGACTAATTCATCGCCCAACTGCTCGGCCAGAGCCAAATAAATGGCGTCACAGCCTCGAATCTGGTGATCAGCGGCAATCGCAGCGGCTCGCTCGGCCAAAGCTGGTGTGATCGGAACCAGGTCTATAAGTTGCGCCTGCAAAAGTTGCTGCACCACTTGGTGCACCAAAGTCGGGCTGCCCAGACCCCGACTTAACCCGGCCGCTATTTCGGCCAGGAGGATAGCCGGCGCTGCCAGCGATTCTCCGGCAGCTTGGGCTTGTTGAAACCAGCCCCAACTGCTGGTGTGGTAACTTTCCTGGGCGTTGATCAGAGCGATATAAACGCTGGCATCAATGACAGCCATTGTTACCGCCGCTGTTCAGAGATGAGGTCAACGCCACTCTTGGGCGAACTCCACGCTGCTGCCACTTCTTGGGCCAATTGCTTCATTTCGGCCATAGCCTCCTCGATTTGGGCCTGGCGGAGTTGTTGTTCATCTGCTTCGGTAATGGGACGCAGCAAGGCGACAGGTTTGCCCTGCAAGGTTATGACATATTCGACCATTTCCTCGCGTACGGAACGGACGATCCGAGAGGTCTGATTTTTTAACTCGCGAATACCAATTGTGTTGGGCATTGTTGTTCCCTCTATTAATGTAGCTACACTGTAGCCACACCTAATTATAGTATTTAGTGAATGGGGTGTCAACCTTTGGCGAGGGTTTGAAAAAAGGGGAACAGTTCATCAGCATTGTCGTAAAGAAACAGCTTTTGCGAAATCCCTTGCAGCGTTGCCGAAATATCCGCACCTTTCCGGGCAATCGTGATAATCGGAATGTATCTGGCGTAAGCATAGCCGGCTTCGATGCCTACGCCGACGCCTTTTTCGGTTAATTCAACCACGACGACATCACTCGTATCAATCTCGGCCAAGCTTCTTTGCATCAATTCGGCGGGACTCAAATGCACCTGCCCCCACTGTTCGACATCGCGGGCGATGCAAACCGTTTCAAAACCGTTCTGCGCCAAAGCGGCGGAGATGTTCTCAATCCAGCTTCGATTTTGGTGGTCGGGATGGTATTTGATGGCGAGGTATGCTTTCATCTTGGTACAGCCAGACCTCAAAGGTTTCGAAAACCTTTGAGGTCTTAATTTCCCAAAACCTCCCCAATCACCTCAACCACCCGCTCCAAATCCGCCTGCTCGATGACCAGTGGGGGTAATAACCGCAACACATTCAGCCCGGCCGGTAAGGCCCAGACGCCGCGCTCCATTAACTGCTGCAATACCGGGGTGACTTTGCCCCGCAGTTCCAGGCCGATCATCAGGCCCAGGCCGCGCACCTCTCGCACCTGGCTGGAGCGAAGTCCGCGCAGCTCGCCCAGCAGCCACGTCCCCAGGGTTTCGGCCCGTTCCGGCAGGCGTTCTTCAGCCATCACCTCGATCACGGCCCGGCTGGCCGCGCAGACCAGCGGGCCGCCGCCAAAGGTGCTGCCGTGCGTGCCTGACTCGAACAGCCCCAATTTCTTGGGCCAGGCGGTGACGCCCATGGGCAGCCCACCGCCAATGGATTTGCCCAGGGTGATGATGTCGGGCGATAATTGATGATGCTCGCAGGCCAGCCAGCGCCCGGTGCGG
>CAZRYD010000138.1:14157-15925 GCA_964604225.1 uncultured Caldilineaceae bacterium
CGGCCCCTGCCGGCAGATGGCGCCGCAGTTCGAACAGGCGGCGCAGCGCCTGAAAATAGTCCATATCGCCGGGGTAAACGCCGCCCTCACCCTGCACAATTTCGACAATGACGCCGGCGGTGTCGTCACCAATAGCTTCCGCTGCTGCCTCGACATTATTATAGGGTACATGGGTGACGCCTGGCATCAGCGGCTCAAAGGGGTCGCGGTATTTTTTGTTGGCCGTAACGCTCAGCGCGCCCATGGTCCGCCCGTGAAAGCCGCGACTGGCCGCCACAAAGCTTTTTCGGCCTGTCTGGAAGCGGGCAAACTTGAGGGCGGCTTCGTTGGCCTCTGCCCCGGAGTTGGAGGGGTGAATGGCGCAGTCAGCCCAGCCGAGACTGGTCCGCAAAACGGCGGCCATATCGGCCAGCCACAATGCCCGCTGGTCATTGTAGGACGACTCCTGCGACGCCACCAGCGTTTCTACCTGCCGTTGAATGGCCGCCGTGACCAGCGGATGGCTGTGTCCGACATTGGCCCAGCCCTGCGCTGCGGCGCAGTCAATGTACTCTTTGCCCTCACTGTCCCACAGCCGCGTGCCTTTGGCTCGCACCAAAGCGACTGGCCGGCGGCCCACTGCGCCGGAGAAGTAGGATAATTCTAGTTCAGAAATCTCTTTAAAATCCATAAACACTTTTACCACCATAAATGGCGAATAGGCGAATAGCGAATAAGGCTTGAGGTCTACATTCATCTATTTGCGAATTCTTGTTTGGCGATTGATCTCCTTTACCGTGAGACTAATGATTTCGTCAAGTAGTGCGAGACGATGGTCGAGCACAGTCTGAGACAATAAGTGTCTGGCTCGCCAGTACCAACCTTTTGTCTCGCGGGCCGAACCAACCGAAACTCGTAGAAAGTAAGCATATTCCTTTCCATAGCCCCGGCCGTACCCTTCTTCCATATTGGCGCTAATAGACCCGGTGCTACGAATAAGTTGGTCTACAATGGTTCTCCCCTTCCGGTCTGTTACCAACTTTTCGCAATCTTGCCAGACTAAATCATACAAAAACAACGCTTTTCTGTAGCCAAAGAAACTCCAAACCGGCTCATCTTTCACCCGCTGATGAACGTTTTGTTCCCACTCTTCATACGTCATCAGGTCCTCCAATCAAATGGCCAAGCTGTGAATAGTGAATAAGAATTATTTCTTCATTCGCCTATTCGCCATTCGCCATTCATCCTATCACCGTACCCTCCCCGGCCAACGCCCGCTGCACCGGCTGGTCCACCCGACCATCGGCGAAGATGACTTTGCCAATGCCCTGAGCCAGCGCCTCTTGCGCGCCCATTACTTTTTTCTTCATGCGATCTTCGGCCACGCTCATAAATTGGTCAATCTTGACCGCCGGAATGTGGCGAATCAGGCTCGACTCGTCGGGAAACTTTTCCAGCAGCCCCGGCACGTTGCTGAGGATGACCAGCGCGTCAGCCTGGAAAGCGGCGGCGGTGGCGGCAGCGGCCCGGTCGCCGTCCACGTTGATGGCCTCACCGTCGTAGCTGGCGGCGGGTGCAGTCAACACCGGCAGCGTGCCAGCGTCGAGCAGTGTTTGCAGCAGAGCCGTGTTGACCTTTTCCACCTTGCCGGTGTAATCGTCCCGAATAACCAAGCGGCGGCCATTCTGGATGACCTTGATGGTATCCTTGCGCGGTCCTTCCCAGATGCGGCCATCCAGCCCACTCAAGCCGACGGCATTAACCCCACGCGTTTGCAATTTTTCGACCA